>CADCAD010000008.1 GCA_902799325.1 uncultured Ruminococcus sp. | reverse complement strand
TAGAAAATGATAACAGCTTTTTTATCACCATTTCCGTCAGCGGCACCAACGCCAAGGACTGCAAAACCACTGCCGATAACGTGGCAATCCGCTGCTCCGAGGTGTTCAATAAATACTTCCCCTACGGTAAAACCGGCACCATCCGTGCCGCAGGCGACGCCGGTCAGGTATCGCCGAACAAAGTGCAGAACACCTTAGTCGGCGTGGCAGTAGGTCTTGTGTTCGCCATCATTGTCGCCATTCTGCTTGAGATGATTGACACCACCATCAAGAACGACGACGACCTCTCCGCCATCTACAAGATTCCCGTATTCGCGGAAATTCCTGACTTTGAAAACCAGGGCAGGTGACAAGTATGAAAATTAAGCTGGGAAAAAGAAAAATCAACGAAAAAGCGGAAATGCGCGGCGAGACGCTTTCCGATAAAAGTAAATTCGCCATTGTCGAGTCCTATAAGGCGGCGAGAACCAACATTATGTTCTCACTTTCTGCTGACGACAACAAGGTGTTTGCCGTCACGAGCTACTCGAAGGGTGAAGGTAAAAGTACCGTTTCCGCCAACCTTGCGATTTCCTTCTCCAAGATGGAAAAGCGCGTGCTGCTGGTGGACAGCGACCTGCGCCGCCCCAATGTGCACAATATTTTCAAGCTGGAAAACGCCACCGGTCTTTCCAATATCATCGGTAAGATGGGCGATTTTGACGAGGCGGTGCACAGGGATGTGCTGCCGAATCTCGACATTCTGCCGTCCGGCACGATTCCGCCCAACCCCTCCGAGCTGATTTGCTCCGCGCGTTTTATCGAGCTGGTCAATCGCCTGAAGGAGCAGTATGACTATATCATCTTCGATACGCCGCCCATCGGCGTGGTATCGGACGCACTGCTGCTCAAGGATTTGATCGCGGGCTTTGTGGTGGTTTTGCGCGAGCGCAGCACCACCCACGGCGACATTCAAAACCTGCTGGACAGCGCCAAGCTCGCCGACTGCAAGCTGCTCGGCTTTGTCAAGGTCGGCTGCGTGAACAACAAACGACGCGGCAAACGCGGCTACTATTACTATCAATACTATTGATTTTTCCAACAGACTTACCAAGGTTTTTGCGGTAAGTCTGTTTTTTTCTTGACAAATCACTGAAAATGCAGGATTTTCAAAAAAGACTTGCATTTTTCCCGCCTCTGTATTAGAATATTAGAGGTTAATACGTCTTATTCTGCAACAAACGAAGAAGGAGAACGCATAATGAATTATTTGAACTGCACCGCTCAGGAGCTTGAGCAGGCATACGCCGCATTGAAAAAACAGTATGAGGATGAGAAGGGAAAGGGCATGAGCCTGAACATGGCGCGCGGCAAGCCCGGCAAGGAACAGCTTGACCTCTCGCTTGATTTGCTGGACGTCCTCAACAGCCAATCCGCCTTTGTCGGCGCCGACAAGATGGACTGCCGCAACTACGGTATTCTCGAGGGCATCGAGGAGTGCAGAAGGCTGTTCGGCGACATTCTCGGCGTGGACTATCAAAACGTGATGGTCGGCGGCAGCTCCAGCCTGAATATGATGTTTGACACCATTTCCTGCCTGATGACCAAGTCCGTCGCCGAGGGCTGCAAGCCCTGGTACGAGGTGGAAAACAGAAAGTTTTTGTGCCCGGTTCCCGGCTATGACCGCCATTTCGGCATCACCGGCTACTACGGCTTTGAAATGATTCCGGTTCCCATGCACGAGGACGGCCCCGACATGGATATGATTGAGGAGCTGGTCGCGTCCGATGAGAGCATCAAGGGCATTTGGTGTGTCCCCAAATATTCCAATCCGCAGGGTATTACCTACAGCGATGAAACCGTGAAGCGCCTGGCTAACCTCAAGCCTGCCGCCAAGGATTTCCGCATCATGTGGGACAACGCCTACTGCGTGCACGATGTGACCGACACGCCTGACACCCTGCTCAACATCTATGACGAGTGCGTCAAGGCAGGTACCGAGGATATGCCGCTGCTGTTCTGCTCAACCTCCAAAATCACCTTCCCGGGCGCAGGCGTCGCGGCAATGGCGGCATCGCCCAACAACATGAAGGTGTTCAAGGAGCGCTACAACTTTGAGGTCATCAGCTATGACAAGCTCAACATGCTGCGCCACGTCCTGTATTTCGGCGACTATAACGGCGTTTTGGAGCATATGAAAAAGCACAAGGCAGTGCTTGCACCCAAGTTTGAAATCGTGCTCAACACCCTTGAACGCGAGCTCAAGCCCGTGGGCATCGGCACATGGACGAACCCCAACGGCGGCTATTTTGTGTCGATTGACGTGCTCGACGGCACCGCCAAGCGCGTCGTGCAGCTCTGCAAGGAGGCAGGTCTGGTGCTGACCGGCGCCGGCGCCACCTATCCCAACGGCAACGATCCGCACGACGCGAACATTCGTATTGCGCCGTCCTTCCCGCCGAATGACGAGCTGCAGACCGCCATGGATGTGTTCTGTGTCTGTGTCAAGCTCGCGGCCTGCGAAAAGCTGCTGAACAAATAATCTTGTTGGCAAAACAGTTGATGCGATGATATATCAGCCTGACAGTTACACGCTGTCAGGTTGTTTTTCTATAGGGTACTTCCTGTCCGCAGCCTGCGCCCTGTTGCATCATCATGAAGAGATTTGACGAAGTATAATATTTTTTTATCAAATCACGGTTATTCTATTGACATTTTGTTGAAAAAAACTTATAATAATCCTGTTATGTCTGTAAGTATGCACGTGTAACGGGGTAATTATTTCTATATAGAAAGCTTCTCCGACCCGCCGTTGATGAATAGTGCCGTCAAGCCGGATTCTTCCAAAGGCGGGCAAGGGCGTCCGCGACGCTTTTTACGTGACTTTCAGATAGTGGCCGCAAAAGCAGTTTATACCGCTTGGTGGCTGCGCAATTATTCAACGGAGGTTTTTAAGGCATGAAAAGAGTTCCAAAGCCTGTGTTCTTCATCGTCGCAGTGTTGATTCTTGCCTTTGCGTTTACCGCGATATTCGGCATCGCCTACTACAACGGCGACAACAAAGTCACGGTTTTCAAGGGCTTGAGCGACATCCGATGGGGAATTGACATCAGTGGCGGCGTAAACGCGACCTTTAAGCCCGCGGACGACTACGACGCCAGTGAACGTGAACTGAAAGCCGCAAGGGCAACAATTGAACAACGTATGATTTCCTCGGGTATCACCGACTACGAGATGTACGACGATTCGCAGCACGACAGAATCATCGTCCGTTTCCCGTGGAAATCCGATGAAAAAGAGTACAACGCGAGCAAGGCAATTGAAGAAATTGCGGAGACCGCGCTGCTCACCTTCCGCCCCGGCAACAGCGCTGCCGAGCAGACGGTTGACAAAAACGGCGAGGTCGTCCAAAAGACGCCTACGGGCGACACCGAAACGGTTTTGATGGACGGTTCCATGATAGCCGACGCGCAGGCGAAATACGGTACTCCTACCAGCAGCACGCCCGAGCACTATGTTGATTTGACGCTGACCGACGAAGGCGCGGCAAAGTTCGCCGAAATCACCAAGCAGTACCAGGGTAAGGTTGTGTCCATCTGGATGGACGACGTCATGATTTCCGCTCCCACCATCAGTAGCGTCATCACCAATGGTAACGCGGTTATCACCGGTAGCTTCACCGCCTCCTCCGCGGCGTCCCTCGCCAACAAAATCAAGGCGGGCGCGCTTCCCTTTGCGCTGGAAACCGTCACCTACGGCAACATCAGCCCCACCCTCGGACAAAACGCACTGCTCGCCATGGGCTGGGCAGGCATTATCGCACTGATTGTCATTGCGATTATTATGATTGTTTTCTACCGTCTCCCCGGTTTTATCGCGGTTATTTCCCTGCTTGGCCAGATGGGACTTTCCGTCGCCGCCATCTCGGGCTATTTCCCGATTTTCTCGTCCTTCACCATGACGCTGCCCGGTATCGCCGGTCTGATTCTGTCTATCGGTATGGGCGTTGACTGTAACGTCATCACCGCGGAGCGTATCAAGGAAGAAATGCGCGGCGGCAGAACGCTGGACGGCGCGTTGGAAAAGGGCACCAAAAACTCGCTGGCAGCTATCATCGACGGTAACATGACCGTTGTCATCGTTTCCATCATCTTGATGCTGGTGTTCGGTCCGTCCAACATTCTTTCCTTCCTCTTCGGCGCATCCACAACGGGTACCATCTACGCGTTCGGCTACACCCTGCTCGTAGGCGTTATCTCCAACTTTATCATGGGTATCTTCTTCTCAAGACTCATGCTCAAGAGCGTTGCCGGATTGAAGCCCTTTAGAAAGACTTGGTTGTTTGGAGGTGCTAAGAATGGCAAATAATGTTCAGACCAATACAGAAGCTGCCATGACTGTACAGGAAATCAGCGAAAAGTACAACGGCGGCAAGCGTATTATGAACTTTGTCGGCAGAAAGAAAATCTTCTTCTGCATTTCGCTCGGCATCATTTTAATCGGTCTTATTTTCAACATTTTCCGCGGCACCATCCTTGACATCCAGTTCTCGGGCGGTTCCACCCTGACCTTCAGCTACAAAACGGACGTCAATCAGGACGATTTGCGCGACTTTATCCAGAAGGAAACCGAGGACAGAATCACCGCTACCTTCTCCAGCGACATGGTCGGCGGCACCGGCAACAGCGTTACCGTTCAGTTTGCCGGCAACCACGCGATCGACAAGTCCATCGGCGCCGACCTGACCGCAAGCCTGCAAAAGCAGTATCCCGACGCGGATTTCGCACTGCTGGAGGAAAACTCCGTAGACGCTTCCATGGGACAGAGCTTCCTGCTCAAATGCTTGGTGGCGGTTGCCATCGCCAGTGTGCTGATGGTGCTGTATGTTACCATCCGCTTTAAGAAAATCGGCGGTCTGTCCGCAGGTGTGATGGCGCTGGTGGCGCTGTTCCACGATATTGCGATGATCTACTTCCTGTATGTCATCTTCCAGTGGCCGATTGACTCCAACTTCATCGCCGTTGTGCTGATGATTCTCGGTTACTCGCTGAACGACACCATCGTTATCTATGACCGTGTGCGCGAGCAGAGAAAGCTCATGGGCAGAAAGATTCCCGTGGGTACCGTGTTCAACGTCAGCTGCACCAAGACCATGCGCAGAACGATTATGACCTCTGTTACCACCTTGGCGGCAATTTTGATTGTTTACATCGTGGCGAGTGTGTTCAACATCGCTTCCGTAAAGGGCTTTGCGCTTCCGATGATGATCGGCGTTATCTCCGGCTGCTACTCCTCTCTGTGCATCGCAGGTCCCCTGTGGGTGATGTGGCAAAACAGAAAGGCGAAGAAGAAAGCCGAAGCCAAGGCTGCCAACGCATAAGCTACAAAATATTTTCAAGCAACGGGTACTCGCTTCCTTTGATGGAGGCGAGTCCTTTTTTTGCCTGTGCGCTCTCGGCGTGGTAGAGCGGCAGGACGCCGTGCTGCAGCTGCACGCGCATCTTCGCCAAGCTGACGTCCACGCTGTCTACATAGTCGTGAAACAGCAGCGCGTCCAGCCACGGCGTTTTATCGTGCCAGTCGCGCTCCAAGCGCTCGCAGGCTTCGGCGGCGGCGTCTGTCTGACCGCTTTCCGCCAGACGGTCGATTTCCTCCACGCACGCCATCGCCTCCTCCGCGCTGTGGCTGACATAATAGGTCTGCCCAAAGCAGGCGGCGCCGACCGCCGCTGCCAGGCAAAGGGCTGTTACGGTTCGCTTCATGCCGGCTCCTTTCTGACAATATACGCCTTGCCCTCGCTGTCTGTCGTCATCAAAAAGACGTCGGAGAGGGCGAGTTTTTTTTCGTTGAGAATCCGCTGCACATCCTCTGCTGTTTGCCCGCAAAGCGGCAGGTTTTGCGTTTGCAGGCTGCCGTCGATGATGACCGCTGCCTGCATTTTGCTGTCGTGTATCCGCACGCCGCAGTCCTCGGCGGTCGGCACGCGCTTTTCGGGCTTTTCCAGCACGCTGATGGTGCCGTTGGTTTCCATAATGCAGTATTGCACATCGGCAACGGAGAAAACGTTTTGCTGCCGCAGCTGGGCGCACAGCTCGTCCACGCTGAGCCGCAGCTGTTTCATGTGCCGCTGCAGCAGCCTGCCGTCCTCGATAATCACCACCGGCGCGCCGCAGACAAGCCGCTGCAGCCGCCTGCTTTTCAGCATGAGGACGCTGACCGCCACCTCGAGCGTCACCAGCACCAGCACGGGCACCATGCCGCTGAGCAGCGGCTGGGCGTTGTTCTGCATCGGAATGGACGCGATGTTCGACACCACCATCGTCGCCACCAGCTCGCTGGGCTGCATGTCGCCGATTTGCCGCTTGCCCATCAGGCGAATGGCGGCAATGACGAATACGTATAAAATCACGGTTCGAATCACGGATATAATCATGTTATCACCGCTGTTATTTTTTACCGGCGGCGCGTAAATATGCGTCAAAGAATAATTCGTTGAAAACGCCGGAAACTATACGAAGGTGATACTATGAATTATTCTGTAAAGGAAATAACAGAGCGCTTGCAGGCGCAGTTTGCCGGGTCGGCGGATTTGTCCGTCCGTCAGTTTACGCTGAAATCCAAGGCAAAGCGCAGCGCGGCGCTCTATACCATCGAGGGCATGGTGGACAAGGAAGGGCTGGCGCAGTCGTCGCTGAATCCGCTGCTGGTGTACGATTTCGGCAGTCAAACCGCCGCGCAGACATATCAAACGATTTTGCATACGGTGCTCGCGTCCTCGGACGTCACGGAAATTACGGAGGAACAGCTCATCGCCTTCATCACCTCCGGCTTTGCGGTGCTGGCGCTCGACGGCGCGGAAAAGCTGCTTGCCATCGGCGTGCAGGGCTACGCCTTTCGCGGCGTCAGCGAGCCCGAAAGCGAGGTGGTGCAGCGCGGCGCGCGCGAGGGCTTCACCGAGCCGCTGCGCGTGAATATGTCGCTGATTCGCCGACGCATCAAAAGCCCCGATTTGGTCTTTGAACAGCTCACGGTCGGTAAAACCTCGCAGACGCAGGTCATGCTCTGCTACCTGAAAAGCGCGGCGTCGCCATATCTTTTGAAAAAGCTGCGGCAGCGCATTGGCGCGTGCAATTTGGAAACCGTGCTCGCATCGGGCTATTTGGCGGAGTATCTCGAGGATCCGCACACCAGCCGCCTGTTTTCGGGCGTGGGTATCTCCGAGCGCCCCGACACGGTCTGCGGCAAGCTGACCGAAGGCAGAATCGCCGTCATCGTGGACGGCACGCCTGCGGTCATCATTGTGCCGCGCCTGTTTGTGGAGGAGTTTCAGGGCGTGGATGATTATTCCAACCGCACCTACTATGCCGCGCTGATTCGCGTCATCAAGTCCCTTTCCTTCGGCGTTTCGGTGTATCTGCCGGCGGTTTACACCGCGCTGGCGCAGTTTCATCCCGAGTATTTCCCCTCGTGGATACTGATAAAAACCGCGCGTTCGCTGTCGCAGACGCCGCTGCCCGTAACGCTGGAGGTGCTGCTGATTACGTTTGTGTATGAAATCATGAAGGAAGCCGGGCTGCGGATCCCGAAGTCGCTCGGTCACGCTGTCAGCATTGTCGGCGCGCTGGTCATCGGCGAAAGCGCCGTCACGGCAGGCATCATCAGCTCGTCCACACTGATGGTGGTGGCGACCGCCGCCATTTGCAGCTATGTCACCTCGCCGCTGTATCCGCCCGTGACCATGCTGCGGTTTGTGTTTATCACCGTGGCAGGCTTGCTCGGGCTGTGGGGGATTGTGCTGGCAAGCGCCGTGGTGCTCATCAGCCTGTGTTCCAAAACCTCGCTGGGCGTGCCGTATCTGTCGTCGCTGTCGCCGTTTTCATGGCGCACCATGCGCGACGTCTTTGTGCGCGCCAACTGGAAAACGCTGTCGCGCCACACGATTAAGGTGCAGAATTTTACGGAAACGGAGGAGAGGTAATGCGCGTTGAGGTCAAGTTTTCGTCCAAGCGGTTCTTGCTGACGCTGATGCTCTGCGCCTGCTCGGTCATTCTTTTGCAGAATCATGACTTGTCGCGCGACGCGTCCTTCACCTTTCGGCTGCTCTGTCTGGCGGCAGCGCTGCTGTTTTGCTTTGGATGCTATCTGCCGTCCGTTTTCCTCCGCAAAAGGGGAGAGGACATTTTGTCTGTCCTGCAAAGCCGCCCCAAGTGGGAGCGTTGGCTGATTACCGCCTTTTACTGTGGCTATTTCCGCTACACCGCCGTCTATTTTTTGCTGCCCTACACGGACATGTTCACCAAAAAATACTACACCGAAGCCAGCCCCTGCCTGATTGCGCTGCTGCTTTTGTGCTGTTGCGTCTACGCCGCCTTCAAGGGTGCGAATGTCATCACGCGGTTCGGCATTTTTCTGTTTGTGCTGGCGATGGTCACGAACGTCATGCTGTTCGGCGGCAGCCTGTCCTCGCTGCAAATGGACGCGGACAGCCTTGTGCCGCGCGGAACCCTCGGGGATTTCTTACGGGACGCCGGTTATTTTCTGACCCCGTGCTTTACGGCGGTGCTGTTTGCCTGTCTGTCGGGTTACACGCGCAATTTCAGGCTGCGGCAGCCGCTCATCGCCCTCGGCTTTACGGGGTTGAAATACGCATTGGTGCTGTTTTTCATCACCTTTGCGGTCGGCGAATACGCCCTGCGGCAGGACTACCAGACCTTTGTGCTGTCGCGCGCGGCGCACTTCGGCAGCTTTTCGGGCTTTGAAAGCCTGTATATGGCGCTCGCCACGATGTCGGTGTTTATGATTATTGCGCTGCTGCTCTGCGCGATGGCGAAGGCGGTCAACCGCAACGGCAGCCTGCCGGTGATTGTGCTGTTCGCCGCGTCAGTGTTTGCGGTGCATTTTGCGGCAGCCAATTTTGATTCTGCAAAAGAAATATTCAACAGCCCGTCGCTGCTCAACCTGCTCTCTGTCATTGCGGCGGTGGTGATTCCGCTGTTTTATCTCATCATAGGGAGGAAGCGTTATGCCTAAAAAAGTCCTGTCGCTTTTGTGCGTATTGCCGCTGCTTTTAAGCGGCTGTGGTAATTCTCACCAAATTGAGTCCGCCGCAATTATCGAAAACGTCAGTGTGGAGGAAAAGGACGGGCAGCTGTTGTACACCTTCTATCTGCTGTCCGACAGCGAAACGCCCGAGGCGGTCGGCGTCCCGGCGGATTCCTTTGAGGAGGCGCAGGGGCTCGCCGCGCGGCAGTATATTCCGCACCTGTCGCTTGCCAAGCTCGAGCTGTTCCTGATTCAAAAGGAGGTCATGCACGAAATCATGCAGCGCGATATTGAATATATTTCCACACAGGCGTCCTTTTCGCCGGTTGCATATGTCACGCTCTGCGACAGCGCCGCGCTGGAAAAGGTGAAAAAGAGCGCCCATGCGCAGGAAACCATTGAAAAGCAGCTGCTGCTCTGCAAAAGCAACCACCCGGAGGTCAACATCCACTACCTTTCGGTTTTCAACAGCTACGCCGACAGCCGCCGCGACTGCTTTTGCGTGCCGTATATCACCGCAGAGGAAGAGCTGAAGGTGTCCAAACTGATGATTCATAAGGACTGAACTTTGAACCGCGTTTTTTCAACGGCAGGGCAGAGGAGCGACAAACGAAAAAAATCCGAAAAAATTACCGAAAAAGGCTTTATTAAAACCGCTGTTTGTAGTATAATATAAACTAAGTATAATAATACGCAGAATGATAAAGGCGGTGGAATTATGTCAGAATTTTCAGTCCCTCTGTCGGAAATCGTTGACCGGCTCGGGCTTGACAAGGTTTATGTTTCCGAAAACTACGAGGAAACCCGTATCTCCTCGGTTGAAATCAACCGTCCGGGTTTGGAGCTGACCGGCTACTTTGAGTTTTTCGACAACAAGCGTATTCAAATTCTCGGCAACACGGAGTTTTCCTATTTGGGACGCTTTGGCTCGGAGGCGCAGCGCATGGTAATCGACTCCATCTTCAGCTTCGGTCCTCCGGCGGTGATTATCTGCCGCCAGATTGAGCCGACGAATGTCATTCTCGAAAGCGCCAAGCTGCACAAGGTTTCCATCTTCCGCACGGATGAAAATACATCCGACCTCACCGCCCGTTTGGTACAGTTCCTCAACCGCGAGCTCGCGCCGCGCATCACGCGCCACGGCGTGCTTGTGGAGGTGTACGGCGAAGGCTGCCTGCTCATCGGCGACAGCGGCGTCGGTAAAAGCGAAACCGCCATCGAGCTGATTAAGCGCGGCCACCGTCTGGTAGCGGACGATGCGGTGGAAATTCTGAGAACCTCCATCAACACCATCGTCGGCCAGTCGCCTGCCAATATCCGCCACTTTATCGAGCTGCGCGGCATCGGCATCATCAACGCGCGCCAGCTGTTCGGTATGGGCGCCATTAAGACCAGCGAAAAAATCGACATGGTGGTCAATCTGGAGCTGTGGGACAACACAAAGGTCTATGACCGCATGGGACTGGACAACGAGTATATGGAGATTCTCGGCGTCGAGGTGCCCACCATGACCATTCCCGTCAAGCCCGGTCGAAACCTCGCCGTTATCATCGAGGTGGCGGCGATGAACAACCGCCAGAAAAAGATGGGCTACAACGCCGCCAAGGACTTGCTCAAGAGCCTTGGCATGGATGTCGGCGCCATGCCCGAAAGTCCCAAGGTCGTTATCGACAAGTGGGAGTAATTTTGCGCATATTCTTCTTTGCACAGTGCGTCGCGGACGCAGTGCGGAAAGGTTTTCTATCAAGTAAAAATGAGGTATTTCATGGACAGATCAGACATTATCTATAACCTTGCCGAAATCTTAGGCTGCGAAGCCGTCAAGGACGAGCCGCTCAGCCGCCACACCACCTTCAAAATCGGCGGCAAAGCCGATACATATGTCAAGGTGACGTCGGCAAGCAAGCTCAGCGCCATTCTCAGGGAGTGCCGCGAGTCGGATGTGGACTATATGATTATCGGCAACGGCAGTAATCTGCTGGCGTCCGATGACGGCTACCGCGGCGTGGTTATCCGTCTGGACGGCGACTTCCGCAAAATTGCCCTCGTGGACGAGGACACCGTCTACTGCGGCGCAGGCGCAACGCTTGCCGCGCTGTGCAAATTTGCGCAGAGCAGCGGACTGAGCGGACTGGAGTTTGCATGGGGAATCCCCGGCACGGTCGGCGGCGCGGTGTTTATGAACGCCGGCGCTTACGGCGGCGAGATGAAGGACGTGGTATACAGCGTCAACCACCTCACGCCCGAGGGAGAAACCGGCAGAACCGAAAAGGAGGACTTGGCGTTCGGCTACCGCACCAGCGTGTACCGCACCAACAAGGCGATCATCACCGGCGTGACGCTGAAGCTCAAAAAGGATAACCCCGACGATATCCGCGCCAGAATGGACGACTATCTCGGCAGGCGCAGCAGCAAGCAGCCGCTCGATTTTCCCAGCGCAGGCAGTGTGTTTAAGCGTCCCGAGGGCGCATACGCAGGCGCGCTGATTGAGCAGTGCGGTCTCAAAGGCCATTCCCACGGCGGCGCACAGGTCAGCGAAAAGCACGCAGGCTTTATCATCAACCGGCAAAACGCCACCGCTCACGACGTCAAGAGCCTCATCCGCGAGGTGCAGACAAAGGTGTTTGACGAAACAGGCTACAATCTCGAATGTGAGTTAATTATTCTTTAAGGGAAATATATGGAATTTGTGATTATCACGGGAATGTCCGGCGCGGGCAAAACAACCGCCCTGCATGTGCTGGAGGATATCGGCTTTTATTGTGTGGACAATATCCCCGCGTCGCTGCTTCCCATGCTCTATAGCCTCTGCTCCAAATCCGAGGACGCCAACATGCAGCGCGTTGCCGTGGTGGTGGACGTCAGAGGAACCGAAGACTACAAGATGATGAATGTGGCGCTTGAGCAGTTCAAGGCGGCGCACAAGGAGGTTAAAATCCTCTTTTTCGACGCCAAAACCGACCTGATTATCATGCGCTACAAGGAGACGCGCCGCCGCCATCCGCTCGCCGAGCGGCTCAAGGACGGCTCGGTTGCCGAGGCGGTGGAGTTTGAAAAGGCGCTGCTGGTGCCCGTCAAAAACTTGGCGGACTACCACATCGACACCTCCTATATGTCTATCAAGCAGCTGCGCGAGCGCGTCATGAACCTGTTTATGGAAAATCCTTCGCAGGCGCTGACGCTCACGTTTATGTCCTTCGGCTTCAAGTATGGCATTCCGCTGGAGGCGGACATGATTATGGACGTTCGCTGCCTGCCCAATCCGTTCTACATCCCCGCGCTCAAGCCGCTGACAGGGCTTGATCAGGAGGTGCGCGACTATGTGCTGGGCAGCGAGGAAACACAGGAATTTGTCAAGCGCACGCTGCATTTGCTCGACTACGCGGTTCCGCTCTATCTCAAGGAGGGCAAAAGCGAGCTGGTGGTCGGCATCGGCTGCACCGGCGGCAAGCACCGCAGCATCACCGTTGCGCGCGAGCTGGAGCACCACTTCCTGCATTTGGGCTACCGCTGCGTGATTCAGCACCGCGATGTGGAAAAGTAAGCGACAGCTGCGGAACATTTCGAGGAGGAGCCGTGTCTTTTTCATCTGACGTCAAAAAAGAGCTTTGCGCCGTGCAGTGCTTCGACAGGGAAATGCTCAAGGCGGAGCTTTACGGAATACTCTTGTTCGGCAAGGTGTTCCGCGAGGATCAAATCATCTTCACCACCGAAAGCGCCTACGCTGCCAAGCGCGTGACGTTTTTGCTGGAAAATTTATATATGCCGATAATCGAAAAACAAAACGCTCTGCGCGTCCGTTCGGGTGACAGCCATCTTTATAAAATCCGGGTGGTGGACGCTCTCGACTGCGCGCGGATTTTTGCGGACTTCGGGCACACCTCCTCCCAGGTGACGCTGCGCGTCAACCGCGCCAACGTGCCGGGCGAGGAGTTTTCGGCGGCGTTTGTGCGCGGCGTGTTTTTAAGCTGCGGCTCGGTGTCCGACCCGATGAAAAGCTACCACGCGGAGTTTTATGTGCCCTACAAAAACCTCAGCACGGATTTGTCAAAAATTCTGACCGAGGTGACGGAGTGCGACTTCGCGCCCAAAACCGTCCGCCGCAGCGGTAACTACATTGTCTATTTCAAGGGCAGCGAGCAAATTTGCGACCTGCTTGCCTACATCGGCGCGCCCGTGCAGGCGATGGAAATCATGGGCACCAAGGCGGTCAAGCAGGTGCGCAACAACGTCAACCGCCGCATCAACAGCGAGGTTGCCAACATCGGCAAGGTGGTTTCCGCCTCGGTCAAGCAGGTGGAGGCTATCAAAATCATCAAACGCACCGTCGGACTGGAAGCACTGCCCGACGATTTAAAGGAAATCGCGGTGCTGCGGTTGGAAAATCCCGACATGTCCCTGCGCGCGCTTGGCGAGAATGTGCATCCGCCCATCAGCCGCAGCGGCGCCAACCACCGCATGCAGCGCTTGCTGGAATACTCGAACATCACGGAGGAAGAAAATGGATAAACCGATGACGATAGAACAGGCAAACGAAATGCTTGAAAACACCATCCGTCAGCTGGAGGACAAAGCCATGCCGCTTGAAGAAAGCGTTGCGCTGTACTCCAAGGCTTGCGAACTGATGGCATACTGCATGGAGCAGCTCAACAGCTTCAAGGGCAGAATTGAGGACGCCTCCAAGCGGTTGTCACAGCAGGCGGCAGGGGAGGAGCCTTTCAATGAATAATCCATATCTTGATACAATCGAACAGGCGCTCTTCGGCTGTCTGCCGCAGGGCAAACACAGGGAGCAAAAGCTGCTGGACGCCATGCGCTACAGCCTGGAGGCAGGCGGCAAGCGCGTGCGCCCGATGCTGACGGTCGCGTTCTGCGCGCTCTGCGGCGGCAGTGTGGAGGCGGCGCTGCCCTTTGCGTGCGCCGTGGAAATGGTGCACACCTACTCGCTGATTCACGACGATTTGCCCTGCATGGACGATGACGATTTGCGCCGCGGCAAGCCGTCCAACCACAAGGTGTTCGGCGAGGACACCGCGCTGCTGGCAGGCGATGCGCTGCAGACGCTCGCCTTTGAGGTGCTCTCCGGCGACGAAGCCGCCGCGCTGGCAGGCGACAGCGCTTGCCGCCGCGCGTGCAGCACATTGGCAAAATATGCCGGCTGTGTCGGCATGGCAGGCGGTCAGATGATAGATTTGCTCAGCGAAAACACCCAGGCGCCGCTCGAGGTGCTGCAGGAGCTTGTCAGCAAAAAAACCGCCTGCTTAATTCGCGCCGCCTGCGAGCTCGGCTGTCTGGCGGCAAACGCGGACGCGGCAAAGCTGAAAGCCGCTGCTGTTTACGGCGAGGGCATCGGCATGGCGTTCCAAATTCAGGACGATATTCTCGACTGCACCTCCACCGACGAGGAGCTGGGCAAGCCCGTCGGCAGCGACGCCGAAAATCAAAAGTCCACTTTTGTATCGCTGCTCGGCATCGAAAAATGCCGCGCGCTGGTGGACAGCTACACCAATCAAGCGCTCTCGGCGCTGGACGCCTTTGACGGCGACACGTCTATGCTGAAAAGCTATGCCTTGGCGCTGGCACAACGGAAAAACTAACTGCAATGCCTTGCAAAAGGCGTTTTAGGAACTGATATTATGGGTGAGTATAAACTGTTATCTACAATTAAATCACCTGAGGACGTCAAAAAAATCGACGAAGCCGCGCTGCCGGAGCTGTGCACCGAAATCCGCGAAAAGCTGGTGGAGGTCGTGTCGGTCAACGGCGGCCACCTGTCGCCGAATCTCGGCGTGGTGGAGCTGACGGTCGCCCTGCACCGCGTCTTTGATTTTCCCGCGGACAGCGTCGTCTGGGACGTCGGTCATCAAAGCTACACGCACAAGCTGCTCACCGGGCGGTTTGACCGCTTTGACACCTTGCGCACCAAGGGCGGCATTTCCGGCTTTCCAAAAAGAGAAGAAAGCCCCTTTGACGATTTTAACACCGGTCACAGCAGCACGTCCATCTCCGCCGCCTTCGGCATCGCCAATGCCAAGGCGATGAGCGGCGACAGCAGCTACACCGTTGCCGTCATCGGCGACGGCTCGCTGACGGGCGGCTTGGCGTTTGAGGCGCTCAACAACGCCGGGCGGTTCAACAAAAACTTTATCGTCATTCTCAACGACAACAAGATGTCGATTTCCAAAAACGTCGGCGCCATTCCGCGCTACCTCACCACTGTGCGTATTCAGCCGCGCTATATCCGCATCAAGCGCTTTACCGAGCGCGCGCTGTCGCACATTCCGCTGCTCGGCAGGGTGATAAAGGCGGTGCTGCGCCGCAGTAAATCGAAAATAAAAAACATTGTCTATAAAAACACGCTGTTCGACTGCTTCGGCTTTACATATCTCGGCCCGATTGACGGTCACAATATGGAGGAGCTGGAAAACGCGCTGCGTGCTGCAAAGAAAAACACCACGCCGGTGCTGCTGCATGTGGTCACCAAAAAAGGCAAGGGCTACCAGCCTGCCGAGGATAAGCCCGGCGCGTTTCACGGCATCGGTCAGTTTGACATCGACTCCGGCGAGCCGATTTCAAGCCATACGGGCTTTTCCGCCGAATTCGGCAAGGCGCTCTGCGAGCTTGCCGCGCAGGACGACAAAATCTGCGCCGTCACCGCCGCCATGGCGGGCGGCACAGGCTTGACCGACTTTTCCAAGCTCTACAAAAACCGCTTCTTTGACGTCGGCATTGCCGAGGAGCACGCCGTCACCTTTGGCTGCGGCTTGGCGTCCAAGGGCTACCGCCCCGTGTTTGCGGTGTATTCCACCTTTTTGCAGCGCTCCTACGACCAGCTCATTCACGATGCGGCGCTCGGCAACAATCATCTGGTGCTCGCCGTTGACCGCGCCGGTATCGTCGGCAGCGACGGCGAAACCCATCAGGGCGTGTTCGACGTTTCCATGGTCAACACCATTCCGAATTCCACCATCTATTCTCCGTCCTATTTTGAGGGCATGCGCCAATCGCTTGCCGACGCGGTGTACCGTTGCAAGGGCTTGGCGGTGGTGCGCTATCCGCGCGGCGGCGAGCTGTATAAGCCTGCCGACTTTAAGGAGGAGAGCATTAATTATAACATCTACGGCAACCCCAACGCCAAATACCTGATTGTCACCTATGGCAGACTGTTTTCCTACGCCTGCAAAGCAAAGGAAATGCTGAAGAAAAAGAAAATCGACGTCTGTATCCTCAAGCTCTGCAAAATAAAGCCCGTCAGCCAGGAGGCGGTGTTCTTCGCCTCGCGCTTTGAGGGTGTGTGGTTTTTTGAGGAAGGCGTCAAAAACGGCGGCATTGCGCGCAATTTTGCCGACTTAATCGCCCTGCGCGGCTTTAAGGGCAACTACCATATCAAGGCAATCGGCGACGAATTTGTCAAGCAGATGAGCGTCAACGAAGCGTTGGAAATGCTCAAGCTCGACAGCAAGGGTATGGTAGACGTCATCAAAAAGGATATTTATCATGAAAAAAAGACTTGATATTTTAGTATATGAAAAGGGCTTTGCCGAAAGCCGTGAAAAAGCCAAGGCGATTATCATGGCAGGGCAGGTGTATGTTGACAACCAAAAGGCGGACAAATGCGGCACTGCCTATGACGAAGGCGTCAAAATCGAGGTGCGCGGCAGCGTGCTGCCCTATGTCAGCCGCGGCGGCTTGAAGCTCGAAAAGGCAATTGCCTGCTTTGGTCTCGACCTCAACGGCAAAACCACGATGGACATCGGCGCTTCCACCGGCGGCTTCACCGACTGCATGCTGCAAAACGGCGCCGCAAAGGTGTATGCCATCGACGTCGGCTACGGCCAGCTCGCTTGGAAGCTGCGCACCGACGAGCGCGTGGTCAATTTGGAGCGCACCAATATGCGCAAGGTCACGCGCGAGCAGGTGCCGGACGCGATAGACTTTTTCTCGGTGGACGTTTCGTTCATCTCTCTGCGCCTGATTTTGCCCGTAGCAAGAGAGCTGATGGGAGAGGGCGCGCAGGCTGTCTGCCTGATAAAGCCCCAGTTTGAAGCCGGCAGGGAAAAGGTCGGCAAAAAGGGCGTTGTGCGCGACCCGGCTGTCCACGCCGAGGTGGTGCGCGGTATCTTTGATTTTTGCCTGCAAAACGGCTTTGACGTGCTGGGACTCGACTTCTCGCCGATAAAAGGCCCCGAGGGCAATATTGAATATTTGATTCACCTGCAAAAATCCGATGAACCGAAGGCGTTTACAACCGTCTTGCCCGAGGAGCTTGTCAAGCGTTCGCACGAAGCGCTGGATAAATAAACGATATAAAGGGGTGGCAGTATGAAAATAGCCATCATTGTCAACTTAACAAAGGAAAAGGCGATTGCCTGCGCGCGTCAGATTATCTGTTTGCTGCAGGCGGCAGGCGCGTCTGTACTGCTGCCGCCCGACTGCCGCGAGGCGCTCGGCGACTGCTGCGCTGCCTTTGCCGATTCCATCGAACAGCTTTTTGAAACCGCAGACGCCGCCGTCACCGTCGGCGGCGACGGCACGATTATCCATTCCGCCAAATACGCCGCCCAAACCGCCACGCCGCTGATCGGCGTCAACGTGGGCAGGCTTGGCTTTGCCGCGGACGTGGAGGTCAACGAAATCGGCGATTTGAAAAAACTGGTCAGCGGCGGCTGCGAAGCCGAGGAGCGCATGCTGCTCGACATCGAGGTCGTATCGAACGGTCAAGCCGCGCACTATCTCGCCGTCAACGACGCGGTCGTCACCCACGGCACGCTCTCCAAAATCGTTGACTTCCACCTCTTTTTGGACGGCGAGCAAATCTCACGCTACCGCGCCGACGGCTTGCTGTTTTCCACGCCGACAGGCTCCACCGCTTATTCGCTTTCCGCGGGAGGTCCCATTTTAGCGCCGGAGATGGACTGCATTTTGATGACGCCGGTCTGTCCGCACTCGCTGTTCTCCCGTTCGGTGCTGTTCAGCGAAGGCGCCGACCTTTCCGTAAAGGTAAAAATCCCGGAGGGCTGTAGCTGTGTGCTGTCCATCGACGGCGAAACCAATATCAACATCACCGAGGACGACGTGATCCACATCAAAAAATCCGCTCTTTCGTTGACGCTGTTGTCCGTAAAAAAGCGCAACTTTTACCGAAAGCTCAATGAAAAGCTCAAAGAAAGGGAGTTCTGATGAAAAGCGGCAGACACGCAAAAATTTTGGAAATCATTTCCGAATACCCTGTGGAAACGCAGGACGAAATCATTGCCCGCCTCAAGGAGGCCGGCTATAAGGCGACGCAGGCGACCATTTCGCGCGACATCAAGGACTTGCGGCTGGTTAAAACCCTCGGCGCCGACGGCAAGTACCGCTATCTTTCCGACGCCGGACGCGGCAGCGACTTGCGCTCGGGCTTTGAACAGCTCTTTTCCAATTCCGTTGTGTCGGTGGACAACGCGCAGAACATCGTCGTTATCAAAACGCTCAGCGGCATGGCAAACGCTGTTTGCGCCGCCATGGATTCCACCGAAAACGACGCGATTGTCGGCACCATCGCCGGCGACGACACCATCTTCATCGCCTGCCGCACCACCGAAAGCGCGGTCACGCTCAGCGGCGAGCTGAAGCAATATTCCATCAATTCATAAACGACAGGATATCGATATGTTAAAGACCTTATACATTGAAAATATAGCGGTTATCGAGAAAACCTCCATCGACTTCGACGGCGGACTCAATGTCCTCACGGGTGAAACCGGCGCCGGCAAAAGTATCATCATAGACGCGATCAACGCCATCATGGGACAGCGCACCTCCAAGGAGATTATCCGCACGGGGGAGAGCACCGCCTTTGTCAGCGCGGTGTTTGAGGACGTCAATCCCTCTGTCTGCGCCAAGCTGGAGGAGCTGGGCTTTGAAGCGGAGGACGGCGAGCTGATGCTGCAGCGCACCCTCAGCCAAAGCGGCAAAAGCAGCTGCAAAATCAACGGCAGACCTGCCACGGTTTCCATGCTGCGCGCGCTGGCGGCGAACCTCATCAACATCCACGGTCAGCACGAAAGCTATGAGCTGTTTTCACCCGAAACGCATTTGGGTTACATCGACAGCTACGGCGGCTGTGAACAGGAAATCGAGGCATACCGTGAAAAATATCACGCCTATAAAATTCTTCAAAAGAAATTAAACGAAGCAAACTCCGACGAAAGCGAGCGCCTGCGCGAAATTGATTTGCTGCAGTTTCAGTCGCAGGAGCTCTTTGACGCGGACGTGCAGCCCGGTGAGGAGGAGCAGCTCGACGCCGAGCGCGGCGCGCTGCTGAACTTTGAAAAAATCTTTTCCCTGCTCAGCAAGGCAAAGCGCGCCTTGGAGGGCGAGGACGCCGACGGCGGCGCCGAGTCGGTGGACATAGCCGCCACCGCCGTGCAGAACGCTGCCGCCTACAACAGCGACTACGAGGAGTTGGGCAACAGCCTGACCGATCTTTACTATAACCTGCGCGACTGCGCCGAGCGTATCGGCGACGCGCTGGACGATCTCGAAAGCGATCCGCAGCGGCTGGAGGAAATCGAGGAGCGCCTCGACTTGCTCAACCGCCTGACGCGCAAGTATAACTGCACCGCCGACGAGCTGCCGGCGCTTGCCGAACAAATGCAGGCGCGTTTGGAGGAACTGCTCAACTATGACCGCAACCGCGACGAGCTGATTGCCGCCTGTGACAAGGCGAAGGAGGAAGCGCTCTCGCTGGCAAAGGCGCTCAGCCAAAAGCGCCGCGCCGTCGCCAAGGAATTTGCCGCTAAGGTCAGGGAGGAAATGCGGTTCTTGAATATGCCCAACGTGGAGCTGATTCCGCAGTTTGCCACCACGGATTTATCGGACGACGGCATTGACAAGGCGGAGCTGCTGATTTCCGCCAATCCCGGCGAAACGCCGCGCCCCGTGGCAAAAATCGCCTCGGGCGGCGAGCTGTCGCGCATGATGCTCGCCATCAAAACCGTCCTCGCCGCCACCGACGACGTGGACACCCTCATCTTTGACGAGGTGGACACCGGCATTTCCGGCTCCGCCGCCGAAAAGGTCGGCTTAAAGCTCAAGGAGGTCGCGGATGACTGTCAGGTGCTTTGCGTTACCCATCAGGCGCAGATTGCCGCGCTCGCCGACCATCATTATCTCATCGACAAACGCGTGGAGCAGGGCAGAACCTTCACCGTTGTCACGCCGCTTGACCGCGACGCGCGCGTCAAGGAGCTTGCGCGCATCATCGGCGGCGTCAATATCACCGTGGCGGCGCTGTCGCATGCGGAGGATATGCTTAACCATGTATAAATTTTCAGGAAAGGAAGCGACTCGACTTGAAGCTGTGGACCGTGGCTCCGTTAGATAAAAATGAAGCGATGCACATTCAGCAAGCCTACGGGCTGCCCGGTATCATTGCGATGTTGCTTCAAATCAGAAATATCAAAACCGAGGACGAAATCCGCGATTTTCTCGAAAATGAAAGCGAAATCGCCTCGCCCTTTGAAATCAAGGATATGGACAAAGCCGCCGCGCGTGTTAAGGCGGCGATGGAAAACGGCGAAAAAATCTGCGTTTACGGTGACTACGACGCCGACGGCGTGACCTCCACCGCTTTGCTGTATTCCTATCTCGACGCGGTGGGCGCCGACGTGATGTACTACATTCCCTCGCGTGAAGCCGAGGGCTACGGCATGAACATGCACGCGGTGGACATTTTGCACGACAAGGGTGTGCAGCTGATTGTCACGGTGGACAACGGCGTCGCCGCCATTGAGGAAATCGCCTACGCCAAGTCGCTCGGCATCGACACCGTCGTCACCGACCATCACATGCCGCTCGGCGAGCTGCCGAACGCCTGCGCGGTGGTGGATTTGCACCGCAGCGACTGCCCGTCGCACTTCAAGCAGCTGTCGGGCGTCGGCGTTGCCTTTAAGCTGATTATGGCGCTGGAGGGCGAATACTGCGACGCGGATTCGCTGCTCGATAACTACGCCGACCTGCTCAGCATCGGCACCATCGGCGACATCGTGGAGCTGCGCGGCGAAAACCGCGTATTTGTCAAGCGCGGGCTGCAAAGTTTGATGAACACCGACCGCACCGGCTTGTACGCGCTGATTGAAGCCGCCGGGCTGTCCGGCAAAAACATCACCGCCGGCAGCGTTTCCTTTACGCTGGTGCCGCGCATCAACGCCGTCGGCAGGCTGGGGCTTTCGGGGAAATCCGTGGAGCTGCTGCTGACCGAGGACGAACACGCGGCGCATAAAATCGCCGTCACCATGGGCTATGACAACGCCGAGCGCCAGCAGATTGAACGCGATATCGTCCGCAAAATCGACGAGCGTGTGCAGGCAAATCCATCGCTGGTGATGGACAAGGTGCTTGTCATCGACGGCGAGGGCTGGCACCAAGGCGTGGTGGGCATCGTCGCCTCACGCATTAAAGATGTTTACGGCAAGCCGACCATCATCATCTCGCGCGACGGCGAGTTCGCCAAGGCGTCCGGCAGAAGCGTGGAGGGCTTTGCGCTCTGCGACGCGGTTGCCGCCTGCGGCGATTTGCTCATGCACTACGGCGGCCATCCGATGGCAGTCGGGCTGTCGCTGCGTTCCGAAAACATAGAATTATTCCGAAAAAGAATTAACCAATATGCCGCCTCCCTCGGCGATATGCCCTTTGACCGTCTGAACATCGCCTGCAAGCTCAACCCGGCTTCGGTGACGGTGGATTTGGTCAGAGATCTCGGCTATTTGCAGCCCTACGGCGCAGGCAATCCGACGCCTGTGTTCGGCTTTTATCAAATGACCTTACTCAATATTATTCCTTTATCGAACAATAAACATCTCCGCTTGGTGCTGTCGCGCAAAGGCACAACGCTGTCCGCCATGCTGTTCGGCACCTCCACAAACGAATTTCCCTATGAAAAGGGCGCGGTGCTCGATATCGCCGCCACGCTCGACCTCAATGAATATAACGGCAGCACGTCGGTGTCCGTCATCATCAAGGACGTCAAGGCGCACGACGACAATCCGCAGGCGCTGCTCGAAAGCAAGCGCGATTTTGAGGATTTTTGCCGCGGCACCGTCACCGACCGCCGCCGACTGCGCAATTTGCTGCCCACGCGCGATGACTTTGCGCTGCTTTACCGCTTTTTGCGCGACAGCAACGGCTATGCCCACAGCGCGGACACCCTGCCCGGCAAGCTGCATTATCGGCTGTCCTACGGCAAAATCCGCGTCATGCTGGAAGCCATGAGTGAAACCGGGCTGATTGAAATCCGCGAGGGGCTTAAAACCAACCGCATCACCCTGCGCCCCGTCAGCGGCAAGGTCAATTTGGAAAACGCGCAGATACTTAAAAAACTCAGGGAGGTGATTGCATGAGCAGGTTTTCTCATGTGGCACACTATCAGGACTTTTCGGAGCTTGTCGGCATTTTAAAGCGCTCCGAGGGCAGCTATGATATGCAAAAAATCGAGGACGCCTACCGCTTCGCCGAAAAATCCCACGGCGACCAGCGCCGCGTGTCCGGCATTCCCTATATTTTACACCCGACCTCCGTCGCCTGCATTGTGGCGGAAATGGGACTTGACACCGACAGTATCTGCGGCGCACTGCTCCACGATGTGGTGGAGGACACGCCGGTCATGCTCGACGAAATCCGCCGTCAGTTCGGCGGCGACGTTGCCAAGCTGATTGACGGCGTGACCAAGATTTCCAAAATTCCGTATTCCACCCGTGAGGAGCAGCAGGCGGAAAATATCCGCAAAATGCTGATTGCCATGGCAGACGACATCCGCGTGATCATCATCAAGCTCGCCGACCGTCTGCACAACATGCGCACCATGGATTGCATGCCCGAACAAAAGCGGCGCGACAAGTCCGTGGAAAACATGCAGGTATATGCGCCGATTGCGCACCGCCTCGGTATCAAAACCATCAAGGAGGAGCTGGAGGACCGCTCGCTGCAATACCTCGATCCCATCGGCTACCGGGAAATTGAGGACGCGCTGCTGCTCAATGAGGAAGGGCGCGAAAAGTTCATCGAGTCCATCAAGGAGCAGATTCTCGAAAAAACCAAGGACTCCATTCCCAACGTCTACATCAGCGGCAGAGTTAAGAGCATCAACAGCATCTACCGCAAAACCATTATGCGCAACCAGAGCATCAACGATATTTTCGACGTTTTTGCCGTGCGTGTCATCGTGGACAACGTGTCCGACTGCTACAATGTGCTTGGCGTGGTGCATGATATCTTTAAGCCGATTCCCAACCGCTTTAAGGACTATATTTCCATGCCCAAGCAGAATATGTATCAAAGCCTGCACACCACCGTGCTCGACAAAAAGGCAATTCCCTTTGAGGTGCAAATCCGCACCTGGGAAATGCACTACACCGCCGAATACGGAATCGCGGCGCACTGGAAATACAAGCTCGGCATGGGCGCCGACGCCAAGGGCGAGGATCGCCTCAGCGAAAACATTGAAAAGGTCAAGAAGATGATTCTCGACCAGCTCGAAACCGAGGACGCCACCGATATCGCGCGCAACATCCGCAACGACCTCGCCGAAAACGAAGTCTATGTCTTTACGCCCAAGGGCGACGTCATCAGCCTGCCGCGCGGCTCCACGGCGATAGATTTGGCGTATTTGATTCACACACAGGTCGGTCACCGCATGGTGGGCGCCAAGGTCAACGGCAAAATCGTGCCGATTGACCACACGCTCAACACGGGCGAAATCTGCGAAATCATCACCCAAAAGGAGGAGCACCCCAACCGCGCGTGGATTGACATCTGTAAAACCGCGTCGGCAAAGTCCAAAATCCGCCAGTGGTTCAAGCATGAAAAGCGCGACGAAAACATCGTCGAGGGCAGACAGCTGGTTGACCGCGAGTTCAAGCGGCAGGGCATGAACCTCACCGAGGAGGAGATGGCGGAGTTCTTCAAAAACGTCAATATGAAGAAGCAGTACAACACGTTGGACGACTTCTTTGCGGCGGTGGGCTACGGCGGCATCCAGCTCTGGAAAATCATGCCGCGCCTTAAAGAGGAGTACCAAAAGACCTACGCCACCGACCTCGAGAGCATCAAGGTGCCGCCCGCGCCCGTCAAGCGCAAGCGCGCGTCCTCCGGCGTGATTATCGAGGGCAACGACGATGTGCTCGTCAAGTTCTCCAACTGCTGCAATCCGCTGCCGGGCGATGAAATCATCGGCTACATCACGCGCGGCTACGGCGTTTCCATTCACAAGCGCAGCTGTACCAACGTTCCCGAAAACCTCAACGACAGCGAGGAGCCCGAGCGCTGGGTGTCCGCCCGTTGGGAGAACGAAACCGGCGAAGCCTTCCGCAGCACCCTGCAAATCACCGCGGCTGACCGCACCGGGCTGCTGGCGGACGTCACGATACAGCTTTCCAATATGCACATCTTCATCCACACCCTCAATTCCCGTGAGCTGAAAAACGGCAGGGCAGTTGTCACCGTCACCATCGACGTGGCAGGCAGGGATCACCTGCGCGGCGTCATTTCGCGCCTGTCCGACATCAACGGTATTGAGGAAATCAAACGACTGTAACAGTATATCTTTTATTCTATTTTCAATGGCTTTTACACATCTTCACGTTCACACCGAATACAGCCTGCTTGACGGCGCCTGCCGTATCAGCGAGATAGCCTCTGCCGCGAAGCGGAAGGGGGTTTCTTCGCTTGCCATCACCGACCACGGCGTGATGTACGGCGTCATTGACTTCTATCGCGCCTGCCAAAAGGAAGGAATTCACCCTGTTATCGGCTGCGAGGTGTATGTCGCGCCACAATCGCGTTTTGACAAAAATCCCTATGAGCGCTACTATCATATGGTGCTGCTCTGCGAGAACAACACCGGCTATCAAAACCTCATCAAGCTGGTATCGCGCGGCTTCACCGAGGGCTTTTACAACAAGCCGCGCATCGACGACAGCCTGCTGGAGCAGTATCATGAGGGCTTAATCTGCCTTTCCGCGTGCTTGGCAGGCGAAATTCCGCAAAAGCTGCTGGCAAACGACTATTCCGGCGCCAAGCAAAAGGCGGCATATTACCGCGATTTGTTCGGCAGAGAGAATTTCTTTATCGAGCTGCAGGATCACGGCATTGAGGAGCAGCAGCGCATCATTCCCGGCTTGGTGCAGCTTGCCGAAGAAATCGGCGTGGGCTTGGTTGCCACCAACGACAGCCACTACATCGAAAAAGAGGACTATGAAACCCACGGCATTCTGCTGTGTATCCAAACGGGCAGCACGGTCAACGACGCCGACAAAATGGAGTTTCAGACCAACGAATTCTACCTCAAAACCGAGGACGAAATGCGCGCGCTGT
>CADCAD010000007.1 GCA_902799325.1 uncultured Ruminococcus sp. | reverse complement strand
GTAGGGGCGCACCCGCGTGTGCGCCCGGGCGACGTTCGTGCTTTTCTGAGGGCGCACACGCGGGTGCGCCCCTACGAATTTTAAGAAGCGTTGTGTGTGTCCAAAACAATTTTACATTTTCCATTTTCGATTTTCCATTAAAAAAGAGCGTGCCGGAGCACGCCCTAATTGTTGCAAATCAGTTTTTCGCGTTGTTGGATTTTTGGGAATTGAGGAAGTTGGCGCGTGTCTTTTTGACCTCGCCGAGCTGACCGGTCAGGCTTTCCTCGGTGCGCTTCATGATGCTGTCCACATACACGTTTGCCGCCTTGCGGATTTCCAGCGACTTCTGCTTGGCGTCCTCGATGATTTCGCGCGCCTTTGCCTGCGCCTCGCGGACGATTTCGCTCTGATTGAGCATCACCTTTCTGCGTTCCTCGGCGGCGCGGATGATGTTTTCGCTTTCGCGGTTTGCCTCGGTGATAATTTGTTTTCTGTCGGCAACGATGTTCTTCGCCTGTCTTACCTCAGCGGGCATCGAATCCTGAATTTGGTCGATAATATCATAGATTTCCTCGCTGTTGACAAGCACCTTGCCGCCTGAGAAGGGCATGGATTTTGCGTCGTTTACCAAGTCCTGCAGCTGCAGAATTAAATCATCAACTTTCATAGTATTTACACTCCTGTTCCATTTCCTGATTGAATATACATCCCTCGGGTGAGGTGTTGTTTCCCTATTTTCTCAGCCTTGCCGCGATGCGGTCATGCACACAGGCAGGGACAAAATTGCTGATGTCGCCGCCCATGGAGCCGATTTCGCGCACCACGCTGGAGCTGAGGAAGGTGGAATCCGCGTCGGCGGTCAAGAACATGGTTTCCAAGCCCGGGTTGAGCTTTTTGTTGGCGATTGCCATTTGGAACTCATATTCAAAGTCCGAAACCGCACGCAATCCCTTGACGATGGTGCCGATGCCGCTGTTTTTGCAATACTCCGCGAGCAAGCCCTCAAAGCTGACGATGTCCACATTCGGCAAATCGCTGACCGCGTCACGCAGCAGCTCCATGCGCTCCTCGGTGGAGAAGGTCGGCGTTTTGGAGGAATTGACCAGCACCGCCACCACCACGCGGTCAAACATTTTTGCCGCGCGGGTGATAATATCCAAATGTCCGAGCGTAACGGGGTCAAAGCTGCCCGGGCAAATTACCGTTTGATTCATTATAAAAAGTCCTTATGTCTGTAGGTTGTTATTCTTATTTTACCATAGCGATACTGTCTGTCAAGTACAAAATCGCCGTATTGTTCGCTGAGCGGCTCCTCCAGCGGATTTTCCGCGATGATGATGCCGGTGTCCTTCATCACGCCCGCCGTCAGCGGCAGTGCCTCCTGCAGCAGCCCCGTGCGGTAGGGCGGATCGAGAAACGCAATGTCAAACTGCGCGCTGTGTGAAGCCAAAAAGCTGCGGAAATCCGTTTGCAGCACACGCGCGTTTTCCTCGAGCTTTGTCGCCTTCAAATTGCGCTTGACAACCTCGACGGACTTTTTGGCGCTGTCGATAAAAAATGCCTGCTTTGCGCCGCGGCTGAGCGCTTCAATGCCCATTTGTCCCGAGCCTGCGAACAAATCGAGAAACGTTCTGCCCTCGGTTTGGAACTGGATAATCGAAAAAACCGCTTCCTTGATTCTGTCGGTGGTTGGCCGGACGTCCTCGCCCTCCAGGGTTTCAAGCCGTCTGCCGCGCGCCGAGCCGGTAATTACTCTCATAAAAAACCTCGCTAACAGAAATAGTATAGCATAGACCGCATCATTTTACAAGGCTATTTTCGCATTATTCGCCCGAATTTTCATTCTGCTCCGCTGTTTCGGGGTGGAAGTAGCGATAAACCGCCTTGGCGCTGTCTTTTGTCATCTTGGGCGCCGACTCAAGCTCTGTCAAATCCGCCTTGGAAATATTGTCAATGGTGCGGAAATATTTGAGCAGCGCCTTAGCCCTGACCGTGCCCACGCCCTCTATAGAAGTCAGCGAGCTGCGGAAGGTGGCGTTTTTGCGGCGCGTGTGGTGATAGCCGATGGCGAAGCGGTGCACCTCGTCCTGCATTTTGCTGAGGAAGGTGAACAGCGCGCGCTTGGAGCTAATCGCAATTTCGCCGCCGTCGCCGGTGACGGCGCGGGTGCGGTGCCGGTCGTCCTTGACCAGACCGTACAGCGGCACGCTGATGTCCATTTTTTCAAACACCGCGCGCACTGCGGCTACCTGTCCCTTGCCGCCGTCGAGCAGGATTAAGTCGGGCAGCTTGCCGAAGCCCTCCTCCGCAGGCTCCGCCTTGTAGTATTCCTCAAAGCGGCGCGTCAGCGTTTCCGCCATGGAAGCGTAGTCGTCCTGCCCCTCGAAGCCCTTGATTTTAAACTTGCGGTAGGCGGATTTCAGCGGCTTGCCGTTTTTGTAGACAACCATACCGGCGACGTTTTCGGTGCCGGCGAGGTTGGAGATGTCGTAGCACTCGATATAGGCAGGCAGCGCGTCCAAGCCGAGCGTCTGCCGCAGCTCCTCCAGCACGCCGAATTCGCGCACCGTGGCGCCCTTCTGCTGGGCGAGCGCCTCCGCCGCATTGGAGCGGCACATGGCGACCAGCTGCGCCTGCTCGCCGCGCTGCGGCACGGCAAGAGTGACCTTGCTGCCGCGCTTTTCGCTGAGCCACTGCTGCACATCCTCCATGCCGTCAAAGGCGTTGTCCAGCGCGATGTGCTTGGGGATGTCCGTGCGCAGGGTGTAGTAGCTGATGAGGAATTCCTCGGTGTCCGAGGCGCTGTCGCCGCTGTCGAACACAAAGCTTTCGCGGTCAAACAGCCTGCCGCCCTCAAAGCGGAACACCTGAAAACAGGTTTTGCCGTCGTTTTGGAAGGACGCGATCACGTCCTCCTCCAGCACACTGCTGAGCACGACCTTTTGCTTGTCGCCCATTTTTTTGACGGCGGCGATTTTGTCGCGGATGCGCGCGGCGCGCTCGAATTCGAGGTTCTCCGCCGCCTGTTCCATTTCCGCGGTGAGCTGACGGATGGAATTGGACGAGCCGCCCTTTAAGAAATCCAGCGCCTGCTGCAGGCTTTCGCGGTAGTCGGCAAGCTTTACCCTGCCGGTGCAGGGCGCCATGCACTGCTTGATGTGGTAGTTCAGGCACGGCCGCGCCTTGCGGAAGTCGCGCGGAAACTGACGGCTGCAGGTGGGCAGCATAAAGATTTTGTTGGCTTCCTCCACCGCGCTTTTGACGTAGTAGCTGCTTTTGTACGGTCCGATGTAGGTTGCGCCGTCGTCCGCCTTTTGCAGCACATAGCTGAGCTTGCCCCAGTCGCCGGGGCTGACGCGGATGTAGCTGTAGCCCTTGTCGTCCTTGAGCAGGATGTTGTACTTGGGGGTGTGCTGCTTGATGAGCGAGCACTCCAGAATGAGCGCCTCAAACTCGCTGTCGGTGATGATATACTCAAAATCATCCACGTTGTCCACCATGCGGCGCACCTTTTCGGGGTGGTTGTTTTGCGAGCCGAAATATTGGCTGACGCGGTTTTTCAGCGCCTTAGCCTTGCCGATATAGATGATGCCGCCGTCCTTGCCGTGCATGATATACACGCCCGGCAGCAGCGGCAGTGCCATCGCCTTTTTGCGCAGCGCGCCCATTTTCGGATTCAAAAGCCTTTCCCCCTTTGCATCGGTATACAGATAAGAAAAAAAGGGCGGATAACTCCGCCCGAAAACGTTATGGTTTGGAATTACTCGGCAAAGCCGGATTCAACCAGCTCGGTAAGACCTTCCACGGCGTCGGTTTCGTCCGCACCGTCAGCGATGATCTTGATGGTGGTGCCGCCGATGATACCGAGGGAAAGCACGCCCAAAAGGCTCTTTGCATTCACGCGGCGCTCTTCCTTCTCTACCCAAATGGTCGCCTTATACTCGTTTGCCTTCTGAATAAAGAAAGTGGCGGGACGGGCATGCAGACCTGCTTTGTTCTGAACTAATACTTCCTTAACATACATTTGAATTACCCTCTTCTCTAATAATCAATGATTTGTTATGGCTTAACCTCGATAACATTATAATCATTTTTTTCCTCAAGGTCAATACGCTAAATTATTTTCGTTTGAATATGCACCGGACGTAGAAATTTGAGTCCGTTTATTGTGCAACTTTACAATGGTTTCTGTCGTTTTCACTGCAATCTATCCAAATAACAGCAAAGTTTTACGTTATTATTACTCACTTTAATAAATCGGGGCGCTTTTGGGCGGTGACCTCCAGCGCTTTTTCGCGCCGCCATTTTTCGATGTTTTGGTGGTGTCCGCTGAGCAGAACCTCCGGCACCTCCCTGCCGCGCCATTCGGCAGGCTTGGTGTACTGGGGATATTCCAGCAGCCCGTTGAAATGGCTTTCCTCGGTGAAGCACTCGTTGTTGGTCAGCACGCCCGGCACCATGCGGCACAGCGCGTCGGCAAAGACCATGGCGGGGATTTCGCCGCCGGTCAGCACATAGTCGCCGATGGAGATTTCCTCGTCCACCAGCGCGTCGAGCAGCCGCTGGTCAACGCCCTCATAGTGACCGCAGAGGATACAGATGTTTTCCTCCTCCGCCGCCAGCGCGCGCAGCCGCCCCTGGCACAGCGTTTTGCCCTGCGGCGACATATAGATAAAATGCGGACGTGCTCCGATTTCCGCGCAGATTGCCTCAAAGCACAGCGCAATCGGCTCCGCCTTCATCAGCATGCCCATGCCGCCGCCGTAGGGCGTGTCGTCCACGCGGCGGTGCTTGTCAAGGGCGTAGTCGCGCAGCTGGTGGGTGTGGATTTCCACCGCGCCGCTTTTTTGCGCCCTGCCGATGATGCTGTCGCCGAACACCGGCGCGAACATTTCGGGAAAAAGGGTGATGATATCAATCCGCATCGTCAAAAATTCCTTTCATCGGAGTGAGCAGCACATAGCCCTCCTCCACGTTGATTTCGCGCACCACCTCGTCGATGACGGGCGCAAGGTAGGTTTTGCCGTCTTTTTTGATTTCATAGACGTCGTTGGCGCCGGTGCGCAGCACGTCGCTGAGCGTGCCGTAAACCTCGCCGGTGGTGCAGTCGCGCACCTCAAGCCCGATTAAGTCCTGCACAAAATGCACGCCCTCCTCCAGCGCGATGTCGTCGCGGTTGATGTAGACGATTTTGCCGCGCAGCCGCTCGGCGTCCTCGATGGTGTCCACGCCCTCGATTTTGCAGAGGGTGATGTTCTTGTGCGGACGGGATTTCACCTTGATTTTCTGCTCGCCGCGACCGTCGAGATAGAGCGTTCGAAACGCCGCCAAAAACGCCGGGGAGTCCGCCCAAGGCTCGATGCGCACCTCGCCCTTGATGCCGTGGGTACCCACGATTTTGCCGCTGTCGAGAAATTGTTTTTTCATAGCTTCACTTCCATATGCAGGCAGCACCGCATTTTCGGTGTGCGGCTTGCCTTTACTTTAATTCCACAATGGTTACGCCGTCCTCGCCCTCGCCGAAGGTGCCCAGCCGCTGGGACTTGACCGCCTTGTGACGGCGCAGGTGCTGGTTGATTTCGCGGCGGAGCACGCCGGTGCCCTTGCCGTGGATAATCGTCAGCTTGCCCACGCCCGACAGCACCGCGTTGTCGATTGCCTTTTCCACAATGCCGATGGCTTCAATCGCCGTTTGTCCGCGCACGTCCACCTCGGTTTCGGGACGGACGTCCATGCGGCTCGGCACGCTGCGCGTGGAAGCAAACTTCGGCACGTTGGGCTTGAGCTTGGATTTGAGCAGGCGCAGGTTTTTGACGTCCACGCGCGTTTTGATGATGCCTGCCTGCACCAGCACCACGCCGTCTTTGTTGGGCGGCGCCAGCACCGTGGCGTTTTTGTCGATATCGTAAATCAGCACCTCGTCGCCCACCTTAAGCGGACGGGGCAGCTTGTATTCATCGTCGGGTGTATTTTTGAGCTTGACCGGGTCGGCGTGCGCTTCCATTTGGTTGATGTCGCGGCGCAGCTTGGCGCGGTCCTCGGCGGAAAGCTCCTTTTCGCGGCGCGCCTTTTCCAGCTCCTCCACCAGCGCGTCCGCCTGTGCGCGTGTGCGAGAGATAATGCGCTGCGCTTCCTCGCGTGCGCGCTCGATTTCGCGCTCGGCGTCCGCCTTGGCGCGCTTGAGCTCGTTTTCCGCCTTTTGCTTTTCGGTGTTCGCCTTGGCGGTCAGGCGGTTGGCGTTCTCCACCTGCTTTTCAAGGCTTTGCCGCTGCTTTTCAAGCTTTTCGACCACGTCCTCAAATTGGCGCGACTCGCCCGAAACAAGCTCCTGCGCGCGCGCGACCACGGCGCCGTCCATTCCCAGACGGCGCGAGATGGCAAAGGCATTGCTCTTGCCGGGCACGCCGATGAGCAGGCGGTAGGTGGGCTTGAGCGTGGCTACGTCAAATTCGCAGCTGCCGTTTTCCACGCCGTCGGTGCGCAGGGCGAATTCCTTCAGCTCCGCGTAGTGCGTGGTGGAGGCGATTTTGGCGTGCTTTTCACGCAGCTTTTCCAAAATGGCAATCGCCAGCGCAGCGCCCTCCACCGGGTCGGTGCCGGCGCCCAGCTCGTCTATCAGGCAGAGCGAGCCGGCGTTAGCCAGCTTTAAGATTTGAATGATGTTGGTCATGTGAGCCGAGAAGGTGGACAGGCTTTGCTCGATGCTCTGCTCGTCGCCGATGTCCACCAGCACGCGGCGGAACATACTCAGCTCGCTGTTGTCGGCGCACGGCACCAGCAGGCCGCACATCGCCATCAGTGTCAGCAGTCCCAGCGTTTTCAGCGTGACGGTTTTGCCGCCCGTGTTGGGGCCGGTGATGACGAGGGTGTCGAACGCTTTGCCGAGGTGGATGTCAATCGGGACGACCTTGTCCCTGTCAATCAGCGGATGGCGCGCCTGCCTGAGGTTGACAACGCCCCTGTCGTTGAGGACGGGCTTGGACGCGCGCATGCGGTAGGCGAGCTCCGCCTTGGCAAAGATGAAATTGAGCTGCGCCAGGTTTTGATAGCTGCGGATAATCGTGTCCGCAAAGTCGCCTGCGTTGGCGGACAGCTCAAAGAGAATCCGCTCGATTTCCTCCTCCTCTTTGTTTTGGAGCATGCGGATGTCGTTGTTTGCCTGCACCACGCCCATCGGCTCGATAAAGACGGTCTGGCCGCTGGAGGAGGTGTCGTGCACCAAGCCCGGCACGTTGTTGCGGCACTCGGCGCGCACGGGCACCACATATCTGCCGTCGCGCTGGGTGACGATGGTGTCCTGCAAATATTTGATATATTTTGAGCTGTGAATGATTTTGTCGAGCACCTCGCGCGCCTTGGAGGACGCGGTGCGCATTTTGCGGCGGATGTCGGACAGCGCAGGGCTTGCCTTGTCGGAGATTTCCTCCTCGCTGATGATGGCGGAGGTGATTTTTTCCTCGAGATATTTATTGGAAATCAGACCGCTGAAATAGCTGTCGAGCGTGGTCTGCACCGACGAGCACCGCGACTGCCACTCCTTGACCGTGCGGATGATGCGCAGGGTGTCGGCAATACGCAGCAGCTCGCCTGCCGTCAGGCAGCCGCCTGCCTGCGCGCGGCGGAGGTTGCCGGCGCAGTTGACCGCGCCGCCGAAGGACGGCGCGCCGAAGCGTCCGCTGAGCGCCACCGCGTCGTCGGTTTGCTGCAGCAGGTGCTCCGCCTTTTTGAGGTCGGTCTGCGGCTCCAGCGACAGCGCCAGCTCCCGGGCGTCCGGCAGCGTGGTGAGCGAGGAGAGCCGCTCTAAAATTTTGTCAAGTTCCAGTGTTTTGTAATGTCTGTTCATAGTTATGTAATCGCTTTATAGAAATTGAGTGTTTTGAATTCCTTTTCGAAACGGTACTGCAAATACGCCTCGCTGGCGCGGTTGAGCTGCTGCAGCCCCTCGTCGGAGAGCGCAAACGAAAACAGCTTGGCGTCATCGGCATAGACCGTGTGCCGCAGCGCCGTCAGCGCCGCTTCGCTGAGTACAACACCGCCGGAGTGCGCGCCGTGACAGGCGGCACATTCGATTTCGCCCGTTTGGGGCAGAAAGACCATCTGCTCGGCGGCATACACACCGCAGGTTTTGCACATAATCAAATCGGGCAGATAGCCTGCCATAGCGGTCAGCCGCATTTCCAGACAGGGCTTGACCAAATCCCCGCGCCGCTTGCCCTCGCTGACGAGATGGAGCGAGTTGAGAATGAGGCTGAGGTATTTGTCCGCCGGCTTTTCGCGCGGACAGATGGTGAGCGCCAGCTCGCAGAAGTATTGAGCAAGGCACATTTTTTTGACGTCCGCGCGCAGCTTGGAAAAAATATGCAGGGCGCGCGCGTCGCTGACGGTGTAGCTGTCGCGCCCCGGATGAAAGGTGAGTTGGGAATAGCTGAGCAGCGAGGTGGCGGCGCTTTTGCCGTTCTTTTGGTTTTTGGCGCCGCGCGCAAACGCCTTGACCACCCCGTTGGATTTGGTGAGGACATGAATCAGCTTGTCCTGTTCACCGATATTCTGTTCCTTGATGATCAGTCCCTCTGTACGGAATTTCATCGGTTTCCTCCCGTGAGGTCGCTGCGGCGGCGCGGTTTTCCGTTTCCTGCTCGCGCTTGAAGGCGAGGTAGTCGAGCACGCTGCCCGAATTTAAAAACAGCCGCCAGTGATTGAGTTCGTCCATGCAAACACCTCCGCCAACCATTGTTCGCCGCGGCGCACAGGGTTATGCGCGGAAATGTTTGGGTTTATTATATGATTTTTTGCGGAGCGTGTCAAACAGAAAGAGAAATCCGTGTGAAAACTACCAATTAAGGGCAAGCCCTTACCCTACAATTATCTGTTTTACCTTATCGTTTCATTAAATTGAAAACTCATGACTTACCCTATGATTGGCAAACGATAAAATCAATCGAAATCTTTTTCGTTGTAGCCGAAATTCTGCACGAGCTGGGCGCGGTTGCGCCAGTCCTCCTTGACCTTTACCCATGTCTGCAAAAAGACCTTGCAGTCGAAAAAGCGCTCGATGTCCTGCCGCGCAAAGGAGCTGATTTTTTTGAGCATGGCACCGTTTTTGCCGATGATGATGCGCTTGTGGGTTTCGCGCTCGCAAAAGATGGTGGCGTCGATGTCGAGGATGCCGTTGTCGCGCGTTTTCATTTTTTCAATCAGCACCGCCGTGCCGTGGGGAATTTCGCGGTCGCACAGGCGCAGGATTTTTTCGCGGATGATTTCCGCCACAATGACGCGCTCGGGCTGGTCGGTGAGGGTGTCCTCGTCAAAAAAGTGACCGCCCTCGCCCGCCTGCTTTTTCAGCTCGTCGAGCAGCTCGTTTAAGCCGCTGCCGTCCTGCGCGCTGACGGGCACAATTGCCTCGAAGTCGTACAGCTTGGTGTAGGCGAGGATTTGCTTCATCAGCACCTCCTTTTCGCGGAGCATATCGATTTTGTTGATGGCGAGAATTGCCGGCATATCGAGCGCCTTGAACTTGTCAATCAAGGCAAGCTCGGTCTGTCCCGGCTCGCGGTCTGCCTCGACCACCAGCATGCAGCAGTCCACGCCGCCGACGCTTTCGTTGACGGAGCGCACCATGTATTTGCCGAGCGTGTTTTTCGGCTTGTGCATGCCGGGCGTGTCGAAAAAGACAAGCTGGTATTCGCCCTCGGTCAGCACGCCGGTGATGCGGTTGCGCGTGGTTTGCGGCTTGGAGGACACGATGGCGATTTTCTGCCCGAGCAGGCGGTTGAGAATAGAGCTTTTGCCGACATTCGGTCTGCCGACGATGGCGATAAATGCGGATTTGTCGTTTTGATTCATATGGTTCTCCTATAGCGTAAAACAGGGGACGTCTGCCGTCCCCTGATGCGTTTGATTATACCTTGTCTACAATGTAGCTGGAGGAGGCAGGCAGTCCGAGCTGCTCCATCACCAGCTCCTCTTTTTCGCGCATGCGCACCTTTTCGAGCTTTTCCATGTGGTCGTAGCCGAGCAGGTGCAGCACGCTGTGCGCGGTGAGATAGCCGACCTCGCGCTGGAAGCTGTGACCGTAGAGCTCCGCCTGGTCGCGCGCCTTCTCCACCGAGATGACGACGTCGCCGAGAATTTTGGCGCCGGTTTCCATGTCCACGTCATACACGCCGTTTTCGCCCATCGGGAACGAGAGCACATCGGTTTCGATGTCCTTGTCACGATACTGCTTGTTCAGCTCGCGGATGCCGGCGTTATCGGTGAAGGTAACGCTGATTTCGGCAGGTCCCTCAAACTTCTCGAGCTGCAAAACAGCGTTGCAGCAGCGGCGCACCAGCATACGGATGCCGGTGGGGATTTTTACCGTTTTTTGCTTGTTGGTGATGATAACTCTGATTTTGTCTGCCATGATACCGCCCTCTCTTTGCTGTATGTGTATGTAAATATAATTGTCAACGTTTGGAATTGGCGTCAAACTTGGCGTACGCCTTGATGATGTCCTGCACCAGACGGTGGCGCACCACGTCCTTTTCGTCAAAGGTGCAGTGACCGATGCCCTCGATGTTTTTCAAAATCCTGATGCAGTCCTTCAAGCCGCTTTTGGCGCCGTTGGGAAGGTCAATCTGGGTGATGTCGCCGGTGATGACCATTTTGGAATGGAAGCCGAGGCGCGTCAAAAACATTTTCATTTGCTCGCGCGTGGTGTTTTGCGCCTCGTCGAGAATGATGAAGCTGTCGTCGAGCGTTCTGCCGCGCATATACGCCAGCGGCGCCACCTCGATGTTGCCGCGCTCGACGTATTTTTGATAGGTTTCCGCGCCGAGCATGTCGAACAGCGCGTCGTACAGCGGGCGCAGATACGGATCGACCTTGCTTTGCAAATCGCCGGGCAGAAAGCCGAGCTTCTCGCCCGCCTCCACCGCCGGACGGGTGAGGATGATGCGGTTGACCTGCTTGCTGCGGAACGCCGTGACCGCCATCGCCACCGCCAGATAGGTTTTTCCGGTGCCGGCGGGACCGACGCCGATGGTGATGGTGTTCTTGGCAATCAGCTGACAGTAGCGCTTTTGCCCGATGGTTTTGGGCTTGATGGGCTTGCCCTTGGAGGTGATGCAGATGCAGTCGCCCGCGAGCTCCTCAATTTTATCCTCGCTGCCGGCGTTGACCAGCGAAATGCAGTAGCGCACGTTTTGCTCGCTGAGCGCCTCGCCGCGGCTGAGAAATTGCAGCAGGCTTTCGATGACGGTGGTCGCCTTGGCGGCGCTTTCCGCGTCGCCCTCCACCTTCAGCTCGCTGCCGCGGCAGGTGATTTTGACGCCGAAGGCGCGCTCGATTAGTTTGATGTTGCTGTCAAAGCTGCCAAACAGCGCGACAGCGTTTTCCATTCTGTCGATATTAATAACTTGTTCCGTGATACACGTCCCCCAGTTTTCAGTCTACGGAAATAATTATAGCATATTTCAACCATATTTTCATATGAAAAATTCAAAAACTGTGAGATTTTTACATTTTTGTTAGATGTTACAATCGAAAGCTTATATTTTTGTGCCCTTTTGTGCTTGTTGTCTTTTGCACTTTTTGCGGGCAAAAAGAAAAGTAACAAAATCGTGCAAAAGTGTGGCATAACAGTCAGCAAACGCGGCTGCGGAGAGGCATGTTATTTTGCTTTCGAAAAGTGCTTGACAAATTTTGCGGCGTGTATTATAATAGCCAAGGTGTACAGCTTTTTTCTTTACACCAAGGGAGCTGTAACAATGGACAAAAAAATTGAGGTGTCGCTGCTGCTGGATTTCTACGGCGAGCTGCTGAAGCCCGGCGTGCGCGAGACCGTTGACCTTTACTGCAACGACGATTTGTCGCTTGCCGAGGTTGCCGACCAGTGCGGCATCACCCGTCAGGGTGTGCACGACAGCATCAAGCGCGGCGAGGCACAGCTGTATGCCTTCGAGAAAAAGCTGGGGCTGTTTAAGCGCTTCCGCGAGCTGGAGGCAGGGCTTGACGACATTGCGTCCGCAGCGCGGCAGATTGCCGCACAATCAACCGACACCCGCACCCAAGCCCTGGCGATGCAAATCGCCGACAAGGCAGGGGCGCTGAAAGAATAGAGGTACGCTATGGCATTTGAAGGACTTTCCGATAAACTCAGCAACGCCTTTAAAAAACTGAAAAACAAGGGCAAGCTGACCGAGGCAGACGTCAGAGAAGCGATGCGCGAGGTGCGCCTCGCCCTGCTGGAAGCCGACGTTAACTACAAAGTTGCCAAGGATTTTACCAACAAGGTCACCGAGCGCGCCATCGGTCAGGACGTTATGGAGAGCCTGACGCCGGCGCAGATGGTGATTAAGATTGTCAACGAGGAGCTGACCGCGCTGATGGGCGGCGAAAACGCCCGTCTGGAGTTTGCGTCCAAGCCGCCGACCGTCATCATGATGTGCGGCTTGCAGGGCTCCGGTAAAACCACCCACTCCGCCAAGCTCGCCAAGATGCTCAAGGAAAAGCAAAACCGCCGTCCGCTGCTGGTCGCCTGCGACATTTACCGTCCGGCGGCTATCGACCAGCTGAAGGTGGTCGGCGCAAAGGCAGGCGTTCCCGTGTTTGAAATGGGCACCGCCAATCCCGTGAAGATTGCGCGCGAGGCGGTTAAGCACGCGAGAGACTACGGCAACGACATCGTGATTCTCGACACCGCCGGCCGTCTGCACATTGACGAAAAGCTGATGAACGAGCTCAAGGACGTCAAGGCGGAGGTCAATCCCGACGAAATTTTGCTTGTCATCGACGCCATGACCGGTCAGGACGCGGTCAACGTTGCCAAGAGCTTTAACGAGCTGCTCGAGGTGACGGGTGTGATTCTCACCAAGCTCGACGGCGACACCCGCGGCGGTGCGGCGCTGAGCGTCCGCGAGGTGACGGGCAAGCCGATTAAGTTTGCCGGCACCGGCGAAAAGCTCGACGATTTGGAGGTTTTCCACCCCGACCGTATGGCGAGCCGCATTTTGGGCATGGGCGATGTGCTGACGCTGATTGAGGACGCGCAGAGCAAGCTTGACCAGAAGCAGGCGGAGCAGATGGCGGAGAAAATCATGGCAAACCGCTTCGACTTCAACGACCTGCTCGGTCAGTTCGACCAAATCAAGAAGATGGGTCCCCTCAAGGGTATCCTCTCCAAAATTCCCGGCGTGGGCAAGCAGCTGGACGGCGTGGACATCAACGACCGCCAAATCGACTGGCTGCAGGCGATTATCCTGTCGATGACGCCCGAGGAGCGCGAGAATCCCTCGCTGATGAACCCCTCGCGCAAGCGCAGAATCGCGGCAGGCTCCGGCAGAACCGTCGAGGAGGTCAACCGCCTGATTAAGCAGCTTGAGCAGATGCAGAAGATGATCAAGCAGATGAACCGCGGCGGCAAAAAAGGCAAGCGCAAAAAGAAAATGATGCTTCCCGGCTTAGGCGGCCCGATGGACATGGGCGGCATGGGCGGCATGGGCGGCAACGGCATGTCGTTTTAATTCGTTCGTTCTCCAAGCAATTGGTGAATATATATTTACAAAAATTTTTATAGAGGTGTAAATTATGGCAGTAAAAATCAGATTGAGAAGAATGGGTTCCAAGAAGGCTCCCTACTACAGAGTTATCGTTGCAGATTCCAGATATCCCAGAAACGGCCGTTTCATCGAGGAAGTCGGCACCTATGATATCCTGAAGAACCCCAGCGAGTTCAAGGTTGACGCAGAGGCAGTCAAGAAGTGGATTGCCAACGGCGCTCAGCCCACCGACACTGTGAAGGCGCTGCTCAAGAAGAACGGCGTTATCGAATAATCGCGGAGGAGCTATCAATGCAGGAATTACTTGCGATTATCGCCAGAGGTCTTGTTGACGAGCCCGACGCGGTTTCCGTTGACAAAGACGCGCCCGCCGAGGACGGCACCGTGGTGTATCACATTCACGTAGCCGAGCCCGACATGGGCAGAATTATCGGAAAGCAGGGCAGAATTGCCAAGGCTATCCGCACCATCGCCCGTACCGCCGCTATCCGCAGCAACGAAAAGGTAATGGTTGAAATCGACTGATAAAGCGTCACGGGCACATATGCTGCCCTTGGAACAAGCCTTCCTGCCGCTATCGTTTACGGCAGGAAGGTGAACGCTTCAATAAAGTCAAAATTTGCGCAGCGCCTTTTGTGCGCTGCGTGTTTTTTTACTCTATAGGAAACTTCTTCATCCCGCCGTTAAAGAAAAGATGAATTGTACCATAGGCGGGCGAGAGCGTCCGCGACGCTTTTTTGTAAAGCTATGTCATTGACAACCCGCCAAAATCTGTTATAATTTGAGGTGACAAATCCCTGTGAGGTGGCTGTTATGCTGAAAGGAAAAAACGTGCTGCTGGGCGTCACCGGCAGTATTTCCGCTTATAAAATCGCCAATTTGGCAAGCGCACTGGTGAAGCTGCACGCCCATGTGGACGTCATTTTGACGCGCAACGGCGCGGAATTCATTACGCCCGTCACCTTTGAAACGCTGACCAAAAACCGCTGTCTGACCGACACCTTCGACCGCAGCGACGTCAGCGAGGTGAAGCACATCGCCGTGGCGGAGCGCGCGGACGTCATGCTGATTGCCCCGGCTTCCGCCAACTGCATCGCCAAGCTCGCGCACGGCATCGCCGACGACATGCTGAGCACCACCTTTCTCGCGGTCAAAGCGCCGGTGCTGGCGGCGCCGGCGATGAACGTCAACATGTTCCACAACCCTGCCGTGCAGGATAATTTGAAAATTCTGGAGAGCCGCGGCGTCACCGTGATTCCGCCCGACAGCGGCATGTTGGCATGCGGCGCTGTGGGAGACGGCAAGCTGCCCTCCGAGCAAACGCTGCTCGACTATATTCTCCGCGAAATTGCCAAGCCGAAGGATATGGCAGGCAAAAAGGTGCTGGTGACCGCAGGTCCCACGCGCGAAAGCCTGGATCCCGTCCGCTTCATCACCAACCATTCCACGGGCAAAATGGGCTACGCGGTCGCGCGGCAGGCGATGCTGCGCGGCGCCGACGTCACCCTTGTCAGCGGTCCTGTCACTATCGCGCCGCCGCCCTTTGTGAAGGTGGTAAACGTACAGAGCGCGCAGGAGATGTTTGAGGCGGTCGCCGCCCGCTTTGAGGGCATGGACGCCGTCATCATGACCGCCGCCGTGGCGGATTATACCCCTGCGGAAACAAAAACGGAGAAAATTAAAAAATCCGGCGACGGCGCCGATTTAGCGCTTTCTCTCAAGCGCACCACCGATATTTTGCAGTGGCTGGGCGCACACAAAAAGGACGGACAGCGCGTCTGCGGCTTTTCGATGGAAACCGAGAACGTGCTGGAAAACTCGCGCGCCAAGCTGCAAAAGAAAAACGCCGACATGATTGCGGCGAACTCCTTAAAAGACACAGGCTCGGGCTTCGGCACCGACACCAACCATCTGACGCTCATCACCCAAAGCGGCGTCACCGACCTGCCGCTGCTGAGCAAGGAACAGGCGGCGGACAGACTGCTGGATGAATTAAATAAGCTGTAAACAAAAGGCTTCCCGGTGTTGGGAAGCCTTTAAAAAACTATCCGTGTATGTTAGTGTATGTTGAAACTTTTTGAGTACCCCTCAAAAATGGCTTATCCATGCGATTTTTAGCCCTTAGTGTATATTGTGTATACTACCCTTATAAATATAGGGTATTTTTAAAAATAAAAAAAGTTGGTTGTTTTTTTTTTTTATTTTTACCGTGAAACACATATAGAGTTTACATACACTACATACACTGTTGGGCTTAGCAGCGCAGAGCGGCAAAATGACAGGGGCAGCACAGCATGGGTGTTGTTACCCAAATCAAAGATTTGGACAACACCTCAAAGCCCTGTCACTACAATGTTAAGGATAGGTTGAGTTTAGACGATAGGTTAGATTTAACTTCAACCTTTCAGTATATAATCTGTAGGGTAAGGGCTTGCCCTTACCGGTAGTAATGCCGCAACGTTTTATTCCCAACCTGCGGTAAGGGCTGCACAGCATGGGTGTTGTTACCCAAATCAAAGATTTGGACAACACCTCAAAGCCCTTACCCTACAATATAATGTGTCACTGTATAAATTATCATCTTCCCTAAGGGTACGTGATAAATGATAATTGTTAATCAGCGTCCACGCTTACGCTTTTGAGAGCGAGCAAGGCTTTGCCAAAATAAACGCCTGCCCCGCCGTTGATGATAATTTTGAAAAGATGAACCTTTCCAAAGGCGGTGTAAGCGCCCCCGGCGCAGCGCCCTCGGCGCCTAATATATCCCCTGCGCGGTTACTTCGCCGGAGCTGACGGCAGCCACCGCGCCGTCGGGCAGGCGCACCAGCAGCGCGCCTGTCGGCGCAACACCCTCAGCAGTGCCGGTGCAGGGCTTGCCGCCGCGCGAGAAGCCGACCTCTCTGCCGACGGTGGCGCACAGCGAGGTGTATTCCCCGAGCGCCTGCGGCGTGAGCTCCAGATTATTGCGCAGGAACTCCTCCTCCATCTGCTGCAAAATGCAGGCGAGCAGCTTGTTTTTGTCGAACCGCGTGCCTGTTTCGAGCAGCAGCGAGGTCGCTTTTTCCGCGATTTCCGTCGGAAAATCCGTTTGATTCACATTGATGCCGATGCCGATGATGATGTACTCCACCGCATCGAATTCGGCGCTCATCTCGGTGAGGATGCCGCAGAGCTTTTTGCGCCCGGCAATCACGTCGTTCGGCCACTTGATTTGGCAGTCAAGCCCCGTAAACGCGCGCAGCGCCTTGCAGACCGCCAAGCCCGTCAGGGGCGTGACACAGGCGACCTCGGTGGGTGCGATATGCGGCCGCAGCAAAACCGAAAAGGCGATGTTTTCGTCCTTTTTGCTCTGCCATGTTCTGCCCAGCCTGCCCTTGCCGCTGACCTGCTCGCGCGCGGCAACCACCGCGCCGCTTTTGGCTCCCTTGGCGGCAAGCGCCTTGAGATAGTCGTTGGTAGAGCCGACGCTTTCCAGCACCTCTAGCTCACAGCCGATAACGGCGGCGGCAAGAAAGCTTCTTACCGCCGCTGCGTTCAAACAATCGGGCATCATGCGCAGACGGTAGCCGCGGTTGGGCACGGACTCAATTGCGTAGCCCTGCTCCCTGAGCGCACGGATTCCCTTCCACACCGCCTGCCGCGACACGCCGAGCGTGCCGGCAAGCGCCTGTCCGGATACATATTCACTTGTCTGCGTCAGAATGTCGAGAATTGTTTGGTTGTTCATACGTCAAATTTTATTCTTTGTCACAGCAAACAGCGCGCGGCAAACAGCGGTGCCGAGCACTAAATTTATGCCGAATTCCACCAGCGCATTTAATCCTGCCAATGCAATAATAAACAGGAAAATGTTGTCGATAGGCTGGCTGCTTAACTTATCTACATCTCTGAAAAACGCCCACATTAAACCGAGGAAACCGGCTGTATTGAGCAAGGTGGTCAGTCCGCAGCTTATCGCAGAGCTGATGAGCCACTTGGGTTCGCTGCTTTTCGGCAATGCTTTAAACAGAACGCCGGGAAGCCATCCGCAGATAACACGCGGCACCAAGCACATGACAAAGGTCAAAAACGGATTCAGCGTCAGAAGCGTTGTCATCAGCAATCCGCCGCCGCCCGTAACGGTCTTGAAAAAGCTTGCCAAGCCAAACACCACACCTAAAACAGCTCCGTACACCGGTCCGAGCAACACCGAACCGACAGCCACCGGCAGACAGTTGAGCGTAATCGTCAGCGGTCCCAACGGGATTGTGACAAAAAATGTCAACAGTACGATCAATGCCGCCAAGAGTGCGCAAAAGGTCGGCTTTAAGTACCTTGGTGAAGCGTTCTTCTTTGTTTTCGTCATAAAAAATAACCTCCTGCTGTTTCCCCGTCCTCCGGGTGAAACGCAAATAATATTTCAAACGCCAAAGGCGAATGATGGCTTTTGAACCCGCGGAAAATTACGGGCGGTTGCGGCGGTAAATGCTTTTCAGCCCATAGAGGATGATGTTCTCCTCAAACGCAATCTCATGGCGGCAGGCTTGGATAATCCGCGGCGCCAAGCCGCCTGTGGCTACAATTTTGCATTGCTTGCCGGCTTCCTCCATAAAGCGGTCAAGCATGCCGTCGAGCATGCAGGCGGTGCCGTTGACAACGCCGGAGCGGATACAGTCCGCGGTGTTGGTGCCGATTGCCTTTTTGGGCGCCTGCAGCTCCACCGCCGGCAGCAGCGCGCCGCGGCTTGTCAGCGCGTCAAGCGAAATGCCGACGCCCGGGGCGATGATGCCGCCGCGATATACGCTGTTTTCGTCCACATAGGTGATGACCGTCGCGGTGCCCATAAACACCACAATCACGGGGCCGCCGTATTGTTCAAGCGCGCCCACGCAGCCGCACACAAGGTCGCCGCCGAGGGTTTCGGGGCGGTCGATGTGCAGCGCCATGCCGGATTTCAGCCCGGGGCCGATAATCAGGCTGCGCACGCCCGTGACAATTTCAATCGCCTCCTGCAGCGGCTGCGTCACGTTCGGCACCACCGAGCTGATGATGGAGCCGTCAATATTTTGATAGGCGATATCATAAATCTGAAAGAAGGTATACAGCTCTACCGCGAACTCATCGCTGGTCATTTTGTCGTTGGTGGAAAAGCGCAGTTTATACGCCAGCCGGTCGCCGTCAAAAATGCCCAGCTTGATATTGGAGTTGCCTACATCGGCGGTCAAAAGCATTTTGCTCACCTCATTTTTCCGCAGAGAAATTATAAGCATAGTCGCTTCATAAATTATAACACAAATCTCAATTGTTTCAAGGGCGTTATTAGATATTTTCAAAGAAAATAAAAATCTCGCGCGAAGATTGTTGAATTTTTAACAAAATCGTGTATAATAGTTATAGTTGCGTCAGTGCGCCTATGGGGTTATAGGGCACTGAGGAAAGGAATGGTTAGATTAATGGATAGTTCAGAAATCAAGCAGCTTCAAATTCTTGCCGCAAAGTCAAGAATGGGCGCAATTCTCGGCACTTATCACGCAAAATCCGGTCACCCCGGCGGCTCGCTTTCGGCGGCGGACATCTTCACCTACCTCTATTTTAAGGAGATGCACGTCGATCCCCAAAACCCGGCATGGGAGGATCGTGACCGCTTTGTGCTGTCAAAAGGTCACTGCTGCCCCAGCCTCTATGCCACACTGGCACTAAAGGGCTTTTTTGACTGGAATGAGCTGACGGTGCTGCGTCACGTCGGCGCGATGCTGCAAGGTCACCCCGACATGAAGGGCACGCCCGGTATCGACATGAGCACCGGCTCGCTCGGTCAGGGCGTTTCGGCTGCCTGCGGAATGGCGCTGGCGGCAAAGCTTGACAACAAGGACTATCGTGTATACACCCTGCTCGGCGACGGCGAGGTGGAGGAAGGTCAGGTTTGGGAAGCGGCGATGTTTGCCGCCCACCGCAAGCTGGACAACCTCGTGGTGATGGTAGACCAAAACGGTCTGCAAATCGACGGCGCCGTTGAGGAGGTCGCCGGCATTGAGCCGCTGGACAAAAAGTTTGAGGCGTTCGGCTTTGAGGTATTCAAAATCGACGGTCACGACTTTGAGCAGATCAAAGAAGCACTTGACAAGGCAAAGACCGTGAAGGGCAAGCCCACCGCCATTTTGTGCAAAACCGTCAAGGGCAAGGGCGTTTCCTTTATGGAAAACCAGGTCGGCTGGCACGGCACAGCCCCGAACAAGGAACAGTATGAGCAGGCAACCGCCGAGCTTCAGGCTGAAATTGAAAGATTGGAGGCTGCGTGCTGATGGCTGAAACAGTTTTGAAAGCAACAAGAGAAAGCTTCGGCGAGGCGCTTTGCGAGCTTGCCGAAACCAATAAGGATATTGTGGTGTTTGACGCGGATCTCGCCGCCGCCACCAAAACAGGCGTCTTTAAAAAGGCGTTTCCCGACCGCTTTTTCGACTGCGGTATCGCCGAGGGCAACATGATCGGCGTTGCGGCAGGCATGGCGGCTTCCGGCAAAATTCCGGTTGCGGCTTCCTTTGCGATGTTCGCCACCGGCAGAGCCTTTGAGCAAATCAGAAACTCCGTCGCCTATCCCGAGCTGAACGTGAAAATCGCGGGCAGCCACGCCGGTATTTCCACCGGCGAGGACGGCGCAACGCACCAGTGCATTGAGGATATCGGCATCCTGCGCGCTATTCCTAACATGATGGTGCTCAACCCTGCCGACCACTGGGAAATGAAGGCGGCTACCAAGGCGGCGCTCGAGTACAACGGTCCTGTTTATATCCGCTTGGGCAGACTGGCGATTCCGAGCTTTAACGATCCCGCAACCTACGAGTTTGAGCTCGGCAAGGGCATTACCCTGCACGAGGGCAGCGACGTGGCGGTGATTGCAACCGGCTTGGTTGTCAACGAAGCGCTGAAGGCGGTCAAGGAGCTGGAGGCAGAGGGCATCCACGCGCGCCTGATTAACATTCACACCATCAAGCCGATTGACCGCGACATCGTTGTCAAGGCGGCAAAGGAAACCGGCAGAATCATCACCGTGGAGGAGCACAACGTCATCGGCGGTCTTGCGGACGCGGTCAGCGAGGTTGTCACCGAGGAGTGCCCCGTCAAGATTACCCGTATCGGTGTGCAGGACAGATTCGGCTACAGCGGCCCCGCGTGGGAGCTGCTCGACAAGTTCGGTCTTACCCAGCCGCACATCGCCAAGGTCATCCGCGAGGTTGTCGGCAAATAAATGATTTTTGCGAGCGTTCTGTCCATGCAGAGCGCTCTTTTACTACACTGCAAAGGGGAGTACGAGTACATATGAAACTTTGGAAACAATTGTCAGCGGCGGCGCTGGCGGCGGCTATGCTGCTGTCGGGCTGCGCAGGCAAGCAAAACGACGCCTCTGCGGAGGACACAACCGCAAGCACCCAAGCCGAAACAACTGCGGCAACAGAAGCGCCCCAAGCTTCGGTTCCCGACGCCACGGCAGCCGAGGGAGATATCTCCCCCATGCTGTGGAAAATCAACGGCAGCAAGGGCAACACGCTGTATCTGTTCGGCACGATTCACGTCGGCGACGAGCGCAACGACACCGTGCTGACCTATTTGCAGGACGAGCTTAACAGCGTGGATTCGCTGGCGGTGGAGTTTGACATTGACGCCTTTGAGCAGGATTACGCGCAGCAGGCGCAGATGGCTGCGCTGCTGATGTACACCGACGGCACCACCGCCAAGGATCATATCCGCGCGGATTTATACGAAAAATGCGTCGATTACCTGACCGAAAACAACAATTACACCGCCACCTATGACTATCTCATCGCAGGCTACTGGATGATGCTGCTGGAGCAGACCGCCATTCAAAGCAGTCCGCTGTCCGCGGACAATGCGATGGATTCCAAGCTGATTGCCTACGCCAAGGAGCAGGGCAAGGAGGTGCTGGACGTCGAAAGCCCCGCGCTGCAATTTAACATGATTAAGGACTTCTCCGACGCCTTGATTGAGATGGAAATGGAATCGTTTTTTGAGGATACCGACGCGGTGACGGAGCAGCTTTCCGATATGTACAAGGTATGGCTGTCCGGCGATGAAAAAACGATGACGGAATTGGAATACGGCGTGGACGACGAGGAATACAAGCAGATGACCGACGAGGAAAAGAAGCTGTATGAGGACTACCAAAACGCCATGCTGATTGACCGCAACACAGGCATGGCGGCAAAGGCGGAGGAATACCTTCAAAGCGGCAAAAGCGTCTTTTTGGCGGTCGGCGCAGGACATATGGTCAGCGACAAGGGCTTGGTGCAGCTGATGAAGGACAAGGGCTACACCGTGGAGCGCATCGCGGTACAGTAAACGGGGTGACAACATGAAGCTGATAAGACAACTGACGGCGGCGGCACTGGCGGCAGCGATGCTGCTTGCCGGCTGCGCAGGAAACACAAACGACAGCAAAAGCACCGGCGACAGCGCCTCCGCCGGCGGCGTGCCGATGCTGTGGAAGGTGCAGGGCGACAAGGGCAATGTGATGTACCTGTTCGGCTCGATTCATGCCGGCGACAAGCGCACCGACGATGTGCTGGAATCGCTGAGCGGCAAGCTGGAGGAATGTGACACGCTGGCGGTGGAATATGATTTTGTCGCCTATGAAAAGGACGAGGCGGCGCAATTGCAGGACATTCAGCGCATGATGTACACCGACGGCACCAACGTCAAGCAGCACATGAAGCCCGAGCTGTACGAAAAGTCGGTGAATTACCTGAAGGACGCCGACTGCTATGACGAGCTGTACAACGACTACAACCTCGGCTTTTGGCTGTCGCTGCTGCAGCAGATTGCCGTCAGCAAAACCGCGTTTGAGCCGTCGGAGGCGATGGACTTCAAGCTGATTAACTACGCCTATGAGCACAAGCTGGCGATTGCGGAGGTGGAGTCGGCGGAGTTTCAAAAGAGCAAGCTAAACGATTTGTCGGACGATTTGCTGAATTTGCAGCTGCAGGCGTTTTTCAAGACGAAAAAGTATTACACCGCCACGCTCAATGAGATGTATGAGGCATGGCTCAGCGGCGACGCCGCCAAGCTGGCGGAGCTGACGGGCGACGACTGCAGCTGGCTCAGCGACGATCAAAAAAAGCTGCTGGAGGAATACCAAAAGACCATGTACACGGGCAGGAACCTCGGCATGGCAGGCAAGGCGGAGGAGCTGCTGAAAAGCGGCAAAAACGTATTCTTTTCGGTGAGCACCTCGCACTTCCTCGGCGACGACGGCATTATCAAGCTGCTGGAAAACAAGGGCTATCAGGTCGAGAAAATACAATAAGCATAGCAAAACGGCGGTTCAGACGTAATGCCTGAACCGCCGTTGTTGTGTGATAATAGATTAGTAGGGCTGTGCGCCGTCGGGGCCGTAGCCGCCGTAGTACCCGTCGCCGCCGTCCTCGACATAAGACTCCACATAGTTGTCGTCGCCTTCGTCGCCGTTGTCGGTGTCGTCGTTGCTGTCGTTGTTGTCGGTGTCGGTGCTGCCGCCCTTGTACGCCGCTTCAAACTCAGAAGGCGTCATGGCAAGCCCGTCGCTGCTGATGACCAGCGGATAGGAGTTGCCGTTTTGGTAGGAAACCGTGACATGGTAGAAGGTCTGACCGTCAAGGGTTTCCTCGCTGTTGAGCGTCACGGTGCCGTCGCCCTCGCCGTATACGGCAAGCGCGGCGCTTTGCACCTGCGCGCTCAGTCCGGAGGTGCCGGAGGTCTGCGAGGTCTGGCTGCTCTGGGAGGTCTGGCTGCTCTGCGACGCCTGCCAGTTGGTGACGGTGCCGGAGGACTGCTGCTTGGCGCTGCCTGCCTCGGTTTCCGCCACGCTGCTTTCGCGGACGTTGATTTTGGAGGTCACGGTGGACTCGCTGCTCGATTTGCCGCAGCCTGCAAAGGTGAGCGCCGAAACCGCCAGCGCACCGAGAACAAATATAGAGATAAGCTTTTTCACTTAAAACATCCTTTCATATGTAATAGGTAAAGTTTAGCACAAAATTCCGCATTTTTCAAGTGCAGACAACAGAATTACGCAAAATTTTACGAATTTACCAAACGGCGCATTGCCGCGAAGTCGGTGATGCGGATGCCGCTCTGCCCCACCTTTTCAATCATGCCGTCCTTCATCAGCCTGCGGATGTAGCGGCTGACGGTTTCGGGGCGCAGTCCCACGCTGCCGGCGATGTCGTCGAGCCGCAGCTTGATGACCGGCTCCGCGCTGCGGCTGCCACAGTATATGAGAAACGCGGCAATCCGCGCCACCGGCTCGTTGACCGAGAGTATCATGTTGCGCTCGTTGGCGTCGTGGAGCTTGTGGCTGAGCATGCTGATGACGCGCAGCGCCACCTGCGGATTGCTGACGGCATTTTCCACATCGCTGCGTCGAATACAGCACACGGTGGCAGGCGTCAGGCACACGCAGGAATAGGGATAGCGGCTGCCCTCGACAAAGATGCCCTCCCAGATGGTGTCGGCGTCGGAGAAGATGCCGACGATTTTTTCTCTGCCCTCCGCGTCATAGGCGGTCAGCTTGACCTGTCCGTGCTTGATGATGTACACCGACTCCACCGCGTCGCCCTCACGGAACACGGCGTCGTCGCGGTCAAAGCTTTTGTGCACGGAGCGCAACATGATTTCCGCCTGCTTGTCGGCGGGTATTCCCTGCAAAAAAGCGATATTCTTGATGCAGCTCCCCTTACATTCCTCACAGCGGAAGGGGCGCTTTTCGTCTGTTTGGTTCATGGTTTCACCTGCCGGGATAGCCGATAGAAAGTGTTCGGGAGCCCCTTGCAGGGCTCCCCGGTTCAATCAGAGGAAAGTGTGCTCGCTTCTGGCGATAACGTCGAGCTGCTGCTCACGGGTGAGGTCGATGAACTTCACCGCGTAGCCGGACACACGGATGGTAAAGTTGGCGTATTCGGGCTTTTCGGGGTGCTCCATGCAGTCGCGGAGCTTGTCCAAGCCGAACACGTTGACGTTGAGGTGGTGCGCACCCTGATCGAAGTAGCCGTCGAGGATGTGCCAAAGGTTGCGGACGCGCTCCTCCTCGCTGTGACCGAGCGCGTTGGGGCTGATGGTCTGGGTGTTGGAGATGCCGTCCAGCGCAAATTCATAGGGCAGCTTGGCAACCGAGTTGAGGGAAGCCAGCAGACCGTTTTTCTCCGCGCCGTAGGCAGGGTTGGCGCCCGGCGCAAACGGAGCGCCTGCCTTTCTGCCGTCGGGCGTTGCGCCCGTCGCCTTGCCGTAGACCACGTTGGAGGTGATGGTCAGGATAGAGGTGGTCGGCTCGGAGTTGCGGTAGGTGTGGTGCTCGCGCACCTTCTTCATGAACGCCTTGAGCAGCCAGATGGCAATCTCATCGGCGCGCTCGTCGTCGTTGCCGTAGCGCGGGAAGTCGCCCTCGATCTCGTAATCGACAATCAAGCCTTCCTCGTCGCGGATGGGCTTGACCTTGGCGTACTTGATGGCGCACAGGGAATCGACAACATGCGAGAAGCCGGCGATGCCCGTCGCAAAGGTGCGGCGTGTATAGGTGTCAATCAGCGCCATTTCGGCGGCTTCGTAGTAATATTTATCGTGCATGTAATGAATCAGGTTGAGGGTGTTGACATACAGCTCCACCAGCCAGCTCATCATGGCGTTGAATTTGTGCATGACCTCGTCGTAGTCGAGGTATTCGGAGGTAATCGGCGCGATTTCAGGACCCACCTGCTCGTGTGTTTTCAAGTCCACGCCGCCGTTGAGGGCGTAAAGCAGGCACTTGGCAAGATTGGCGCGCGCACCGAAGAACTGGATTTCCTTGCCCGTTTGGGTGGCGGAAACACAGCAGCAAATGCTGTAGTCGTCGCCCCAGACGGGACGCATGACGCAGTCGTTTTCATACTGAATGGACGAGGTGTCCACGGAAATTTTTGCCGCGTACTTTTTAAACGTCTCGGGCAGACGGGACGACCAGAGCACCGTGAGGTTCGGCTCGGGCGCCGGTCCCATGTTTTCGAGGGTGTGCAGGAAACGGAAGTCGTTTTTGGTGACCATGTGTCTGCCGTCCATACCGATGCCTGCCATTTCGAGCGTTACCCACACGGGGTCGCCGGAGAACAGCTCGTTATAGGACGGGATACGCGCAAACTTGACCATGCGGAATTTGAGCACCAGATGGTCAATCAGCTCCTGCGCCCGGCTCTCGGTGAGGGTGCCTTCTTCGAGGTCGCGGTTGATGTAGATATCGAGGAAGGTGGAAATTCTGCCCACGGACATCGCCGCGCCGTTTTGGGTTTTGATGGCGGCGAGGTAGCCGAAATAGAGCCACTGCACGGCTTCCTTGGCGTTTTTGGCAGGCTGGGAAATGTCGAAGCCGTAAATCTTCGCCATTTCCTTCATGCCCTTGAGGGCGCGGATTTGCTCGGCGATTTCCTCGCGCAGGCGGATGTGCTCCTCGCTCATGTTTCTGCCGCCGCAGTAGAACAAATCTTTTTCCTTCATCTTAATCAGGTAGTCCAAGCCATAGAGCGCCACACGGCGGTAGTCGCCGACGATTCTGCCTCTGCCGTAGGTGTCGGGCAGACCGGTGATGATATGGTTGTGGCGCGCACGCTTCATTTCGGGCGTGTAGGCGTCAAACACCGCCTGGTTGTGGGTTTTATGGTAATCGGTGAAGATTTTGTGCAGGTCGGCATTGACCTGATAGCCATAGGTGGACGCCGCCTGCTCCGCCATTTTGATGCCGCCGTAGGGCATAAACGCGCGCTTGAGCGGCTTGTCGGTCTGCAAACCGACAACCTGCTCCAAGTCCTTCATGCTCTCGTCGATATAACCGGGGCCGTAGGCGGTCAGCGAAGAAACAACCTCGGTTTCGCACTCGAGCACGCCGCCCTTTTGGCGCTCTTCCTTTTGCAGCTCCTGCAGTCTGCCCCACAGCTTGTCGGTGGCTTCGGTCGGCGGCGCCAAAAAGCTTTCGTCGCCGTCATACATGGTGTAGTTGCTCTGGATAAATTCGCGGACGTTGATGTCCTCTTTCCACTTTCTGCCGGTGAAGCCTCGCCAAGCGTTCTGCATGATTTCCTCGGGAATACAGACCTTCATTGTTATCTACTCCTTTTATTGTTCTGACTCTATCTTATCATATTGCAGGAATTAAACTTTGATTAAAATCAATTTTTGAGAATTTGTTCGGCGTTGCGCACGCGCTCGCTGTCCGGCGGCTGCACACCGTCGAGCGTGTAGTCAAGCCCCAGCGCCTTCCATTTGTAGGCGCCCATCGAGTGGTAGGGCAGCACCTCGACCTTTTGCACGTTGGACAGGGTGTCGATGAACGCGCGCGTGCGGCGCAGGGCTTCGTCATCGTCCGTGACGCCCGGCACCAACACATGGCGAATCCAGACGGGCTTGTGCTGCTCTGACAAAAAGGTGAGCATGTCGAGAATGTTGTCGTTGGGGTGCTTGGTCAGGCGGCGGTGCGCCTCGCTGTCGATATGCTTGATATCCACCAAAAACAAATCCACGCTTTCGAGCAGCTTGCAGAACTTCGAAAAGAACGGCTCTCTGCGCGAAAACGGCTGCCCGGAGGTGTCAACGCAGGTGTGGATGCCGCGCTGCTTTGCCTTTTGCGTCAGCTCCAGCAGGAAGTCAATCTGCATCAGCGGCTCGCCGCCGCTGACGGTGATGCCGCCCTCGCTGCCCCAGTAGCCGCGGTAGCGCTCGGCGCGGTCGAGCAGCGCGTCGGCGGTCATCTGTGTGCCGCCGTTTGGGTTCCAGGTGTCCGCGTTGTGGCAGTAGCGGCAGCGCATCGGACAGCCCTGCATAAAAATAAGGAAACGCACGCCCGGGCCGTCTACCGAGCCGAAGGTTTCCGTTGAATGAATGTTTCCCAGCATAATGCGCCTCAAAAATCATATTGCGAAATAAGAATTAAGTTTGATTTAAATCAATTTTATAGGTTTATTATACACAAAAAAAGCCGCCGGGTAAAGCCCGGCGGACGTTTATTTTTAAATTCGGAGAAACTGATATTTCCCGGTGTTTTTTGATATATATTTTAGGCAATACCGCATAATTCAGGTGTGCGGATTGCGCAGTAAGATTTTTCGTCAGGTTGTACAAATTGAGGTAAGGCTGTCGCCTTGCCGAGATTTTTTGGGCAAGCTGACGGAATAAGATTCAAGCAAGCCGGGCGCCTTGAATTGTGCGGTGTTGCCTTTAGGTTATTTTTCAGGTTATTTTTTCGTGTACGCCGCGCGGTGCAGGTCGTCGTAGACCTTGCAGGGCGTGTCGAGGTCGAGGTAGACGATGTCGTGGTGCGGCACACGCTCCTCCTCGGGCGGCGGCGTCATGTAGTCGCCGAACACGAGCGTCAGATATTCCTTGTAGCCCTTCGACACGGGCAGCTCGATGCCCTCGAACATGACGTGGTCAACGCCGTCGTAGATATGCTTGGGATACTTGATTTTCATCCAATACGGCCCCGAGCACAGCTCGGTCATGTATTGGTTTTCCTCGCGCTTGTATTTGGACATGTTCTTCTCGGCGCGGCGCCAGATTTTTTCGCGGATTTTTTTGCCGCGGAAAATGCCCAGCAGCAGCCTGCTGCCCAGCGCCAGCACACCGCCGTGGTTTTCGGGGACAATCTGCGCCTGAAACAGCGAGTACATCATGGTGTGAAAATACTGCATTTTGCGCTTGAGGTTGCTGTCGGGACAAACGTCGAGCGGAAAGACGTCGATGACCAAGCCGTGCGGAATATCGACGTCGGTTTGATTCGCCTTGACCATGGTGTGCGCGGTGTCGGTGACGGTGGCAAAGATGTTGCCGGTAAAGGTTTTGCCGTCGGTGCGCAGCAGGCGGAACCTGCCGTCGGGATATTGCTCCTGCCACAGGCGGCACAGGCGTTCGTAATCGTCGCGCGGCAGCAGGACGTCCAAGTCGTCGTCCCACGGAATGAAGCCGCCGTTGCGCAGGGCGCCGATTAAGCCGCCGCCGATAAAATAGAAGGTGATCCCGTTGTCCTCGCAAAACTGCTTGAAAAAGCGCAGCATATCGAGCTGGGCAAGCTGCAGCTCACGCAGCCGCGCGGGGGTAAGCTTGAATAATTCCTGTTCCATGATAACCTCACAATCCGCCGAACAGCAGCACGCACACGCCCATCAGCACAGGCTGGTGCGCCATATAAATCCAAAGCGAGTACCGTCCGAGCAGGTTAAGCCCCGGTACGCCGCGCACAAAAAAGCGTTCTCCGCGCAGCAGCACAACCGCGCGCCACACGAAAAAGCCGCATACAAACAAAAACAGCCACGGCAGCAGCGGAAAATAGTCGGAGGACACAAAATCCGCGTCGGGCAGTCCAATCAGCGCCAACGGGCGGAAGCCGTAAAGCTGCTCCGGCACCGTCAAAAACGCCGTGTCAAAAAATCCCAAAAAGCCGCGCGGCAGTCCATAGAAGAAGCCGAACAGCAAAAAAGAAGCCGCTGCGCCCGCAAAGGGGTTGCATTTTTCGAGCAGTCCGCGCAGCGCCTGCGTTATCAGCATGCACAGACCGATGCAGGTCAGCACGCCGAACAAAATCAGCTCGTCGGGCATCGCAACCAGCGTGACGAGCGTCACCGCCAAGCCGCACGCGCTGACGATGAGTCCGCGCCGGTAGGCACGGCGCGAAAAGTTGAGCGAAACGCCCGAAAGCAAAATGAACGCGCAGCAAATCATGCGCTCCCAAACGACCGCCGCCGGGCGCGACGCCCACTTGACGTCGTTGCCGTAGATGACAAAAAAATCGTAGCAAAAGTGAAACGCAATCATATTGAGCAGCGCTGTGCCGCGCAGGGCGTCAATCAGGCGGTAGCGCTCGCTTTTTACAGCGTTGTGTTGTTCCATCGTGTCTCCGTGTTTTCGGCGACCTTGCGCTTGACCTCGTCAATGCGCGCCTGATAGTCGCTGGACTTTATCTTCTTCTGCCAAAACGGAATTTCCGCCAAGCCGACAATGGTGCCGATGCCGTAGGCGACATGCAGCAGCGGAAAAATCAGCGGCAGCAAAATAAACTGCGGATGGATATTTTTCAGCGTGCAACAGCTGACGGAGTTGACAAAGTCAAACATGCCGTAGAGCACCAGCAGCACCTTGAGCGGCAGCGCCATGCCGAACACCGCCAGCACGATGCTGACCGCGAGCATGACCACAAACAAAAACGGTGCAAAATGGAAGTAGGACAGACAGCCCGGGCACTGCGACAGCGTCAGCCCTATCCACTTGCCGTTGCCGTATTTTTGCTTGACCATGTGCTTGAGCGTGTTGCGCGAGTGCTGATAGGAGATGATGTCGGGACAACAGCACATTTTGTAGCCTGCCATGCGGATGCGGTAGTGGAACTCGTTGTCCTCGGTTCTGCCCAGCTCCACGTTGAAGCCGCCGACCTTTTCGATGACCTCGCGGCGGTAGGCGGCGTGGAACAGGCTGTCCATATACTCCTTTTCGGTCGCCGGACGGCGGTAGCCCGCGATGGAGCTGCCGAACAGCGAATCCTCCGCGGCGAGCAGCGTGAGCTTCCACGCGCTGACGTTGGAGCTGATGTTGGGGCGTCCGCCGCCGACCACGTTTTCGCCGGCGCGCAGGTTGTAGACGTTGCGCGACACAAAGTTGCGCGGAATACGCGCGTGGGCGTCCACGCGGATAACCACGTCGCCCGTAAAGACCATCAGCGCCTCGTTCCACGAATATGCCTGGTTGCGCTTGGGGCAGCGCACGATTTTGACGTCGCGGAAGCCGTAGTCGGTGTTTTTGAAGCGCTCCATTTTTTCGTACGTGCCGTCGTCGGACATGCTGTCCACGAACACGATTTCTATTTTATTATGCGGATACTCCTGCAAGGCGATATCGCCGAACAGGCATACGATATCCCACCCTTCATCCAATTCAAACAGCCATTTTGCGGACTTCCTCGACGCCACCGCAAAATAGGGTATGACATACAGCGCCGGCACCACCAAAAAACAGAGCGCAAACCAGCCTGCAAAGCTGAGCAGCAGGCGCAGCAGCTTGCCGAAATGCAGTGCCGAAAAACCAATCATCATAAAAACACATTTTTCCACGCGGATGTTCTCGTTGAGCGCATACGCCGTCAGCGGAAAATGCACAAAGAGCATATAATAGCAAATTTGCAAAAGGACGGAAACAACGTCGATAAAGATGACGACAAAGCTTTCGATGTTCCAATCGAGCGGCGCGTTGTACAGCCAAGGCAGCAGCGCGCGTGTGTAGAAGCCGGGGTTAAGGGCAAAGCCGGCGGCGGAAAACAGGCAGTACACCAGCAGGTTGATCAGCACGGTTTTTGCCCAGCGGCGGAAGGCGCCGAAATAATAGAGCACATCCCGCGCGCCGCAGTCACCGTTCACAGCCGCCTGCGCCGCTCCGCGCAGCGCGCCGTTGAGCAGCGGCGAAAGGAACAGCAAAAGCAGCATATAGATACTTTGTATCAGGCGCACGTTGAAATCATTCGCGCTGAAGGTGCCGTCGGCGGCGCCGGACGGGACAAACAAATAGAGCAGCACAAACTGCGCATAGTTGAGCAGAAAATACGCCGCCGCCACAACGCCCGTCATGGCAATCAGCGCGGAGGCGTTGCCGTGCAGCGCCGCGCGCGCCTGTTGTTTAATGGTTTTTTCGGTTTTCATCATATTTCAGTCAACAAACCGAAAGGAAGGGCGCTGCGCCGGGCAGCTTCCGTTCCTTCCGCTTTTCCTTTTCCTTTCAATTGACAAACAGTCTGTACATGGCCTCCAGACAGATTTGCGCGTGCTTGAAGAAGTTTTCCTTGTCCATGCTTTCGTCGGCGTTGTGCATGTTAATCGGATCGCCCGGGAAGTGCGGTCCGAAGGCAACGCCTCTGCCGGCGAGCTTGCGCGCATAGGTGCCGCCGCCCGTGGCGTAGAGCGTGGGCGGCTCGCCCATCACCGCTTCATAGGCGGCGCTGAGCTCCTGAATCAGCGGTGAATCCTTTTCGAGGTGCAGGGGCTTGTCGTGGTGGACAACCCTGACGTTCAAGCCGCTGTATTCCGCCACCGCCTTGAACTGGCGCAGCACATAGTCGCCGTTGACGGTCACGGGATAGCGGATGTCAAAATACGCTTCGGCGGTGCTGTCCTCAATGTGCACCATGCCGAGGTTGACCGTCAGCTCGCCCGACACGCTGTCGCTCATTTTCAGTCCGAGCGAGCGGCCGTTGGTTTCGCAGTTGAACGCGTAGTCGATGAAGGAGCAAAGCTGTCCGATGTCCTCCACGTCGTAGGCGTTGGTGATTAAATCTATCAGCAGCGCCGCCGCGTTTTTGCCCTTTTGGGGCTCACACGCGTGCGCCGCCTTGCCGCGGCTGATGATCATCAAGCCGTCGATGGTGTAGTTGAATTCAAAGCTGCCGTCGCTCGCGTCCGCCAAGCGCATGAGCAGCTGCTCGTCATAGCCGGAGGAATCCAGCATGACGTATGCCAAATCGGGCACGGCGTTGACCGCCTTGCCGGCGTGGAACTGCGAGAGCACCTTTGCCTCGTTGGTGGGCGTGCTGACACAAAGCTGCAAAATGCCCTTTTCGGCATAGCAAATGCCGTAGTCGCTGTCGGGTGTAAACGCCATGTCGGGCAGCGGCTCCTTGGCAAAATAGCCCTTCATGTCGTGCATGCCGGTTTCCTCGGCGGAGCCGAAGATGGCGCGCAGGGTGTTTTTGCCGGTGACGCCGTTTTCCTTGAGGGCGCGCAGGCAGTACAGATTAATCAGCGCGGCGCCCTTGTCGTCGGCGATGCCGCGGCCGTAGAGCCTGCCGTCGCGCTCGGTCAGCTCGAAGGGAATGACGCTCCAGTTGTTGCCGGCGGGCACCACGTCCACATGGGACAGCACGCCGCACAGCTTGCCGCCCTCGCCGAGCTGGACATGCACGCTTTTGTCGGTGACAAGCGCGTAGTCGAGTCCGAAGTCCTGCGCGCGCTTAATCAAAAACGCAAGCGCCCTGTCACATTCCTCGTTTTTTTCGCCGTCGATGGATTCGATTCTCAAAAAGTAGGCTAAATCCTTTAACAGTTCGTCTCGGTACTGTAAAATTTTATCTCCGAATAACATAAGCTTTCTCCCGTTGCCTCTTTGGGCTGTTATTGGTTGGTAGAGCCGGTGGGGGCAATCGCCTGATTGCCGTTATGCTGCATCATACGTTGATGGTGGTTTCGTTTCTTTTTTAGGGCGCATACCGCGACCACGGCGAGGTAAACAACATATGCCGCCGCGGCGCACAGACTGATGACGGTGCCGGCTTTAAAGCCCGGGGTTTCGTAGGTGAACACAATTTTGCTCTCCCCCTTCGGCACCCTGACCGCCATAAAGCCGTAGTCGACCTTTTCAATATCGACAGGCTCACCGTTGACCGTGGCGGAAAAGCCGTCGCTGTAGGGCACGCTGAAAAGCAGCAGCGTGTCGCCCTTGCCCTTGTTGTTAAACGCGGCTTCAAAGCCCGTTTTGGTGTAGGCAAAAGAGGAGCAGGCGTGCTCGTTGAGATATTTTGCCTGCGCCTTGAGCACCCCGGAGCCGTAGGCGTAGGTGTCCGCCTCGCTTTTGAAGGTTTCGGGATGACCGCCGTAGAGCATATAATAGGGCTTGTCAAAGTAGCCGGTGATATCGCTGTACTTTTTCATTTGTTCGCGGCTGAGCACCAGCGCGTTGAGAATCGCCGCACTGCGGTTGACGCTTTTGACGCGTTCAAACTCCTCCTGCGTGATATAGGAGCCAAAGGCAAAGCCCATGGGCACATAGTTTTCGTTTTCGTAAATGTTGAAGCCGTTGCACTCCCGGAGCAGCTTCCAACCCGGCATCTTGGTGTTGCCCGCCTTGTCGGTGAAGCACTCGTCGGATTCGGGGTTTTGGCTGTCCTGCAAATCGTCGAAAAAGTATTTGCAGCTGAGCAGCGTGCGCAGGCCGTAGGCGTTATAATTGGGGCGCGACGCCACGTCGCGTGTGACGCCCACCTTGCTGTAAAACTGCATGATAGAGGTGTTGACCGAGCTTTGGAAGCAGTTGATGCTCGGCACCCTCCAGAACATCGCGGTGTTGTCGGTCGCCTCAAAAAAATCGCTGCGCACGTTTTCCAAATCGTCAACGTCGATTTTGTCGCGCGCGTTGATGATGTGCGAACGGATGCTGTCGGTGCTGCCGCTGACAAACACGCCGTGACCGATAATCAGCAGCGACGAAACAAGGGCGACGCCGAGCGCTGCGGCGACGGTGAGCACATAAAAGCCGCGGCGCTTCCACATCTTTTGATACAGCAGCACAAACACCAAAAGGCTAATCATCGCCATCAGCGCGTACAGCCAGAATTTTTCATAGGACGCCTGCACGCCGATGCTCATATCCTTGGCGCCTGTTTCGCTCTCGGTGATGAGGGGCATGGCGCCGATTAGGATAATCGCGCCGACCGTCAGCCCCGTTGACCACCGCACGGCGCGGCGCCAGTCCGCCTCGCTGTCCTCCACGGCGCGGACGGTGGCAAGCGTGAACATCAGTACAAGCATATAGAACCACCGCGCGTAGTAAATGGAGCTGTTCATCATTTGGAACATGCTGTTGAGCACCGGAATAAAGGCGAACAGGATTAACAGCAAAATCAGCTTTTTCAGCCAGTCGCGCTTTTTGAGCTGTAAATAAGCAACCACACCCGTGACGCTGAACAGCGGCAGCCAGCCTGCCACCGACGCCCACTTGCAGTTGGATTCCGGCGTAAACACCGGCATGGCAGGCAGGTCGGCGGGAAACAGAAAGCTGAGCACAATCAGCCAGTATTTTTGCTCGCGCTGATACGCAAGCGAGCCCCAGCCGTTGGGCAGCTCGTTTAGCCGCGGATTGCCCATGAGTCCGAGCACGCTCGGCAGCAGGATGAACGCCGTGGCGCAAAAGCCGAGAGCGACCTCGAGCGCCAGCAGCAGAAATTCCCTGATGCGGAAGCGGTAGGTTTTGGTGAAGCAGAGCATGAGGAAGTACATCAGTACAAACAGCGCCTGCCCCACGAAGAAATAGTAGTTGACCACACAGGCGGCAAAGACCGCCACGGCAAACACGCCGCGCCGCTTGTCATACAAAAAGCTGTCCAGCGCCGCCAGCAGCAGCGGAAACAGGATCATCGGCTCGTGGAAGTGGAAGAAAAAGACGTTGTAGACGGAAAAGCCCGAGAACGCATACAAAATGCCGCCCAGCACCGCCAAGCTCTTGGTCTGCACATAGCGCTGCAAAAACAGGTACGCCGCAGCAGCCGCGCAGGCGAATTTCAAAATCAGCAGCGGCCCGATGAGGTTGGGCACGATTTCATTCGGGAACGGTATCGTCATCCAAAAGAACGGGCTGCCCAAAAGGTAGAAGCTGTAGCTGGCGATGGTGTCGGTGCCCAAATCCGTCAGGTGGTTCCAGCTCAAATCGCCGCTGTGCACCTGTGCGTGGAGCAGCTGATAGAACGGAATTTCCTGCACGTTGAAGTCGCCGTAGTAATAAAACACACCGCCGCCGATAATGATATACGGCACAAACAGCACCGCCGCCGCACCGAGGGCAAGCAGAAAGGTGATGAGCAGATAGTGCCTGCTTTTTTGCGGCCGCAGGCGGCGAAGGCGAGTTGACATTACAGGGCTCCGTTTCAAAAAATCTTTGACTTTTTCCGCATACGCGGTATAATAAAGTCAGCCGTAAACGCTTTCACGGCATATATATGGTTTATTATACCACACAAAAACGAAATTTGCAATTTATATAGGAGAAAAAGTATGAAACAATCGCATTTTTACGCCATGCTCGCGCGCATGAAATACATAAACCGCTGGGGTTTGATGAATAATACAAGAAACGAGAACATCAGCGAGCACAGCCATCAGGTGGCGGTGCTGGCGCATTGTCTGGTGCTGATTCACAACAAGCGCTTCGGCGGCAGCCTTGACGCGGAGCGCGCGGCGCTGCTGGCAACCTTTCACGACGCCACCGAAATCATCACCGGCGACATGCCCACGCCCGTGAAATATGCCAACGCCTCCATCCGCGATGTGTACAAGCAGATTGAGGACAGCGCCGCCGAACGGCTGGTTGCGCTGCTGCCCGAGGATTTCCGCGAAGAATACCGCGCTGTTTTGAAGCCGCAGTCGGACAGCGACCGCGCGCTGGAGGTTTTTGTCAAGGCAGCCGACCGCTTTTCGGCGCTGATTAAGTGCATTGAGGAAATGCGCATGGGCAACGACGAGTTCCGCATGGCAAAGGACACGATTGAGCAGTCTATTCACGACATGCACCTGCCCGAGGCGGAGGTTTTCTTTGAGGAATTTCTCCCGTCCTTTTCGCTGGTTTTGGACGAAATTGGGGGATAATTCACAGATTGACGGCAAATTTGCTGTCAAATTTTGTCAGCGCGAAAAATCAATTTGCTTTTAAAGAATTATTTATCAGAATATTATGATATAATGATAAAGAATATGAAAAGGTATATGAAAAAATATTCGTTGTGAAAACCCCTTTTACAGGAGGCTGCTTATGGCTAAAAACAACACAGACAGTCATCTTGTTGACATCAGCTCCAATACCCAAGTCATCAAGCTGTACAACAAAAAGGGCAGGGTGCTGCGCATTGTTTCGCTGGTGCTGTCCATCATCTTTTTAATCGCGGGCTGCGGCGTTCTGCTGTATGACCTCGGCATTCTCGGCGGCATCAATTACACGAAGGACAACCGTGTCAGCGACACCGCTGTCAAGGACAAAAACGCCCTGAAGTCCACCGACCTGATTGAGGACGACAACATTCTTAACGTCATGCTGTTCGGTGAGGATGACCGCCAGGGAGAAAAGTTCGGCAGAACCGACACCATGATTCTGCTGTCGATTGACAACCTGCACAAAAAGCTCAAGCTGACGTCCTTCCAGCGCGACACCTATGTATATATCCCCGACAAGGATGTGTATGACAAAATCAACGCGTCCTACACCTACGGCGGCGCCGAGCTTTCCATTAAGACGATTGAAGCCAACTTCGGCGTTAAAATTGATAAATACGCGATTGTCGATTTCAGCGGCTTTAAGGATATCATCAACAAAATCGGCGGCGTAGAGATGGAGCTCAGCCAGGACGAAATCGACTACATCAACTACCAGATGTACAAAAACGGTCAGGCGGACACCCGCACCACCATCACCGCCGCGCCGGGCATGGTGAAGCTCGACGGTCAGCAGGCGCTGTGGTACGCGCGCAACCGCGGCTTGTCCAAGGGCGAGGACGGCAACGAAATCGGTTTGGACGGCGACGACTGGGACAGAACCTCCCGTCAAAGAAAGCTGCTGACCAAGCTGGTTGCCGACATGAAGCAGAAGGATTTGATTACGATTATCAACGTTGCAACCTCTGTCGGCCCGATGATTACCACCAACCTCGACAAGGACGGCATCACCTTCCTGCTTTCCAACGCGCTGACCTACCTCAACTATGAGGTGGTGCAGAACTATGTTCCGCAGCAAAACCTGTGGTACTACAACAACGACACCGACGCAGGCTCGGTTATCGCTATCACCGACCTCAACGCCCAGCGCACGGCATTGGCGGAATTTATTTACGACAAATAAACAGGCAAAACAAAGAGCGGACAGCGCGTCCGCTCTTTTCTTTTGTCCGAAAGCGCATTATCTGCGGTTTTCATAGTCCTCCTGAATAGAAGCGCCCCAGCTCGGCTCAAGGCTTTTGCCGCGGCGCATGCCGCTGACCGCCTTGCAAACGGCTTCATACACCACGCCGGTGCCCTGTCTGTCCGCGTGATAGTTGACCGCGCGGTTTTCGTCGATGCCGAAGCTTTTGGCGGTGGCGATGGCGTCGATGTTGGCGCCGATGAACAAAAACTCCCAGCCATAGCGCTTTTGCTGTTTTTCAATCAGGCGCTTGATATCCTTGCCGCTGTAGGTGCGGCTGGCGTTTTCCATGCCGTCGGTGGTAATGACAAACAGTGTGTGCGACGGCACGTCCTCGGGGCGGGCATATTTGTGGATGTTGCCGATGTGGTGCACCGACTTACCGATGGCGTCGAGCAGCGCGGTGCAGCCGCGCACGGTGTAGTCTTTGTCGGTCATCGGCGCCACCTTGTCAATCGGCACGCGGTCGTGGAGCACCTCGGTTTCGTGGTCAAAGAGCACGGTGGAAACGTAGGCGGTGCCCTCCTCCTTCTTTTGCTTGGCGAGCATGCTGTTGAAGCCGCCGATTGTGTCGCTTTCCAAGCCGCCCATAGAGCCGCTGCGGTCGAGAATGAATACCAGTTCGGTGATGTTGTTGTTTTTCATAGGATTACCTCCAAGCTTTATTTTGTGACTATATTATACCAAGCGCCGCAGAGGATTTGGTCGCCTGCGAAGCGACATTTCATTTTCATACTTGCGGTAAACCGTTTCCTATTGTATAATGGTAGCAGCAACAAACCGGGAGGCGCTTATGAAGGATATTCACCGTGAACCGCTGGGCGGCGGTATGGAGATTTTGGTGTCGCAAAGCTATCACTTTTCCACCGACACGATTCTGCTGGCGGATTTTTCGCGGCAGCAGGGCGCCAAAAAATGCGTTGATTTGGGCACGGGCTGCGGCACCATTCCGCTGCTGTGGCTGCGCGACAATCCCCTGCTGCAGGTGAGCGCCGTGGAAATTCAGGAGGACGCCTGCGCCCTTTTGCGCGACAGTATTGCCCTGAACCGCTTGGAAAGCAAGCTGACCGTCGTCAACGCCGACCTCAAGGCGCTGCGCGGCGTTTTGCCCTTCGGCGCGTTTGACGCGGTGGCGTGCAATCCGCCCTACAAGCCCGAGGGCACGGGAATTCCGAATCCCGAGGACAAAAAGCTGGTGGCGCGGCACGAAACCGCGTGCACGCTGGACGACATCTGTCAGGCGGCGGCAAGCCTGCTGCAGTTCGGCGGCAGGTTTTATATCTGCCAGCGCCCCGAGCGCTTGGCGGACGTGATGGAAAGTATGCGCCGCTTTGATTTGGAGCCGAAGCGCCTGCGGCTGGTGCAGCAGCGCCCGTCAAAGGCGCCGAAGCTGTTTTTGCTGGAAGGCAGGCGCGGCGGCAAACGCGGCTTTTTGGATGTGCTGCCCACGCTGCTGATTGAGGATGAGAGCGGCGGCTTTTCACAGGAAATGATGGATATTTACGGAATTTACAAATCCGATACTAATAGAGGTAAGATATGAGCGGTATTTTATATGTAACGGGAACGCCCATCGGCAACCTGTCCGACTTTTCGCCGCGCGCGGCGCAGACGCTTGCCGAGGTGGATTTTATCGCCGCCGAGGACACGCGCGTCACCCTGAAACTGCTGAACCACCTCGGCATCAAAAAGCCGATGGTCAGCTATTATGAACACAACAAACGCGAGCGCGGCGAAATCATCGTCGCGCGGCTGGAGCAGGGCGAAAGCTGCGCCATCGTCACCGACGCCGGCATGCCCTGCATTTCCGACCCCGGCGAGGACTTGATTAAGCTGTGCGCCGAGCGCGGCATCCGCACCGTTGTGGTGCCGGGGCCGAGCGCGGTGATTGCCGCGCTTGCCGTGTCGGGCTTGGCAACCGGCAGGTTCACCTTTGAGGGCTTCCTCAGCGTGAACAAAAAAAGCCGCAGCGAGCATTTGCAGAGCCTGCGGCAGGAAAAGCGCACGATGATTTTTTATGAAGCGCCGCACAAGCTGCCTGCCACCCTGCGCGATTTAGCCGCCGCCTTCGGCGAGCGGCGGCTGAGCATTGTGCGCGAGCTGACAAAAATCCACGAGGAGGTCATCCGCACCACCACATCCTATGCAGCGGAGCACTATGCCGACGGCAGCGTCAAGGGCGAGATTGTCCTTGTGCTGGAGGGCGCGCCCGAGGAAGCGGCGAAGGAGAAATTCACCCTTGCCGACGCCGTGGCGCTTGCCGCGCGGCTGACGGAGGGCGGCGCAAAGGCGACCGAAGCCGCCCGAGAAGCCGCCGCCGCGACGGGCTTTAAGAAGAATGAAATCTATAAGGAGCTGCTGAAATGACCTACGAAACCGCTTTGGCAAAAATTCACTCCCTGCTGACCTTCGGCTCACGCCCGGGCTTGGACAGGATGCGCGCCTTTTTAGACCGGCTGGGCAATCCGCAGGACAGGCTGCGCTATATTCACGTCGCCGGCACCAACGGCAAGGGCAGCACCTGCGCGGTGCTGTCGGCGGTTTTGACGGCGGCAGGCTACAAGACAGGCTTGTTTATTTCGCCGTACATCACCGACTTCCGCGAGCGGATACAAATTAACGGGCAGATGATTGCCAAGGAAACGCTGACCGCCGCCGTGGAGCAGACCTTCCCCGTTCTGGAACAGCTCAACGCGGAGGGTGTGGTGATTACCGAGTTTGAGTATGTCAACGCGCTGGCGTTTTTGATTTACGCGCAGGAAAGCTGCGATATCGTCGTGCTGGAAACCGGCATGGGCGGACTGCTCGACTGCACCAACGTGATTGCGCCGCCGCTGTGCGCGGTGATTACCGCTATTGGGCTGGATCACACGGCGATTCTCGGCGACACCATCGAGAAAATTGCCGCGCAAAAATGCGGCATCATCAAAAGCGGCTCGGCGGTGGTGACCTCGCCGCAGGAGCGCGCCGCCATGCAGGTGATTGAGCAGACCGCCGCTGATAAGAACGTGCCGCTGTTCAAGGCGGCAGACCTGCCCGTGGAGGTGTCGGAGTGCACCCTCAGAGGCAGCCGCTTTACGCTGTACGGCGAGGAGTATTTCATTCGCCTTGCCGGGTGGCATCAAATTGAAAACATGTCCGCCGCGCTGACCGCATTATTCCGGCTGAGAAATAAAAAGCAGCTTTCCTTTACGGAAGCGCATGTCCGTGAGGGCTTGCAAAACGCCGTGAACCCGGCGCGGCTGGAGCTTTTGCGCGCGCAGCCGCCCGTGCTGCTGGACGGCGCGCACAACCCCAACGGTATCGCCGCGCTGGAGAGGGCGATAGAGGATTTTCTGCCCGGCGCGCCGATTACCTGCGTGATGGGCATGCTCGCCGACAAGGACGTTGACAGCTCCATTCTTTTGCTGAAAGGGCTGTTTAAGCGTGTGTACACGGTGCCGGTCGGCAATCCGCGCGCGCTCGACGCGCAGTCGCTCGCGGAAAAATTCCGCCGTGTCTGCAGCGACGTTACCGCCTTTGACAGTCCGCAGCAGGCGTTTGACCAAGCGCTTGCCGCCGCCGAGCAGGAGAACGGCGCGGTGCTGATTTGCGGCTCGCTGTATTTGGCAGGAGAAATCCGCCCGTACATTATCGGCGGCTGACGGAGAAATTTTCGCCTGCCGACAAAATCGAACAAAATATTTACGCTGTACTAATTATGATGATTAGTACAGCGTTTTCTTTTGGAAGGAAGTTGAATATGATTGAAACGACGTATCAAAACAACGTGCTGACCGCCTTTTTATCGGGCGAAATCGACCACGACAGCGCGTGCGAAATCCGCGCGCGTGTGGACGGCATTGCGCAGTCGCTGAAGCCGCGGCTGCTGTGCCTTGACTTCGGCAAGGTCAGCTTTATGGACTCCTCGGGCGTGGGCTTGGTGATGGGACGCTACCGCCAGATGAAGCTGCTGGGCGGCGCGCTGCGCGTGCAGAACGTGTCACCGGGCATTTACCGCATTTTTGCGATGTCGGGACTGGAAGGCTTGGGGGTGATGGGATGAACGCGAAAAACGAAATGCACCTGCGCTTTCCGTCCAAGAGCTGCAACGAGGCGTTTGCGCGCAGCGTGGCGGCGGCGTTTGTGATGAACCTCGACCCCACCGTGACGGAGCTGAGCGATTTAAAAACCGCGGTTTCCGAAGCGGTGACCAACTGCATTGTGCACGGCTACCGCCGCGAAAGCGGCACCGTTTTCCTCAGCGGCAAAATTGATGAAAACGGCAGGGTGGTGTTCAAAATCCGCGACAAGGGCTGCGGCATTGCGGACGTCAGGCAGGCGATGCAGCCGCTGTTTACCACCGCCGCCGAGGAGGAGCGCGCCGGACTGGGCTTTGCGGTCATGCAGAGCTTTTGCGACAAGGTGCGCGTGACCTCCGCCGTCGGCAAGGGCACCACCGTCACGCTGGAAAAGCAGCTGGGCAATGGTTGACAAAAACGCCGTCGCATCGCGGCATCTGGGCTTGGTACATTCGCTCTGCAAGCGCTTTGCAGGCAGAGGCATCGACTATGAGGAGCTGTACGCCGCCGGGTGCCTGGGGCTTTCCAAGGCGCTGAACAGCTTTGACGAAGCAAAGGGCTGGCAGTTTTCCACCTATGCCTTCCCCGTAATTCTCGGCGAAATCAGGCGGCTGTTCCGCGACGGCGGCGCGGTCAAGGTCAGCCGCTCCTTAAAGGAGCTGGCGCTGAAGGCTGCGCGGCTGAACGAGGAAAGCCTGCGGCAAAACGGCGCGGAGCTGACCGTCGGCGCGCTGGCGAAAAAGCTGGACGTCAGCGCCGAGCGCGTTGCGGAAGCGCTTTGTTGTATGCAAACGCCGCTGTCGCTGACGGCAGAGGGCGAGGCGGACACGCAAATTGACGTGCCGACGCCTGACATTCAATACGCTGTGACCGAGCGGCTTGCGCTGCAGGACGCCCTGCAAAGGCTGGAAGCAGGCGACCGCGCGCTGATTATCCTGCGCTACTTTCAAAGCAAAACGCAGACGCAGACCGCACGGCAGCTCAACATGACGCAGGTGCAGGTCAGCCGCCGCGAAAAGAAAATTTTGGCGCACATCAGAGAGCTGATGGAGAGTTGAGCGCTGCGTGAAGGATTGCCGACAAGGTGCTGTCATATTTGCAGCATGCCTTACAAATTGTTTCCTCTCAGCACCAGCTCCGCCCACTCGGCGGGGCCGACCGCGCCGTTTTGTTCAAAGCCGAGCGAGCGTTGAAACGCCGTGACCGCCGCCTTGGTGCGCGGTCCGAAAATGCCGTCCACCGTCACCTGCGGAACAGAAGGATTGCTCTGCGACACCACGTTGAGGTAGCGCTGGATAATCCGCACGCTCTCTCCCCTGTCGCCCTCGATGATAAAGCGGCCGGGATACGGCTCGCCGATGGCGGTTTGATAGCTCGGCGGCAGGTCGCGGACGGCGTCTTGGTAGGCGCGCTCGATTTCAAAAAACAAATTCGCGTCCACCACGCCGTTGACGGGAAAGCCGTAGTTGTTTTGAAAGGTGAACACCGCGTCGCGCGTGAGATTGCCGAAATAGCCCGTGACGGGAATCGGCGGCAGCTCGGGATAGAAATAGCCGAGGAACGCGAGGTAATATTGCAGGGCTTCCACATCCACGCCGCGGTCGCCGACTTGCAGGCTGCGCGTATAGCGCTTTTCCACCTCGGAGAGCGTCAAGCCCTCGCCGGTGATTTCAGACAGCCGCTTGACGCCGGCGTAAATCTGCTTAATTTTATACCATGTTGCCTTGCCCACCACGCCGTCGGGTTCCAGATTGAAAATCTGCTGGAACACCTTGACGGCGTTTTCCGTTTCCAGATCGTACACGCCGGAGTTGGTGTTGACGGTGGGAATGGCAGGGTAGTTTTTGGCAATGCGGTTCAGCTCGCGCTTGATGGTGAGCACGTCGTCGCCGAACGAGCCGCGCCGCAGCGCCCTGCCGGGATAGGATTCGATGTTGCCGCCGACCTCGGCGTTGTAGACAAGGCTGATGTTGTCGCCGTAGTAGTAGCGCAGAATCTGCAAGGGCGTGTAGCCTTGGTTGGCAAGCGTCACGCTGCCCCACTGCGACAAGCCGTTGCAAAAGGTGCGGTAGCCGTCGCAGAACTGGGCATAGAGCGGCTCCACGCTGCCGGTGCGCACGATATAGTTGTTGAAGATTTCATCGACAATGCGGCTGATGTTGTCGTACACCTCGCCGCCGTAGACGTAGTTTTGGTCGATGGAGGTGTTGTCGGTGATGTCGAAATCATAGCCGCGGCTGCGGTAATATTCGGTGTAGACGCGGTTGAGCGCAAAGGTGATCTGCGCCAGCACATTGGCGCGGATGGCGTTTTCCGGCCAGGTGGGATAGATTTCGTTGGACGCGACGTTTTTGATGTAATCCGTAAACGGCACGGTCACGTTAGGCGCAGGCGTGTTCGGTCTGCCCAAATGCACGGTGATGGTCTGCGGAATGACGGGAGTAACAGCCATGTCACGCCTCCGTTCCGTTGCTGAGCGGCTCGAGCGCCACCGGGAGAATGGTTTCCACCCTGTCCTGCACGGTGACGGGAAAATCCACCACCTCCTTAAAGGCAGGGTGGTAGACGGACACCAGATAGGTCACGTCGTTTTTTCCGGCGGTTTCGGGGCTGTTGTTGTCGGCGGCGGCGCAGGACGGCAGGACAATTTCGTTGACAATGCCGGAGCTGTCGGTCACGTCGTGGTACAGGCTGTAGCGCACGCCGTCGGACAGCACCGCCACGTCCACAAACACGTCGCCCACGGGAAAGCTTTGGTTGGCGGCGCTGACCTGCACCTTCAGCGAGCCGCGCCCGGGTTTGCTTTGGATATACTGTTCGAATGAGGGCTTGAAGGGCGAGTCGCCCGATATGCGGTTTTCGTAGTTATTGATCATAGGAAAATCCCCTTTCGTTGCCCTATTGTATGCAGGCGGCTTTGAAAAAATCCCTTCTCCGTCCATCGCACTTTAACGGTTTAAAGCATAGGCGCTTTAAAGCGTAGCAATTTAAACCAAAAAAGCGGCGATTCTTTGTGGGGAGTGCACAAATTTTCAGCGAGTTCTCTGGTTATACTTGACAAAACCATTCTTTCGTGCGATAGTATATTTAATGTTTCTGCCCCGCGCGAGCTGCGACGGGGTGAATTTTTGTCATGTGTGAATTAGAAAAAGGAGAACAGAACATGCCTATCACCGAGCTGTTGACCAGAAACGCCACCTATTTTAAGGACGAAGTGGCGCTGGTCGAAATTAATCCCGAGGTCAAAAATGTACCTCATGTCACCTGGAGAGAGTATTCCCTGATTGAGTCCAACCGCGGCGGCGCGTTCCGCAAGCAGCTGACCTGGGGCGAATTTGACGTCCGCGCCAACCGCTTTGCCAACCTGCTGCTGACGCGCGGCATAAAAAAAGGCGACAAGGTCGCCATTTTGCTGATGAACTGCCTGGACTGGCTGCCCATCTATTTCGGAATTTTGAAAACCGGCGCCATCGCGGTGCCGCTGAACTTCCGCTACACCGCCGAGGAGATTGCCTACTGCGTCAACAAGGCGGACTCCGACGCGCTGGTGTTCGGTCCCGAGTTTATCGGCAGAGTGGAGGAAGTGCTGCCCCAGATGCCCAAGGTCAAAAACTGCTTCTATGTGGGCGACGAATGTCCGTCGTTTGCGGACAGCTATGAAAAGCTGATTGGCTACTGCTCGTCGCAGGCGCCGAGCGTGTACATCACCGACGACGACGACGGCGCAATCTATTTTTCGTCCGGCACCACGGGCTTTCCCAAGGCGATTTTGCACGCGCACCGCGCGCTGATGCACTCCGCCAAGGTGGAGCACGCGCACCACGGACAAACCCACGACGATGTATTTCTCTGTATTCCGCCGCTGTACCACACCGGCGCCAAGATGCACTGGTTCGGCAGCCTGTATTCCGGCAGCAAGGCGGTGCTGCTGCGCGGCGTAAGCCCCGAATGGATTATCCGCACCGTCAGCGAAGAGCGCTGCTCCATCGTTTGGCTGCTCGTGCCGTGGGCGCAGGATATTTTGGACGCGATTGACAGCGGACAAATTGACCTGAACAACTACGACCTCAGCCGCTGGAGATTAATGCACATCGGCGCGCAGCCGGTGCCTCCGACGCTGATTAAACGCTGGAAGGCAATCTTCCCCCACCACGAATATGACACCAACTACGGCTTAAGCGAGTCCATCGGCCCCGGCTGTGTGCACCTCGGCATGGGCAACATCCACAAGGTGGGCGCCATCGGCATCCCGGGCTACGGCTGGGAGGTCAAGATTGTCGATGAAAACCGCAACGAAGTCACCGACGGCGTCGGCGAGCTGGCGGTAAAAGGCCCCGGCGTCATGAAGTGCTACTACCGCGACGCCAAGGCGACCGAGGAAGTGCTGGACAGCGAGGGATGGCTGTACACCGGCGACATGGCGGAACGCGACAGCGACGGCTTTATCTATTTGGTTGACCGCAAAAAGGACGTGATTATCTCGGGCGGCGAGAATATTTATCCCGTGCAGATTGAGGACTTTTTGCGCTCCAACGGCGCCATTAAGGACGTGGCGGTCATCGGCTTGCCCGACCAGCGTCTGGGCGAAATTGCCGCCGCCATCATCGAGCTGAAGCCCGACCGTCAGCTCAGCGAGGACGACGTCAACGCCTTCTGCATGGCGCTGCCGCGCTACAAGCGTCCGAGAAAGGTTATTTTTGCCGACGTGCCGCGCAATCCCACCGGCAAAATCGAAAAGCCTGTGCTGCGCAAAAAATACTGCGGCGAGAGCGTTGTGGCGCAGCAAAATGAAATCAGTCTCAATTCGGATTTGAAATAAAGCGCACGCTGCATCTCTATCCGAAAATATAAATTCCCACTTAGGGGGTAAAAACAATGGATTTAGCAATTAAAATCATCCTGCTGGTGCTGTTCTTCGGCGTGATGATCGGCGTCGGCATCTACTGCCGCAAAAACGCCACCGACGTCAACGGCTTTGTGCTGGGCGGCAGAAGCGTCGGTCCGTGGCTGACGGCGTTCGCCTACGGCACGTCGTACTTTTCCGCCGTTATCTTCATCGGCTACGCAGGACAGTTCGGCTGGAAATTCGGTATCGCGTCCACCTGGATTGGCTTGGGCAACGCGCTGATCGGCTCGTTCCTCGCCTGGGCAATTTTGGGCAGACGCACGCGCATTATGACACAGCACCTCAGCTCGGCGACCATGCCCGAATTCTTCGGCAAACGCTTCGACAGCAAGGCGCTGAAAATCGGCGCGTCCATCATCACCTTTATTTTCCTGATTCCCTACACCGCGTCGCTGTACAACGGTCTTTCGCGCCTGTTTGAGATGGCGTTCGGCATTCCGTATGTATGGTGTATTCTGGCGATGAGCGTGCTGACAGGCATTTATGTTATCGCCGGCGGCTACATGGCGACGGCTATCAACGACTTTATTCAGGGCATTATCATGCTGTTCGGCATTGTGGCGGTTATCGCCGCGGTGCTTGCCAATCAGGGCGGCTTTATGGCGGCGCTGGAAGGTCTTGCCAAGGTGGAGGATCCTGCCGCTTCCTCTATGCCCGGCGCGTTCAATTCCTTCTTCGGCCCCGATCCGCTGAATTTGCTGGGCGTTGTCATTCTGACCTCACTCGGCACCTGGGGCTTGCCGCAGATGGTGCAGAAGTTCTACGCGATAAAGCACGAACGCGACATCCGCAAGGGCATGGTGATTTCCACCGCGTTTGCGCTGGTGGTTGCAGGCGGCTGTTATTTCCTCGGCGGCTTCGGCAGATTGTTTGACGTGGACGTTGCCAAAAACGGCTTTGACGCCATCATTCCCGAAATGCTGTCCGGTCTGCATCCGCTGCTGATTGCGATTGTGGTCATTTTGGTGCTTTCCGCGTCGATGTCCACCCTCTCCTCGCTGGTTATCGCGTCCTCCTCTACCCTGACGATTGACCTGCTCAAAGGCAACGTTATCAAGAAGATGGACGACAAAAAGCAGGTGCTGGTCATTCGTATTTTCGTGGTGGTGTTCATCGCCATTTCCGCGTTTATTGCCATTTATCAAACGCAGAGCAAAAACGAAAGCGTGAAGTTCATCGCGCAGCTGATGGGCATTTCGTGGGGTGCGCTGGCAGGCGCGTTCCTTGCGCCGTTCCTGTACGGCTTGTACTGGAAAAAAACCACCAAGCTCGCCTGCTGGGTAAGCTTCATTTTCGGCGCGGGTATCATGCTGCTCAACCTGTTTGCCAAGCAGATTTTCCCCGTGTTTTTGCAGTCGCCGATCAACTGCGGCGCGCTGGCGATGATTGCCGGCTTGATTATCGTTCCTGTCGTCAGCCTGATTTCACCCAAGCCCGACAAAAAATTGGTGGACGAAGCCTTTGCGTGCTACGAAAAGCAAGTCCCTGCCAAGCAAAAGAATTCCTTAGATTAATTCACACATACAGCAAAAAGAGCGTGCCCGCGGGCGCGCTCTTTTTGCAATCGTTATGCTTTTATGATATCCTTAATGACCTCGCCGGCGAGGATCAGCCCTGCCACGGACGGCACAAAGGCGAGCGAGCCGGGAATGTCGCGGCGCACGCCGGTTTCCTCGCTGACGGTTTTCGGACGGACGGGCACCTCCTTGGAATAGACCACCTTGAGCTTTTTGATGCCGCGCTTGCGACATTCGCAGCGCATGACACGCGCCAGCGGACAAACCGAGGTTTTGTAGATATCCGCCACCTCAAACGCCGTAGGATCCAGCTTGTTGCCGGCGCCCATGCTGCTGATAATCGGCGTTCCGGCGTCCTGCGCCTGCTGCGCCAGGCCGAGCTTGCCCTTGACGGTGTCGATGGCGTCAATCACGTAATCGTAGACAGAAAAATTAAATTCCTCCGCCGTTTCGGGCAGATAAAAGGTCTTGAAAACGCGCACCTCGCAGTCGGGGTTGATATCGTGCACGCGCGCCTTGGCGACGTCCACCTTGTGTTGCCCTATCGTGCTGTGCAGCGCGATGATTTGACGATTAAGGTTAGAGAGCGCGACCGTGTCGTTGTCGATTAAATCGAGCGCACCGACGCCTGAGCGCGCCAGCGCCTCTACGGCATAGCCGCCGACGCCGCCGACGCCGAACACCGCCACGCGCGCCTTTTTCAGGCGCTCAAGGGCTTCCTCCCCCAATAATAATTCTGTACGGGAAAATTGATGTATCATAGCAGCTCTCCGAGAATATCCGTTGCGTTTGCCACACAGTCATCGCAGGAGCAAATCATTCTGCCCGTCGCAATTCCCTTTAAATCCATGCAGACCGTTGCGCCGCAGCGCTCCAAAAATGCGGAATAGAGCCTGCGCGCACTGCTCATGACGGGCGTTCCTTTTTTGCTTAGCCCCAGCACAATTTGCGCACCGCAAAGCGCGCCGCAGGTGGCGCCCATCGTACCCATGCCGGCACCGAAGCCTGCGCCAAGCGCACGCGCGGTTTCGAGGTCAATGCCCAATTCATCCGCATAGGCGGCAATCACCGCCTGCGCGCAGTTATAGCCGCTGTGCTTGTACTGCACCGCCAAATCGCGTTTATCCATTGTCATCCATCCTTTCCGGGTTCTGTTGTCATTATAGCCCCTGCCGCCGTATTTTGCAAGCACTGCGGCGAAATTTGCAATTGACTTTTTGCCCCGTTTCCCGTATAATAGCTTTAGCAACAAACGCGCCTGTGGTGGAACTGGCAGACACGCTGGATTTAGGTAACGCTACCTCGGTGTAACAATTAAATATGAGATAAATTTCGGGTTTTGCGACCTGATTTTATAGATTTGCGGGTATGGCGGAACTGGCAGACGCACAAGATTTAGGTTCTTGCGGAGTACTCCGTGCAGGTTCAAGTCCTGTTACCCGCACCATAATCCCACTCTAATTCTGATACAATGGTATCGGGTAGAGTGGGATTTTTCTTTTGCACCCCATACTTACTAAAAACGCCAGTATTCAAGGGATTTTAAGGCTACAAACACACGATAGCCTTGTCGGAATAGAACTCAAAAGCCTCGGTGGAACATTCTCCATCGAGGCTTTTTTGCGTTTTCAGTCAACCCGGCTTAGCCGGTGGATTTTTAATTATACAGATAAATAAACCACCTGCAATGCAGGTGGGAATGTACGGACTTTAGTGTCAGTAGTAGTTGACAAAAAAATCTCCGTTTTGATAGAGTAAAAGAGGCTACCAACCGCAGAAACTCTAGCGAAACGGAGGATAAAAGATGAACAATAAAGGTAATGACACATTTAGTTTATCACATACAAGCTGGAAATGTCAATATCACATTGTTTTCGCTCCGAAGTACAGAAGAAAAACCATATACGGAAATCTAAGGGCAGATATAGGAGCAATACTTCGGGAGCTATGCAAGCGAAAACATGTGAATATTATAGAGGCGCATGCCATGCCAGACCATATCCACATGTTGGTTGAGATACCACCCAACCAAAGGGTAAGTGATTTTATGGGCTATCTCAAAGGCAAGAGCACAATGATAATATTTGAGAGATATTCCAATCTGAAGTACAAGTACGGGAACCGACTCTTTTGGTGTAGAGGATATTACGTGAGTACAGTAGGTGGAAACAAAAACGGAATTGCAAAGTATATTCGAGAGCAGGAGCCAATGCGGTAGGTAGCTTTAGCTCCTGCGATACCTCTTTAGATAATATGAAGTGACCCCTGACTTGCAAAACGTGGATTTATCTGTCATACTAAAAGTGTAAAAATACAAGTATGATAACCACATACAAGGAGGAGTCACCATGACAAGTATAACATATGTTGGACTGGATGTCCATACCACAAATTACACAGCAGCATGCTATC
>CADCAD010000006.1 GCA_902799325.1 uncultured Ruminococcus sp. | reverse complement strand
TGTATTTGCGCAGCAGGGCAAAGACGTCGCCGTGCGCCTCTCTGTCATGCACGATAATCGGCATTTGCAGCTCCAGCGACAGCCTGAGCTGCTCCTCAAACACGCGGTTTTGGAGCGGCTTTGGGATATCCCAGTGGTAGTCCAGCCCGGTTTCGCCGATGGCGACCACCTTTGGGTGCTTGGTCAGCGCAGCGATGCGGTCGAGGTAGTCCGCCGGCAGGTTGTCGAGGTTCTCGGGGTGAAAGCCCACCGCCGCGTAAAAATGCGGATAGCGCTCGGCATAGGCGATGGCGACAGCAGCGGACTGCAAATCCACCGCATTGTTCACCACGCCGCACACGCCCTGCTCGGGCAGCCCTGTCATGACCGCTTCTCTGTCCTCGTCAAACCACCCGTCGTCATAGTGGGCGTGGCTGTCAAAAATGTTTTTATAAGAATATATCATGAATTAATTAACAGATTTTCCATCCCGCCGGCAGCTTATCGTCCACCATAATCACCTGCAGCTGTTCGCTGTCGCCCTCGCCGTGGACGGCGGACAGAATCATGCCGCGGCTCTCGATGCCGCACAGCTTCACGGGCTTGAGGTTGGACACAAACAGAAGCTTTTTGCCCACCAGCTCCTCGGGCTGATAGAACTTGGCGATACCGCTGACGATGGTGCGCTCGCCGCTGCCGTCAAAAATGCTGAATTGCAACAGCTTTTTGCTCTTTTTTACCTTTTCGCACGCCTTCACTTCGCCGACGCGGATGTCGCACTTGTCAAAGTCGTCAATGCCGATTTTCGGAATGTTCTCCAAATCCTCGGCTTCCTCCTCCTCGATTTCCTCAATGCTCTTTTCGCTTTCGGCGGCTGCCTTCTGCTTGGCGGCGATTTCCTCCTCAAATTTCTTGGGATCAATGCGCACAAACAGCGGCGTTGCCTGACCGAGCTGCGTGCCGGGCTTGGTGGCGCCGAAGGCGGACAGGCTTGCGTAGTCCGCAATATCGCAGTTGAGCTGCGTCAAAATCGCCTTGGTGGTGTCGGGCATAAAGGGCTGCAGCAGCACCGCGATATAGCGGATGCTCTCCAGCAGGTTGTAAAGCACGGTGCCCAGGCGCGGCTTGGTTGCCTCATCCTTTGCCAGCACCCACGGCGCGGTTTCGTCGATGTACTTGTTGCAGCGCTTGGCGAGGTTCATCACCGCCTCCAGCGCGTCGCTGATATGGAACGCGTTGAACGCGCTGTCCACCTTTTGAATCGTCTCCGCGCAGAACGCCTTCAGCTCGTCGTCGAGCGGCTCCGCGGCAACAGGCGCCTGCACCGCGCCGCCGAAGTATTTGTTGTTCATGGCGATGGTGCGGTTGACAAGGTTGCCCAGCGTGTTTGCCAAATCGGAGTTGAAGCGCTCCACGATGGTGTCATAGGTGATGGAGCCGTCGTTGGCAAAGGGCATCTCGCTGAGCAGGTAATAGCGCACCGCGTCCACGCCGATCATCTTCACCAGCTCATCGGCATAGATGACGTTGCCGCGGCTTTTGCTCATCTTGTCCTCGCCGAACAGCAGCCACGGATGGCCGTACACCTGCTTGGGCAGCGGCTCGCCGAGCGCCATCAGCATAATCGGCCAGTAGATGGTGTGGAAGCGCACAATGTCCTTGCCGATGATGTGCGCGTCGGCAGGCCAGTATTTTTTGTATTGCTCGCTGCTGCCGTCGGGATCGTAGCCCAGCGAGGTGATATAGTTCGACAGCGCGTCAATCCACACATAGACAACGTGCTTGTCGTCAAAGTCAACGGGAATACCCCACTTGAAGCTCGTGCGCGACACACAGAGGTCTTGCAGACCGGGCTTGATGAAGTTGTTGAGCATTTCCTTTTTGCGGCTTTCGGGATAGATAAAGTCGGGGTGGCTCTCGATGTAGTCCTCCAGCTGCTTCTGGTACTTCGACAGCTTCAGGAAGTACGCCTCCTCCTTCATGGGCTTTACCTCTCTGCCGCAGTCGGGGCACTTGCCGTCCACCAGCTGGCTTTCCGTCCAAAAGCTCTCGCACGGCGTGCAGTACAGTCCCTCATAGCTGCCCTTGTAGATGTCGCCCTGCTCGTAGAGCTTCTTGAAAATCTTCTGCACGCATTTTTCGTGCTTTGCGTCGGTGGTGCGGATAAAGTAGTCGTAGGAGGTGTTCAGCACGTCGCAAATCGCGCGGATCTCGCCGGCGACCTTGTCAACATATTCCTTCGGCGTGCAGCCCTCCGCCTGCGCGTACATCTCAATTTTCTGTCCGTGCTCGTCGGTGCCGGTCTGGAAAAACACATCATAGCCGAGCATTCTCTTGTAGCGCGCAATCGCGTCGGTCAGCACGATTTCATAGCTGTTGCCGATGTGCGGCTTGCGCGAGGTATAGGCAATCGCGGTGGTGATATAATACGGTTTTTTCTCACACATAAGTTGTCCTCCTAAGGCAGATTCAGCCAAAATTTGCATTATCTTATATTATAGCAAATTTTGGCTGTCTTTTCAAGTGTTACTTGTCGCGCGATTTGGACACCAGCGCCGCGCCCACTGAGCCGGCAACCGCCGCGGAAATGCCTGCGGCAGCGGCGGTCAGTCCGCCCGTGAGGATGCCCCACGCGCCGTCCTTGCGCAGCGCCTCGCGCACGCCCTCCGCCATCAGGTGCCCAAAGCCGGAAATCGGCACCGCCGCGCCCTCTTTTGCAAAGTCCGCCAGCGGCTGATACAGCCCCACGGCGCTCAGCACCAGTCCTGCCACGACAAAGGCGGTCAGAATCCGCGCCGGCGTCAGCGCGGTTTTGTCAATCAACAACTGTCCGGCGACGCAAATCAGTCCGCCGGTGACAAACGCTGTTACTATCTGCATGAAAAATTTCTCCTTTCTTATCGGATAGACAGCACTAGTATTGCCCGAATCGGCGCAAAAATGCGGCGGCTTTCGGACTGCGCCGAAGTATGCAGGCTGAAAATGTGACAAAAACCTGAATTTTTCCAAAATTCGCTACCCAAACGCCAAACTTTGTGTTACAATATAAATTGGATTATCATGCGGACAGCGCAGCTGCCCGTTAAGGAGTGACACGATGATTGAGGTCAAGCACCTGACCAAGCGCTACGGCAAGACCACGGCTTTGGATGACATCAGCTTTACGGTCGAGTCGGGCGAGGTTTTGGGCTTTCTCGGGCCGAACGGCGCGGGAAAATCCACCACCATGAATATCATAACAGGCTACATATCCTCCAACGAAGGCACTGTCACGGTGGACGGCAGCGAAATTTTGAAGGAGCCGAAAAAAACCAAGCAGAAAATCGGCTACCTGCCCGAAATTCCGCCCGTTTATCCCGACATGACCGTGCGCAAATATTTGGAGTTCATGTTTGATTTAAAGCGCGTCAAGCTGCCCAAGGCGGAGCATATCAACGAGGTCATGCGCCTTGTAGGGCTGGAGCGGCACGGCAGACGGCTGATTAAAAACCTCTCCAAGGGCTACCGCCAGCGCGTCGGCTTTGCGCAGGCGCTGCTGGGCAATCCGCCGGTCATCATTCTCGACGAGCCGACCGTCGGACTCGATCCCAAGCAGATTATCGAAATCCGCAAGCTGATTAAGAATCTCGGCAAAAAGCATACGGTGATTTTTTCCTCGCATGTGCTCAGCGAAATCTCCGCCACCTGCGACCGCGTCATCATCATCGCGGACGGAAAAATCATCGCCGACGCCAAAGCGGACGAGCTCTATACGGCGCTGTCCGACCGCCAAAAGCTGCTTGTGACCGCCGAGGGCAAGTCTGCCGACGTCATGGCGGAGCTGAACAAGGTTCCCGAGGTGGAGCGCGTCAACAAGCTCGGCGCCGCCGGTAAGGGCGCCAACCGCTTTGAGGTGGAGTACCGCGCAGGTACGGACGTCCGCCGGCAGGTGTTCAGCGCGATGGCGCGCATCAACTGCCCGATTCTGGAAATGACAGCCGGCAACGGCAGCCTGGAGGAGCTGTATCTGCAGCTCACCGAAAACGCGAAGGGAGGAGAAAACTGATGGCGGCAATCTTAAAACGCGAGCTGTCCGGCTATTTTAACTCGGCAATCGCCTATGTGGTGCTGGCGCTGTTCTTCTTCTTTTCCGGCTTTTTCTTCTACGCCTACTGCTTTGTGGGCGATTCCGCCGGACTGAGCATCGTTTTTGCCAACATGTTTTATATTATTATGTTCATCATTCCCGTTTTGACGATGAAAACCTTCGCCGAGGAAAAACACCGCAAAACCGACCAGGCGCTGCTGACCGCGCCGGTCAGCCTGACGGAAATCGTGCTCGGCAAGTTCATCGGCGCGGTGATCATCTATGCGCTGTGCTGTGTCATCTTCCTCGTGTACGCGGTGGTCATTTCGTTCTTTGCGCAGCCGCAGTGGTCGGTGGTGCTCTGCACGCTGCTCGGCATCTTTTTGCTGGGTTCGTCGATGATTGCCATCAACATCTTCATCTCGGCACTCACCGAAAGCATGGTGGTGGCGGCGGTTGTCGGCATGGGCGCCGGTTTGCTGATTGACACCATGAGCTACTTTGTCAGCATTATTCCCGTCAAATGGATTGCGAATCTGCTCGACAAAATCAACTTCTTGAACTACTACACCAACTTTACCTACGGCATCCTCAACGTCGCGGATGTTGTATTCTACCTGAGCGTAACGGCGCTGTTTTTGTTCTTCACCGTTCTCGCCCTTGAAAAACGCCGCTGGAGCTGAGGAGGGATAGAATGGCAGACAACAATAAGAAGAAACGCTCTCTTAAGGCGTTTTTGCAGAACAAGCTCAAATCCCGCAGCACGCGCCACGGCGCGATGTCGCTGGGCTTTGCGGCGCTGGCTGTCGCGGCGGCAATTTTGCTGAACGTGATTGCCGGGCTGCTCAGCGATCGCTTCCCCGGCATGAAGGCGGACTTCACCGCCAACCAAGCCTACGCCCTCTCGGACGACACGATGGAGTACATCCGCCACATGGACAAGGACGTCGCCCTGCATATCATCGCGGATGAGTCCACCTTTACGGGCGGCGGCAGATACTTTGTGCAGGCGAAAAACCTGCTCGACAAAATGGTGTCCGCGTCCGACGGCAAATTTACCTATGACTTTGTGGACACCACGGAAAACCCGGCGTTTACACGCAATTATCCCAACATCGACTGGTCGCAGCGCGACAAGGCAGGCGTCATCACCTGCGGCAACCAGTACCGCGCGCTTTCCATCGACGACTGCTTCACCTACGACACCGACTACTATCAGCAGAATCAGCAGTATGTCTGGACAGGCACCACCATCGAGCAGGCGGTTGTCAAGGGCGCGCTCTATGTCACCGACGACAACAAGGTGCAGGTGGCGATGCTCACCGGTGAAGGTGAGGACAAGGACGAATACAGCGCCCTCAGCAGCCTGCTGACCGACAACGCCTATGAGGTGAAGGAAACCTCGCTTGTCACCGACGGGCTGGACGAAAGCTTTGCGGCGGCGGTGATGTTTGCGCCGCACACCGACATCAGCGAGAAGGCGGCAGGCGTGCTGCGCACCTGGCTGGAAAACGGCGGCAAATACGGCAAAACCCTGATTGTGATGCCCACCTCGCAGGCGCTCAACATCCAGACGCCCAACCTCAACGCCCTGCTCAGCGAATGGGGCATGGCGGTCAACGAGGGCTATGTCTACGAAACCAACACCCACTATGTCTGGGGACGCGATCTGTTTGAATTTATCGTCGAATACACCGACTACTACTTTGACACGCTGACCAACGTCAATGTGCCGGTCGCCGCAGAGCATGTGCACGGCGTCACCATCAAGGACAGCAGCACCGCACACGCGATTCTGCAAACGACCGATCAGGCAGGCATCATGCCGGTGGACGCCGGCAGCGACTTCAGCCCCACCGATAACCTCGCGGGCGAGCCGGTGGCGGTTGCCGCCGAGGGCGTCAAGTCCGGCGTGGAGGAGTCGTCGCGCGTTGTGGTGTTCAGCGGCAGCGCCATGTTCGACCAGTCGGTGCTGGCGTATCCCAGCTTTAACAACAGCACATTTTTCATCAATATGCTCAACACCATCGCGGATAAGGACGACAACACCGTCGTCATTCAAACCAAATCGCTGGAAACCCCGACGCTGGGCGCGCCGTCCGTGGCAACCACCAACGTCATTCTGATTGTGTTTGTGTTCGTCATTCCGATTGCTGTTTTGGCGGTTGCCGTGGTGCTGTGGGCGCGCAGGAGGAATCGTTAATGACAAAGAAAAAAGGATTAATCATCGGCGCGGCGGTTGCCGTGGTGCTGGCGGCAGTGGTGCTGATTTTGGTATTCATTCCCAAGGGCGGTCAACAGAACGAAAAAAACGGCACGCTCGACGAAGGCGTTGACCTGTCTGTTTCCGTGGACAAGGACGGCGTGCACCAGGCGAAGGTCAACACCGATGAAAACGGCAACATCAAAAACAACAGCTACGGCACGCTGATGGAATACTATCCTGCCAATATCAGCCACATGCACGTGGAAAACACCAAGGGCACCTTTGACGTGCTCGCCGAAACCCCCGAGGGCGAGGCGACGATTTATACCATCAAGGGCTACGAGGACTTTGATTTGCAGGGCGGCAATCCGGCGATGATTGCCAGCGCCGCGGCAAAGCTGAGCTTTACCAAGGTGGCAACGCTCGACAGGGAAAAGGGCAACAGCGAATTCGGCTTTGACAAGCCGCGCGCCACCGTTACCGTCACCTATCTGGACAACACCAAGGCAATCATCACCGTCGGCGACGACGCGCCGCAGCAGGCGGGCACCTATATCCGCTTCGGCACCGGCGACGCCGTGTATGTGGCGGACACCGAAGCGGTTGCCGCATTTGACTACGGCATCACCGACTTAATCAGCAAAACCGTCAACCTGCCTGCCGACAGTGCCGACAACAACGAGGCAAGCTCCGTTACGCTGTCGGGCAGCGGCTTTTCCGACGAAATCGTGATGGCGCCGAGCGATGACGCCAACTACGACGCGTCTTATGCGCTGACCGCGCCCGTCAGCCGTTTGGCGGACGAAAAGGAAAGCAGTCTGATTGCCGGCGGCATCCGCGGCTTGATTGCCGATGAGGTCAAGCTGGTCAACCCGTCCGAGCAGCAGCTCAAGGACAGCGGTCTGTCGCCTGCCTATGCGCACCTCACGGCGGTGTACCCCGACGAAACCGTGGAGCTGCTCGCCTCCAAGCCCGACGCCGACGGCAAGGTCAACTTGATGCTGCCCGGCGGCAAGGTGGTGTATGTCCTGCCTGCCGACAAGGTGGCGTGGACAAAAACAAGCCTTGACAAGCTCACCGGCGGCTATGTGCTCTATCCCAAAATGACCGCGCTTTCCGGCGTGACGCTGGAAGCCGGCGGCAAAAGCTACGAATTTGCCCTGAACACCGAGGAAAAGACCACCACCGACGACAAGGGCGTCGAAGCCACCACCGTCAACACCGCCGTCACCTACGGCGGCAAGGAGGTCGAAACCGGCAAATTCACGGCGTTTTATCAGACCTTTGCGCTGCTTGCGCTCTCCGACACCAAGGCGGACAGCGGCAGCGGCAAAGCCGTGCTCACGCTCAGCTATCGCTTTGCGGACGGCGGCACGGCAAAGGTGGAATTTGTTGACGCGGGCGGCGCGGCATATGTCGCCAAGGTCAACGGAGAAACAGCGGGACACGCCGCCAAGGCGGACGTTGCCCGCGTGACAGACGGCATCGCCGGAGTAATTGCTTAATATATGAAAAAAGCTTTCATTATCACAGCTGCCGCTCTGACAGCGGCGGCGCTGCTCGGCAGCTGTTCGCTGACGGGACTTTTTGACAACAACAGCAATTCCGACATCGAGCTCAGCAATTTGCCCGGCTCGGAGGAGCTGACGGTAAAATATAACGGCTACGGCTTTGCGGCGCTCACCTCGCTGGCGGAAAAGCGGCTGTATGCAGGCTTCGATTCCGTTGTCGGCGGACTGCAAAGCGAGGAATTTGTCACCGAATCGCTCGACAACCCCGACCGCATCAGCGACGTGCTGGAGTTCTACAAGGACGACCACCCCGATGTGTTCTGGATTGACGAAACCGAGCCCTACTACTATTCCGACAGCAACGGCGTGCTGACCGTGCGCCTGCACTTCAAGCTGCAGGGCGACAAGCTGGCGGAGGCAAAGGGCAGGCTGGAGGCAACGCTGCAAAGCGCCGCCGCCGACGCGCCCAAGGACGCCACGCCCTATGAAAAGGAGCTGTATGCCCACGATTACCTGATCTCCGTCTGCGACTATGACGAGGAAGCCGTAGAGCTGCACAAGGACGACGCCGTGCGCGCCAACGAGCAAAACGCCTATGGTGCGCTGGTGGAGGGCAGAGCGGTATGCGAGGGCTACACACGCGCCTTCCAGCTGCTGTGCAGCCGTCTGGAGGTGCCCTGCTGGGTTATCCAAGGGCAGGCGGAGGGCTTCGACGGCGAAGGCAACACCAACCACATCTGGAACTGCGTCATGCTCGACGGCGAGTGGTACCAAGTGGACGTCACGTGGGACGACTACGACAGCACCGAAACCATCGGCGACGAACAGTATTTTTACTTCAATCTGACCACGGAGCAAATGACCAAGGATCACGTCATCGCGCCCTCCTACAGCGAGTATACCACCAGCGACGTGTGGTACAACGGCTTTGTTCCCGAATGCAGCAGCACCACCTATTACTATTTCAACCGCAACGGCAGGGTAATTACCGACCTCGAGGAATACGCGCTTTCGGCGTATGTGACCGAGGCGGCGGCAAACAACCGCGACCACTGCGTCTTTGTGGTGGACGAAAGCCGCGACTTTGAGGACACCTACGAAAGCATTGTGCAGGAATATGCCTACCGCTGGATCACGCAGGCAAACGAAATCAACGGCTATCCCACCCTCAGCAACGACTGCAAGCTCAGCCCCTATGAGGACCGCAGGCTGATTACGCTGCTGCTCGCATACAACTAATCATCGGTATCACGCCATAAAAGGAGAATCATCATGAAATACGACGTCAGACAACTGCCGCTGATTTCCAACCGGGAAATCGCGCAGGGAATTTTTGATATGCGGCTTGCCTACCATCAGGCGGATTTGCCTGTTTTGTGCGGTCAGTTCGCGCATGTGTATGTGCCCGGCAAAACGCTGCGCCGCCCGATTTCGGTGTGCGACGCAAGCGACGGCGAGCTGCGGCTGGTCTATCAGGTCAAGGGCGGCGGTACGGAAATCATGTCGCAAATGCAGTCCGGCACGGTGGACGTGCTGGTGCCGCTCGGCAACGGTTTTGACATTCAAAGCGGCAGGCGCTATTGCTTAATCGGCGGCGGCATCGGCGTGCCGCCCATGCTCTACACCGCCAAGCAGTGCGACCGTCCGCTGATTATCACGGGCTTCCGCAATCAGTCGCTTGTGATTTTGCAGGACGATTTACAGGCGCAGGGCGAAACCCTGCTGTGCACCGACGACGGCTCGGCAGGACAAAAGGGCTTTGTCACCGACCTGCTGCGCGCGCGCATCGGCGAGGTGGACGAGGTGTGCGCCTGCGGCCCCACGCCTATGCTCAAGGCGGTTGCCGCCGTGTGCAAAGAATTCGGCAAGCCGTGCCAGGTGTCGCTCGAGGAGCGCATGGGCTGCGGCGTCGGCGCGTGTCTGGTGTGCGCCGTCAAGGTCAGAAAGAACGGCGAGGAAGTGATGCAGCATGTCTGCAAAAACGGCCCCGTATTCAACGCGGAGGAGGTAGTGTTTTAATGGCTGATTTATCGGTAAAGGTGGCAGGCGTATCGTTTAACAATCCGCTGATTGCCGCGTCGGGCACCTTCGGCTTCGGCAGGGAATACGGCGAATTTTATCCGCTGAGCACCCTCGGCGGCATTTCCTGCAAGGGTATTACCCTGAAAAAACGCGACGGCAATCCGCCGCCGCGCATCGCGGAAACCCCTTCGGGTATTCTCAACGCCGTCGGGCTGCAAAATCCCGGCGTGGACGTGTTTATCAAAGAGGATTTGCCTTGGCTCAGGCAGCAGGGCACCGTCATCATCGCCAACACCGCCGGCAACACGGTGGAGGAGTATTGCCAAATGGCGGAAAAGCTCAGTGAAACCGACGTCGATATGATTGAGCTGAACATTTCCTGCCCCAACGTCAAAAGCGGCGGCGTGCAGTTCGGCACCAGCTGTGAAGCGGTGGAGGATATCACCTCCCGGGTGCGCCGCTATTGCAAAAAGCCGCTGATTATCAAGCTCAGTCCCAACGTCACCGACATCGCCTCCATCGCCAAGGCGGCGGAAGCGGCAGGCGCGGACGCGATATCCATGATCAACACCCTCACGGGCATGCGCATTGACATTCACACGCGCCGCCCGATTATCCGCAACAACACCGGCGGCCTCAGCGGCGCGGCGGTGTTCCCGGTCGCGGTGCGCATGGTGTGGCAGGTTGCCAACGCCGTCAAGATTCCGATTATCGGCATGGGCGGCATCACCACCTGGGAGGACGCCGTTGAAATGCTGATGGCAGGCGCCACGGCGCTGCAAATCGGCACCGTGTTGTTCTCCGACCCCTATGCGCCTGTCAAAATCAACGAGGGACTCAACCGTTTCCTCGACGAAAACGGCATCAAGTCTGTCACCGAGCTCACCGGCACGGTGCAGCCGTGGAACTGAGCAGCTAATTCGTAATTCTTAATGCGTAATTGCTGTGGGAATGGTGTGTGGACGCTGCCCCTGATTGATAATGCTGCGCATATTAACTGCTGACTGACACGTCGTACGTGCTGTTGTCGGAGAGGGTGAAGCTGTCGGCGATGCCGGGGGTGACGTGTGCTTTGCCGTCGTCGGTGAGTATCACATAATCAAAGCCGCCGTGCGCGCGGTGATACGCCTGCGCCTTTTCCAAGCCCATCACAAACAGCGCGGTGGAAAGCCCGTCGCTGCGCATGCCGTTGTCGGCGATGATGGTGACGGATTCGATGCCGTTGCTGACCGGCACGCCCGTTTGGGGGTTGATGATGTGGCTGTAGACCGTGCCGTTCTCCTCAAAGCAGCGCTCGTAGCTGCCGGAGGTGGCGATGATTTTGTCCTTGACGCTGACATAGCCGATGTAGTCGGCGCTGTTCTGCGGATTTGCCACGCCGACCTTCCACGGCTCGCCGCCGGTTTTGCCGCCGTAGGCGACCACCGTGCCGCCGAGGTTGAGGATGGCGCTTTTGCAGACGGAGTCATCGAGAATTTTCACTGCTTCATCGGCGGCGTAGCCCTTGGCGACCGCGCCCAAGTCAATTTCGGCGCCCTTTGGCAGGGTGACGGAGCAGCCGTTCTGCCTGACGGCGCGGTAGTCCGTCAGCGGCAGCAGCGCGTCGAGCCGCTCCTGTGCAGGCACGTGGTAGTCCTTGCTGATGAAGCCCCATTCCTTGATGAGGGGATAGACCGTGATATCCAGCGCGCCGTCCGTGCTTTCGCACAGCGCCAGCGACTGTGCCAGCACATCGGCGGTCACTTCGTCCACCGTTGCGCTGCCGGCGGCGTTCAGGCGGCAAATGCAGGCGTCGGCGTCGGTGGAGGACAGCAGGCTTTCCAGCGCGGTGATGCGCTCGCGGATTTGCCCGGCAGCTGCCTTGTCGCCGTAGACGTCCAGCTGCATAAAGGTGTCCATTGCCGCAAAGCTCTCGTTTGTTTTTTCGGGTTTGCCCGCGCAGCCTGCGGCGGTCAGCACCGCCGTCAGCGCCAGCGTCAGGGCAAGCAGTTTGTGTTTCATAACAGCTCCAAAAAACGGGCGTACAGCAGGGTACGCCCGGAATTGATGATATTTTCGTGTGGTTTCCAATCAGCTCTTTCTCCAGGCGGAGGGGGAGAGCAGCAGCAGAATCGGGAACAGCTCCAGTCTGCCGGCAATCATGTCGAAGATGAACACGCATTTGGAAAGCGGCGTGAAGTCGGCATAGTTGCCGACGGGACCGACAGCGCCCAAGCCGGGACCGGTGTTGTTGAGCGTGGCGGCGATGGAGGTGAAGCTCGTCACCATGTCGCGTCCCTCGATGGACACCAGCAAAAAGCTGCCGACAAATACCGCCATATACACCACCAGGTACACCGAGGTGTTGCGCGTGATGTTGTGGTCAATGGACTTGCCGTCCATCTTAATCGTCTTGATGTTGCGCGGATGAATCAGCAGGGAAAGCTCCTTTTTGACCTCCTTTGCCAAAATCAGCATACGCGACACCTTAAAGCCGCCGCCGGTGCTGCCTGCCATCGCGCCGAGGAAGGTGATCACCAGAATCACGCCGTGGGAAAGCTGCGGCCAGTGGTTGACGTCGCCGATGCCGAAGCCCGTTGTGGTGATGATGGACGACACATAGAAGAAGCTCTGGTGCAGGCTTTCGCCGGGATCGTTGCGGTAGAGCGGCAGGATGTTGAAGCCGATTATCAGCGTGCAGACCACGATGATGCCGAGGTAGTACCACAGCTCCTCCGTCTTGAACGCCTGCTTGAACTTGCGCGCGATAATCAGGATATAGACCGAGAAGTTGATGCCGAACAGCATCATAAACACGGCGATGACGGTTTGAAGATAATGCGAGTGATACGCCGCCATATTGTCGTTGTGGATGCCGAAGCCGCCTGTGCCGGCGTTGGCGAACGATACGTTGATCGCGTCGAAAAATCCCATTCCGCCGCAAAGCAGCAGGATGCACTCTAAAGCCGTAAGTCCGAAGTAGATGCTGTAGAGCAGCGCCGCGTAGTTGCGCATTTTCGGCACGGTTTTGCCGATGATAGGTCCGGGGCTTTCCGCGCGCATCAAAAAAATATTTTGCTGACCGCCCAGCTTGGGGATCAGGGCAAGCAGGAACACGATGACGCCCATACCGCCCAGCCAAACCATTACGCTTCGCCACAGCAGCATTCCGTGGCTGAGCGACTCAACGTCCCTTAGGATGGTGGCGCCGGTGGTGGTAAAGCCCGAAGCGGACTCGAAGAACGCGTCCAGATAATTTGGGATCTCGCCGCTGAGAAAGAACGGCAGCGCCGCGACCAGCGACATCAAGATCCAGCTGAGAGCCGTGGCGGCAAAGCCTGCCTTTTGATAAAGCACCATATTTTTGGGCTTTTTTACCTTGACGGCAAGCACTCCGAGCGCCGCGGCGACCAGTCCGGTCAAAAAGAAGTAGACTCCCTCGTGTTCGCGGTAAATCATAGAGGTAACGGTGCACACCTGCATCGCAACGCTTTCGACGATCAGCACCCAACCGAGGATATAGATGATAATCCGCTTGTTCATACGCCGCTCCTCAACGCTTTATTATATCGTCAAGGTCGCTAAGGCCCTTGTGCTTAGTAATAACAACAACGGAGTCGCCGGGCTGGATTGAATCGCCGCCGTGAGGCAGAATGATCTTTCCGCCGCGCGAAATGCAGATAACCTGCAGATCATCCCGGAGCGCCAGCTGCGACAGCGGCGCCTTGGTGGTTTGAGAGTTTTCGCGCACACGGAACTCCAGCGCCTCTACCCTGTCCTCGTTCAAACGGTACAGCGTTTCAACGTTGCTTCCCATTGAATTTTGCATTGCGCGGATGTAACGCGCGATATATTCACCGGTGAGGGTTTTGGGGTTGATAACGCAGTCAAGCCCCAGGTTATTGATGATCGGGTCAAAGGACTCGTTGTTGATTTTTGTGATAACCTTTGCCTTGGAAACGCTTTGGATATACAGCGAGATCAGGATGTTCTCCTCGTCATAGTCCATCAGCGCAGCTACGCCGCCGGCGCGGTCGATGCCTTCGCTGAGCAAAAGCTCCTGATCCATACAGTCGCCGTGGATGATGATCGCTTCGTGAAGCGAATCGGCAAGCTCCTGACATCGCTCGGCGTTGCGCTCAATGATTTTGACGGTTGTGCCTGCCTTGATGAGGCGCTGGGCAAGATAATACGAAACCTTGCCGCCGCCCAGCAGGATCACGTCACGGCTTTTGCCGATATTGATGCTGGCTTTTCTGAAGAATCTTGCCGCGATCTCGGGCTTGGCAACCACCGAGACCTTGTCGCCGCCCTTGATGACGGTTTCGCCGTTGGCGATGTATACCTCGTTTGCGCGCTCGACCGTGCACACGCGGATCCTGCCTCTGAGCGTATCTATTTGGCTTATTTTTTTGCCGTCAACGGCTGAGCCGCTGGGGATCTCGACCTTGATAAGCTCCACTGCGCCCTTTGCGAAGCTGTCGATTTCAAGCGCGCCGGAAAAACGCAGAAGGCGGCTGATCTCGATCGCCTCGGTCAGCTCGGGATTGATCGACATTGAAAGTCCGAGCTGGTCTTTTACGCGATCCAAATCGCTGGTATATTCCGGGCTGCGGACGCGGGCGATGGTATGAGGAACGCCGGCGGAACGCGCCATAAGACAGGCGTACAGATTCACCTCGTCGCGCGCGGTCGCGGCGATGACCAGATCGGCTGTTTCGGCGCCTGCCTCGGACAGCACCTCAAAGGTTGCGCCGTTGCCCTCGATGCCAAGAACGTCGAGTGTTTCGGAAAGGCGGTTGACCGCCTTTCTGTTGTTGTCTACCACCGAAATGTCGTGTCCCTCGTCATTAAGCTCTCTTGCAATAGAGGTTCCGACCTTACCGCAGCCGACAATTACTATTTTCATAATATTCTCCCAAAAATAAGACATACCGGAGATTCGCCATCTCCCGCGCAACCATCTGTTTCAATACAAAATCATACACCAATCAGGGGCAAAAATCAATATAAAACACGAAAAAAGTTTGTTTTTTCCGTCTTTTCTGCGCTTTGCCACTTTAAAAATTCAATATAGTATGGTATACTGAGCATAATCGGAAAACTGTTTTGCAGGAGGCTTTCAATGAAACGCGACGGATATATTTCATGGGACGAATACTTTATGGGCGTGTCGCTGCTGGCGGCTAAGCGCAGCAAGGACCCCAACACGCAGGTGGGCGCCTGCATTGTTGACCAAAACAACATCATTCTGTCCACGGGCTACAACGGCTTTCCCTACGGCTGCTCGGACGACCTCTATCCGTGGGAGCGCACCGGCGCCGACACCAAGTACAACTATGTTGTCCATGCCGAGCTCAACGCGATCCTCAACGCGCGCGGCAAGGATTTGAAGGGCGCGCGGCTGTATGTGGATTTGTTCCCCTGCAACGAGTGCGCCAAGGCGATTATCCAGTCGGGCATTGCCGAGGTGGTGTACCTGTATGATAAATACGCCGACTCTGCCGCCACGGTCGCCAGCAAAAAAATGCTGACCTCGGCAGGGGTGAAGCTGACGCAGTTCACCACCGACAAGGACAGCATAACGTTGGAATTTGTGAAAAACTGACCGCGTATCATACCAATCTTCATTAAAAAGCAGACTTTCTGCTTTCTATCAGAGAATAGTATCAGTCCGCGATAATGCGCCCCTTTTCCACATTGGGCTCGATAAAATGCCGATACGCATAATCCCACAGCACCGCCGAACCGTCGGCGGTGTTTTTGTTGCGGCAGAGGATTTGGCTCAGGCGGACGTTGTGATTCACCCATTCAATGCCGTCGGTCGCGTTGTTGAGCATGGCGGGCTGCACGTTGTCAAGCGCACGCGCAAACCGCGCCTCGGGGGTTTTGCCCTCCTCAAACTCTTCCCACAGCGCACGCAGCTTATCTCTTTGGTCATCGGGCAGCAGGCTGTACAGGCGGTCTGCCGCCTTTTCCTCGCGCTCGCGCCGGGTGGAGTTGCCCTGCGCGTCGTAGGCGTAGGTGTCGCCGGCGTCGATTTCCACGACGTCGTGTATCAAAATCATCGAGACGGTGTGCAGCACGTCGATTTTTTCGTTGGCATATTCGCTGAGCAGGATGCACATCAGCGCCATGTGCCATGCGTGGTCGGCGTCGTTTTCGTGCGTTGTGCCGTCGGAAAGCCGCGTTTGGCGGAGAATGTTTTTCTCCTTGTCCGCCTCCAGAATAAACGCGAACTGCTGCTGTAAACGGTTGGAATCCATAGTGAGCGCTCCTGAAAAAAATTTTGAGAAATCCCGAAAAACTTGCATAAATGTATGCAATTATTTCGCTTATTCGAGTATATATAGAGGGACTTTTTCGGCGGCTCCCTGTATGCCGGTGCACCCTGCCCCGGTGCAGAGGTACATGGGAAAAACCGCTTGTTTAAGCCATTATTGATACTTAATGTATATTATGTATAAAAACCCTTATATATAGGGTATAAAATAAAAAAATAAAAGTATGATTTTTTTTATTTTTATTTTTTTCGTTATTAACATAGAGAAATGAGGTACATTACACACACTGTTGGGCTAAGCAACAAACATGCGGCAAAGCCCTGTCACTACAATGCTGAGGAGAGGTTGAGGGAGTGTTGGAAAGTTGGGATTAATCACAACGCTTCTTACAATTCGTAGGGGAGACCCTTGCGGTCTCCCGTTTGCCGCAGAGCGGCAAATTGACAGGGGCAAGCCCTGTCACTACAATGTTAAGGAAAGGTTGAGTTTTGCCGAAAGGTTGGATTTATCTGCAAGGTTTCAATATATAATCTGTAGGGTAAGGGCAAGCCCTTGGGAAAAGTGGAAAAAGTAAATGATAATTGTTAATCGGCGTCCGCGACGCTTTTGAGAGCGAGCAAGGCATTGCCAAAATAAACGCCTGCCCCGCCGTTGATGATAGTTATGGAAAGATGGAAGCTGTCCAAAGGCGGAGAAAGCGCCCTCGGCGCCCGCCGTTGATGAACGTTTCATAAAGATGAACATTTCCAAAGGCGGTGTAAGCGCCCCCGGCGCATTTTCCGCTTTCCGTTTTTCATTCCCCTAAGTCCCAGTCAGGGATAAAGTCGGCGGTGGCGGAGGACAGGTCCTGTGTGAAGCCGTCGAGCTCCAAATCAAACAGCACGCGCTTCACCTTGTCATATTCGCGGCGTGTAATCGTGCGCCCGAGCTTTGCGTCCTGTTTGGCTTCGCCGCAGGGCACATACTGGCACATCAGGCTGACAAGCACGCGGCTGTCAAAATGCCGCTTCAGCAGGTGCAGCACGTCGATGCTGTTGCGCGTGTGCGCCGGCAAAATCAGGTGGCGCACAATCACACCCTTTTGCAGCATGCCCTCGCTGTCATAGCGCGGCTCGCCCACCTGGAACAGCATTTCCTTGACGGCTGTCAGCGCCGTGTCAGGGTAATCCGGCGCTTGTGACAGCTTTTCGGCAAGCGCGCTGTCGGCATATTTGAAGTCGGGCAGGTACACGTCCACCAAGCCGTCGAGCATTTTCAGCGTTTGGGGCGACTGGTAGCCGCTGCAGTTGTAGACCACGGGCAGGTTGGGGCGGTAGATTTCAAGGCTTTGGACAACCGCCGGGACAAAGTGGTCGGCGGTCACCAAATTGATGTTGTGCACGCCGCTTTCCTCCAGCATTTTATAGCCGTCCGCAAGCTGCCGCGGCGTCAGCGTTACGCCCTTGCCGCCGAGCGAGATGGCATGGTTTTGGCAGAACACGCACCGCATGGTGCAGCCCGAGAAAAACACGGTGCCGCTGCCGCGCGTTCCGCTGATGCAGGGCTCCTCGCCGAAGTGCGGCGCAATTCTCGCCGCCACGGGCAGGGTGCCCATGCCGCAAAAGCCTTCGCCGTGGTGCTCTGTGCGCAGGGCGCCGCACCGGCGCGGACAAATGGAACATATCATAAATATCACCGCTAACAGTATAACACATTTTCGGCGGTTTGCCACCTGTTAAATTGAAAAATCTGTCATAAAATCCTCGATAACGTCCTCAAAGTGGCACGGCTCGACCTCCAGCTCGTTGAGCAGCGCGGTCAGCGCGTCCGCGTCGGCTTTGCGGTTGGTTATCCCGGGAATGGTTTGCTGCGGCATTCCGCCGATGAGCAGCGAAATGCCATAGGAGGGTGACGCAGGCGTTCCCTCGCTGATTGTTATGTACTTCAATTCCATCACTCTATGTGAAAAATCTTCACATCATATCATAGCACTGCCCTGCGATTTCGTCAATATTAAATTGAATTTTTCCAAAGACGGGCGAGAGCGTCCGCGCCGCTTTTTTGCGGGCGCGTTTGTGCAGATTTCATCAGTGGTTAGGCATAATCACCAAAAAGCGACGGTAAAGTTTGTGCTATGTAAATGGCAAATATTCTTTTATAGAAATATACTTATGTACGGATTTGATAAAATATACTTATCATATTATGCGAAATTATGAAAATTTTTACACAGGAGTGATAATATGAAATTCAAAAAGTCGTTATCGTTGCTGCTTTCCGCGGTGATGGTCATGGGCTCGGCAACCTTTGTTGCCAACGCTGTCGGCGTTGACAGCGAGCCTGTCGGCTATTCCAACCAGAGCTATCTGGAAAACTACGCGGGCAATGCGCAGAGCACCAATGATTTTGGCGCGACCTATTCCAAAACCTCCACCACGTGGAAAACATGGTCTCCCGACGCGACCTCCGTTAAGGTCAAGCTGTACAAAACCGGCTCTGACAACGAAACGGGCTCCGGCGCCATCGGCGAGTATGATATGACCAAGGACGCCGCCTCGGGCATTTGGTCTGTGACTCTCCAGGGTGACTATAAGGACATTTATTACACCTATCTGGTCAACGTCAAGGGCAGCACCAACGAAACCCAGGACGTTTATTCCAAGGCGACCGGCGTCAACGGCAACCGCTCGATGGTTGTTGACCTCGACGCCACCGACCCCGAGGGCTGGAGCTCCGACAAGCACGTGTTCCAGGCAACCCCGACCTCCAGTGTGGTTTGGGAAGTGCATGTGCGTGACTTCTCTGTTTCCGACACCTCCGGCGTCAGCGAGGAAAACAAGGGCAGATACCTCGCCTTTACCGAGGGCGGCACCACCCTCAACGGACAGGCAGGCGCGATGTCCACCTGCGTTGACTACCTTGTTGAGCAGGGCGTGAACACCGTTCAGCTGCAGCCGGTTTATGACTTCGGCTCCGTGAACGAAACCATCGCTTCCTCCTCCACCAACCGCAACTGGGGCTATGACCCCGTCAACTACAACGTTCCCGAGGGCTCCTATTCCTCAAACCCCTACGACGGTAACACCAGAATCACCGAGTTTAAGCAGATGGTGCAGGCGCTTCACGACAGAGGCATCACCGTTGTTATGGACGTTGTTTACAACCACACCTATCTGTCCGACGGCTCCTGCTTCAGCAAGACCGTTCCGGGCTACTACTACAGAATGACCTCCTCCACCGCTTATTCCAACGGCTCGGGCTGCGGCAACGAAACCGCTTCGGATAAGAGTATGTTCCGCAAGTATATGATTGACTCCTGCGCATACTGGGCAGAGGAATATCACATCGACGGCTTCCGCTTCGACCTCATGGCGCTGCATGACACCACCACCATGAACAACATCCGCACCAAGCTCGACGGTCTGTACAGCGACGGCTCCGGCAAGAACATTCTGATGTACGGCGAGCCCTGGACAGGCGGCGGCTCTCAGTGCCCCAACTCCTGCACCCAGGCAAGAGCTACCTCTTTGGATTCCCGTATCGGCATGTTCAACGACGGCTACCGCGACGCTATCAAGGGCAGCACCGACGGCGCTGACGGCGGCTTTATTCAGAACGCCGCTACCGCCGACACCGGCAAGATTGTTTCCGGCGTCAACGGCAAGAGCTTTGCCGCAAAGGCACCCTCGCAGACGATCGCTTATGCCGACGCGCACGATAACCTGATTATGTGGGACAAGCTCGTGAAGTCCAACGGCTCCACCAACTACACCGGCACCGACGCCAAGATTCAAAATCAGGTCATCGGTACCATGACGCTGCTGATGACCTCGCAGGGTATTCCGTTCATGACGGCAGGCTCCGAAATGGGACGCACCAAGAAGGGCGACACCAACAGCTATAAATCCAGCGACGCGATTAACGAAATCGACTGGTCGCGCGCCAACACCATGAAGGCGCTGCCGCAGTGGTACAAGACCATGATGGCGGTGCGCACCAACCTCAGCGCTATCAACAGCAACACCTTTGTGACGCCCACTTGGATTTCCAAGGAAGGCCATGTTGTTGCCTATGCCTACAACGGCGGCTCCGGCGAATGGAGCAAGGTTTGCGTGCTCTATAACAACGACAACAGCGCTTACACCATCTCCGGTCTCGGCGCTTCTTCCTGGAAGGTTGTTGCCAACTCCGTAGCGGGCAGCTCCATTTCCAAGACCGGCGCGGACATCAAGGGTATTGCCGACTTCAACGGCAGCTCCGTATCCGTTCCCGGCAAGGGCACAATTGTGCTGGTCAGCAATCTTGCGGCGAAGCCCATCAGCGATTCCTATGGCACGCTGACCGTGAAGCATGTCACCGAAAGCGGCACCACCCTCAAGACGCAGAACGCGAAGTATCGCACCGGCAACACCTATCGCGCACTGCCCGACAGCACTATTCTGTTCAGCCGCAAGCTTGTCAACACCACCGGCAGCACCTCCGGCACGGTTGAGGCAAACGGCAACTACACCGTCACCTTCACCTACAGCGACGCCGCTATCAAGGACGGCTATCTCACCGTTCAGTATCAGGACGGCGCCGGCACCGCTGTGAAGGAATCGCAGAAAACCCACTACAAGGAAGGCGACGCTTACACCGTGACCGCTCCTGCCGTTCAGGGCTATGAGCTGGATACCGCCAACTATCCTGCCCAGACCATCGGCGTGTTTGACGGCAACGACAAGACCATCACCTTTACCTATAAGAAGCTTTCCACCGCCACCACAAAGGTTCACTATAAGGACAACACCACCGCCAAAAACTGCTGGATGTATGCCTACACCGAGGACGGCGTTGACATCTTCGGCAAGTGGGACGATGTTCTGAAGAACGCGCAGGCGAAGATGACGCTCACCAACGGCGAGTGGGTCGGCACCATTCCTGCCGGCAGCGCATATGTTATCTTCCGTATCTCCGGCGGCAAGCAGGAGCCCGGCATGGGCGAGTCCGGCTATTTGGTAGCAGGCGAAGCGACCATTCAGAGCAAGAAGGTCAGCTTTAACTCCACCATCAAGACCAGCCACATCAGCGTTAAAACCGGCGAGAAGCTCTCTCCCGATGTTGTGAAGGACGCCACCGCGGTGAACACCTCCGGCACCTACACCACCTCTGTGCTCTTCGGCAGAGATGACGCGATTATCCCCGGCAACGCAAGCGGCAACTACGCTCCCGGCGTTATCAACGTTGTGTATCTGTACACCGACGGCGGCGAGCCTCCGATTCCCACCACCGAGCCTCCGACAGAACCTCCCACAGAGCCCGAGACCGAGCCTGAGGAAGGTATCCTCATCGGCGACGCCAATCAGGACGGTCAGATCACCATCACCGACGCCACCAAGATTCAGCAGCACCTTGCTGAAATTTCGAAGCTGACGGGCGACGCGCTTGTTGCGGCTGACTGCAACCGCGACGGCAGAGTGTCCATCAAGGACGTTACCCTCATTCAGAAGTACGTGGCTGAATACACCGATGAAATCGGCAGTGTCGGCAGAAAGGTAGCGAAAACCGCATAATATTACACGCACGCAGGCGCACCAAACGGTGCGCCTGTTTTTTTTTTGCGGGAGCGTCTGCGGCAAACGGGAGACCGCAAGGGTTTCTGCCCCCTAATAGGGGGACAGAGGGGGTCTGGGCGACAGCCGTACCTCCCCTACGAAGTTAAGGAGAGGTATGCTGTTAATTCCAACCTATCCTCAGCATTGTAGTGACAGGGCTTGCCCCTGTCATTTGCCGCTTGGCGTTGATGAAAGTGTCGGCAAGATGATTTTCTTCAATGCCGGAAAAAAATAATTGACAGAGGGAGAAATGTGTGGTATACTCAAATTAATAAATGAACAGATATTCATATATTCAATTGTTCAAACATATGATGAAGAGTGAGGGATTCCCGTGGACGAAAAAATCTGCCCCGATAAAACATGTCCTGATATTGAAATACTGTTTGACCTTGCCGACTTGTTCAAGGTGTTCGGCGATTCCACGCGCCTGCGCATTATGGTGCTGCTGTCCGACGCGGAGCTGTCGGTGACGGATATCGCCGAGTCGCTGAAAATGGAGCAGAGCACCATTTCGCACCAGCTCCGCGTGCTGCGGCAGAATAAGCTCGTGCGCGTGCGGCGCGACGGCAAGCAGATGTACTACACGCTGGACGACGACCATGTGAAGAAAATCATCGAGATGGGTATGGATCATATTTTGGAGTGAGCATATGCGGCATACATTACTGTTGGAGGATTTGAACTGCGCCCACTGCGCGGCGAAAATCGAAACAAAAATTGCCCAAACAGAGGGCTTTGACAAGGTGAGCTTTAACTTTGCCACCAAAAAATTGCAGTTTGAAAGCGATAAGGACGAGCCGCTGGCAGAGATTCAGGCGATTTGCGACAGCATTGAGGACGGCGTGCATGTCAAGTCATTTGACGCGCACCGTCACGCGCACCGTGAGCACGCGCATCACGACCATGACCATTGCCATACGGACGGCTGCGACTGCGACCACGACCATCATGAGCACGCACACGAGCACGGGCATGACCATCACCATGACCACGGAAGCGGAGGCAAGCTGAAAAAGCTTTTGCTGGCGTCGGCTGTGGCGCTCGGCGTTGCCGCGCTGGTGCTTCATTTGGCAGGCGGCGAGGGTGCCGCCGTGCATTGGACGGTGTTCGGGCTCAGCCTTGCCGCCACGCTCGCGGCAGGCTATGACGTGTTTATCAAGGGCGTCAAAAACGCCTTCCGCCTGCGCATTGAGGAAACGGTGCTGATTACCGTGGCGGTGATTGCCGCGTTTTTCCTCGGCGAATATGTGGAGGCGGCGATGGTGACTATCCTGTTTTCCATCGGCGAATTTATCGAGGACTTGGCGGTGGGCAAGAGCCGCCGCGATATTGAAAAGCTGAGCAAGATTCGCCCCGACACCGCGACCGTGCGCGAAAACGGACAGGAGCGGACGGTGCACGCGGAGAACGTTGCCATCGGCAGCGTGATTGTGGTCGCGCCGCATGAGCGCGTGCCGCTGGACGGCGTAGTGCTGGAGGGCAGTTCGTTTATCGACACCTCGGCGCTGACCGGCGAAAGCGTGCCCGTGCAGGCGGAGCAGGGCAGCGAGGTACTGAGCGGCTCCATGAACGGTGACGGCTTGCTGACGCTGCGGACGACAAAGGACTTCGGAGAGAGCACCGCGACGCGGATTCTCCGCTTGGTGGAGGACGCCGCCGCGCAGAAGGGACAGCGCGAAAAGTTTATCACGCGCTTTGCCAATGTGTATACCCCCGTGGTGGTGGGGCTGGCGGTGCTGATTGCCGTTTTGCCGCCGCTGCTGGGCTTTGGCGGCTTCCAGAGCTGGCTGTACAAGGCACTGATTGTGCTGGTGGCAAGCTGCCCGTGCGCTATTGTGATTTCCGTGCCGCTCGCCTACTATTCGGGCATCGGCGCCGGCTCGCGGCTGGGCGTGCTGATGAAGGGCGGCAGATATCTGGAGGCGCTCGCCAAGGCGGACTGCTTTGCGTTTGATAAAACCGGCACGCTGACCACCGGCAAATTTGCGGTGAAAGGCGTGACCGCCTACGGCGAGTTTACCCGGGAGCAGGTGCTCAATCTGGCGGCGGCGTGCGAAAAACACTCGGCGCACCCGATTGCGCAGGCGATTAAGGAGAGCGGCAGCGCGGACGCGTATGCTTTGCAAAACTACCGCGAAATCGCGGCGAGCGGCACCTCCGCCGAATGGAACGGCAAAACCGTCGCCTGCGGCAACGCGAAGCTGTTCGGCGGCAAGGCGCCTGCGGAGAGCAAGGATAAAAACGCGGTTTACTTAGTCGTGGACGGCAGGCTTGCCGGCACGATTGAAATTGCCGACACGCTGCGCGCGGAGGCAAAGGATGTCTTATCGGAACTCGACCGTTTGGGCGTGCAGAAAAAGCTGCTGCTGACGGGCGACACCGCGCAAAACGCCGCGGCTGCGGCGGAACAGCTGCCCGGCATGACCGTGCGCGCGGAGCTGCTGCCGCAGGATAAGCTCAATATCATCACTGCCGAACAGGAAAGCGGCGGCACGGTTTGTTTTGTCGGCGACGGCATCAACGACGCGCCGGTACTGAGCAAAAGCGACTGCGGCGTTGCGATGGGGCTCGGCAGCGAGGCGGCGATTGAAGCCGCCGACGTGGTGCTGTCTTCGGGCGATTTGTCAGCCCTGCCCAAGGCGGTGCGGCTGGCGCGGAAAACGCTGAACACCATCCGCGCGAACATCATTTTTGCGCTGGCGGTCAAGGCGGCGGTGATTCTTTTGGCGTTTTTCGGCTTGGCGCAGATGTGGATGTCCGTCCTCGCCGACACCGGCGTGTGCGTGATTTGCGTGCTGTATACCGCGCGGCTGTTGAAGGTTTGACGCTTGTTCAATGGAAAATTGAAAATGGAAAGTGGAAAATTGCGGGCGGACGCTGTCCGCACCTGATTTGTAATGCTGCGCTGCGCTATTCATATGCGCAGCGCTATTCATGCGCGCAGGCGATTCATTCTCGGCAGAGCGTTGCGACTATATTCAACCTGCATTCAGCATTGTAGTGACAGGGCTTGCCCCTGTCATTTTGCCGCAGAGCGGCAAACGGGCGGCGGCAAGCGCCGCCCCTACGGTCACGCTGAAAAATGCGGTTAATCCAAACCGTTCTGCGCACCTGCAACCTTGCGAATAAACCGAACCTGACCTTAACTTCGTAGGGGCGCACCCGCGTGTGCGCCCTCAGAACAGCACGAACGTCGCCCGGGCGCACACGCGGGTGCGCCCCTACAAATTTTAAGAAGCGTTGTGATTAATTCCAACTTTCCAGCACTCCCTTAACCTACCCTTAACATTGTAATGACAGCCCTCGCGGAGTTAAAGAAAAGTTTGTTTTTATAAAACTGTATGACGAGTTAGCGTTTTCTAACTTTTTTCGGAAAAAGGGTTGACATTCCGCGGCGGATGTGTATAATTAGGAGAGGACGGGTTAGTGACAGCTAACCCTTTTAAAGGCAATAAAGTTAGGCTAGGCTAACACCTAAGGAGCGAAGAATATGATGCCTTTTGTTTTTGCCGATGTCGGCGAAAGCTACATAATCAAAAAAGTCAGCGGCAGTCCCGAGCTGAAAAAGCACATGGAAAACCTGGGCTTTGTGCCGGGCGCCGAAATCACGGCGGTGACGCAAACAGGCGGCAATTGGATTGTCAACATCAAGGAATCGCGCGTCGCTGTCAGCGAGGAAATGGCGAAAAAAATTTTTGTCTAAAGAGGAGAGCAGACGATGAAAACACTAAAGGATACGCACATCGGCGAGACCGTCACGGTCAAAAAGCTGCACGGCGAGGGCGCGATCAAGCGCAGAATTATGGACATGGGCATCACCAAGGGCGTGAGCATCACCGTCCGCAAGGTGGCGCCGCTGGGCGACCCAGTGGAAATCACCGTGCGCGGCTATGAGCTGTCGCTGCGCAAGGCGGACGCCGCGATGATTGAGGTGGCATAACCGCTTTTTTAATTGCCCAATGATTAGCGAAAGCTAACTGTTGGGCGGCAACAACAGGAGAGGAAGATAAAAATGAGTATTACCATAGCCCTTGCGGGCAACCCCAACAGCGGCAAAACAACGCTGTTTAACGCGCTGACAGGCTCCAACCAGTTTGTCGGCAACTGGCCGGGCGTGACGGTGGAAAAAAAGGAAGGCAGGCTGAAAAAGCACAGCGACGTCACCATCGCCGACCTGCCGGGCATCTATTCGCTTTCGCCCTACACGCTGGAGGAGGTCGTGGCGCGCAACTATCTGATTAACGAGCGCCCCGATGCCATTCTCAACATCATCGACGGCACTAACCTCGAGCGCAACCTCTATTTGACGACGCAGCTCACCGAGCTGGGAATCCCCGTGGTCATCGCCATCAACATGATGGACGTGGTGCGGAAAAACGGCGATGTGATTCGCGTTGACGAGCTTTCGCGCGCGCTGGGCTGCAAAATCGTGGAGATTTCCGCCCTCAAGGGCACCGGCGTGACGGAAGCGGCAGAAGCCGCCATCGACGCCGCCAAGGGCGCACGCACGGCGCCGCAGCACACCTTCAGCGGCGTGGTGGAGCACGCGCTGGCACATATTGAGGAGGCGGTGGTACACGACCTGCCCGAGGAACAGCAGCGCTGGTACGCGATTAAAATTTTTGAACGCGACGACAAGGTGCTCGAGCAGCTGCGCCTTGACGCGACTGTCCGGGAGCATATTGATAAGGACATTCAGCGCGCCGAGCAGGAGATGGACGACGACGCGGAAAGCATCATCACCAACGAGCGCTATGTGTATATCGCGTCGGTCATCAAGGGCTGCTATAAAAAGAAAAATAAGGGGCAGCTGACGGTGTCTGATAAAATCGACCGCGTGGTGACCAACCGCTTTGCGGCGCTGCCGATTTTCGCGCTGATTATGACGCTGGTGTACTATGTTTCCATCTCCACCGTCGGTACCGCGCTGACCGACTGGGTGAACGACGGCGTGTTCGGCGACGGCTTCCACTTGTTCAACATCGGCGCGAGCGAGTATAACGACGCCGTGGACAAATGGGCAGAGGACAAGATTTTCAGCAACAAGGAGCTTGGCAAGCTGCTGGAGCAGGCGGCTGACGATGAAAAAATCGTCGGTGCGGGCGAGCTGAAGGCGGCGTTTGACGACGCGGACTTCGGCGCGTTTGAGGAAGCCTACGGCAGCTATGCGGACGAATTCTACGCCGGAGAAGAGGACGGCGTTGACCAAAAGGTATATGACATCAACCAATATCTGCCGCTCAACGAGGAGGGCGAGTTTGATGTAGAGCCCGATCCCGCCGACTACGGCGTGTGGGTGCCGGGCGTGCCGGTGCTCGCGGAAAGAGGGCTGAACGCCATCAACTGCGCCGAATGGCTCAAGAGCCTGCTGATTGACGGCGTGATTGCCGGTGTGGGCGCGGTGCTGGGCTTTTTGCCGCAAATGCTTGTGCTGTTCATCTTCCTTGCCATTCTCGAAAGCTGCGGCTACATGGCGCGTATCGCGTTTGTCATGGACAGAATCTTCCGCAAGTTCGGTTTGTCGGGCAAGTCGTTTATCCCCATGCTCATCGGCACCGGCTGCGGCGTTCCCGGCGTTATGGCGTCGCGCACCATCGAAAACGAGCGCGACCGCCGCATGACCATCATGACCACTACATTTATTCCCTGCGGCGCCAAGCTGCCGATTATCTCGATGATTGCCACAGCGCTGTTTAAGGGCGCGTGGTGGGTGGCGCCCTCGGCGTACTTCATCGGCATGGCGGCAATTGTGCTCTCGGGCATTATGCTGAAAAAGACCAAGATGTTCGCGGGCGACCCGGCGCCGTTCGTCATGGAGCTGCCGGCGTACCATCTGCCCACTGTCGGCAACGTGCTGCGCTCGATGTGGGAAAGAGGCTGGTCGTTTATCAAAAAGGCAGGTACCATCATTCTGCTTTCGTCCATTGTCATCTGGGCAGGCTCGCACTTCGGCTGGGTGGACGGCGCCTTCGGCTTCAGCACCGATATGGAGCTGTCCGACAGTATCCTCGGCGTTGTCGGCAACGCCATCAAGTGGATTTTTGTACCGCTCGGCTTCGGCGACGCGACCGCTACGGTGGCTACCCTCATGGGACTGGTGGCAAAGGAGGAGGTTGTCGGCGTGTTCGGCGTCCTCGATTTTGTCAGCATGACGCAGCTTGCGGCGTACTCGTTCCTCGTGTTCAACCTGCTCTGCGCGCCCTGCTTCGCGGCTATCGGCGCTATCCGGCGCGAGATGAACTCCGCCAAGTGGACGGCGTTTGCCATCGCTTATCAGTGTGTGTTTGCCTATGCGGTGTCGCTGTGCATTTTCCAGATTGGCTCCGCCTTTACGGGCAGCCTCAACATCTTCGGGCTGATTGCCGCGGCGGCGGTGCTCGCCTTGGCAGGCTATCTGCTGTGCAGGCCGTATAAGGAAGCCGACCGTCTTTCCGTTAAAGTGAAATCATAAAGAAGGTTTGTTTATGGATTGGATTCTCAATAATCTCGGCACCATCATCGTCGCAGCCGTTCTTGCGGCGGCGGTCGGGCTGATTGTGTTCAACTTTATCCGCAAAAAGAAAAAGGGACAGTCCACCTGCGGCTGCGGCTGCGCGGACTGCCCGATGAAGAATAAGTGCCATTGATACGTGGAACAGTGCCCCGGATTTCCGGGGCATTTTTGCTGTGCGGAAAAGGGGCGCATGCATCTGCGCAGCGAGAATCGCCCTATTTTTCAATTAACGCTTTACATTTTATTTTCTTTGTTGTATAATATAGGTTACGGATTGTGGAATAGCAGGTCTATTCCAAGAAAAGGAGGGAACGACACAATGATCAGCGGTGCTGAAATAATGGTCAAATGTCTTGAAGCGGAGGGTGTTAAGGTCGTCTTTGGCTATCCCGGCGCAACCATTTGTCCGTTCTATGATAAGCTCTATGATTCTTCCATCAAGCACGTTTTGGTGCGTCAGGAGCAAAACGCGGCACACGCGGCAAGCGGCTATTCGCGCTGCAGCGGTCTGCCGGGCGTTTGTGTCGCCACCTCGGGTCCCGGCGCCACCAACCTGATTACGGGCATCGCCACCGCCTATGCGGACTCTGTGCCGATGATTGCCATCACCGGTCAGGTCAAAAGCGATTTGCTCGGCCGCGACGTCTTTCAGGAGGCGGACATCACCGGCGCCTGCGAGCCGTTTGTCAAGCACAGCTACCTCGTCAGCAAAACCGAGGATTTGCCGCGCATTTTCAAGGAGGCGTTCCACATCGCTTCCACCGGCAGAAAGGGCCCCGTTTTAATCGACATTCCCATGGATATACAAACCAACACGGTCGAGAGCTTTGTATATCCCGAAAAGGTCAATATCATCGGCTACAAGCCCAACACGCGCGGTCATGCCGTTCAGGTGAAGCGCGCGGTGGAGGCGATTAAAAACAGCCGCCGACCGCTGATTGTTTCAGGCGGCGGAGTGCTGTCCTCGGGCGTAAAGCCGAAATTCCAGGCGTTTGCCGACAAAACCCGTATTCCCGTTATCTCTACGATGATGGGCATCGGCGTTATGCCCAGCGACCACGAGATGTATCTCGGCATGCTCGGCACCCACGGCAAGCCTGTTGCCAACCGCGCTTTGCACGACGCGGATTTGGTGATTGTGTGCGGCGCCAGACTGGGCGACCGCGCGGTTGCCGCGCCCGACCAGATGAGCGAAAACACCACGGTCATTCACATCGACATCGACCCTGCCGAAATCGGCAAGAACGTCAAAACCGCGATTCCGATTGTCGGCGATATGAAAAACGTGCTCAACATGCTGTATGACGAAATCGGCGACTATGTGGTGCCCAACCAGTGGCAGGAAACCGTCAAGGGCTGGAAAAAGAGCTTTTTCCGCACAGCGCCTACGTTTGACGGTTTTGTGGAGCCGCGCGCGCTCGTTGCCAAGCTCAGCTCCATGCTGCGCAGCAAGGCGATTTTGGTGGCTGACGTCGGTCAAAACCAAATTTGGTGCGCCAACAACTTTATGATCCGCGACGGCAGATTCCTCACCACCGGCGGCATGGGCACGATGGGCTATTCTATTCCGGCGTCCGTCGGCGTCAAGTTTGCCCGTCCCAACCGCGACGTTGTCGTTGTCTGCGGCGACGGCAGCTTCCAGATGAGCATGAACGAGCTTGCCACCATCGTCGGCAACAATCTCGCCATCAAAATCATCATCATGCGCAACCACCGTCTGGGCATGGTGCGCGAGCTGCAGGATTTTAACTATAACAAGCGCCACGCCGCCACGATTTTGCAGGGAGATCCCGATTTTCTGAAGCTCGCCGAGGCGTATGGCATTGACCACGCCGAGGCAAACAGCAACGAGGAAGCCGAGGAAATTCTGAAAACCGTTGTGAAGTCGGACAAGCCGTTTATCCTTGTCTGCAACGTTTATCCCGACACTCCGTCGATATGAGGTGATGGTATGCAGTATACATTATCTATATTGGTAGAAAACCAGGCGGGCGTGCTGTCCAAGATTTCGGGACTGTTTTCGCGCCGCGGCTTCAACATCGACTCGCTTGCCGTGGGTGTGACCAACAACCCCGATGTGTCGCGCATCACCATCGTTGCCAACGGCGACGAATATGTGGTGGAACAGCTCGAAAAGCAGCTCAACAAGGTGATTCCCGTCATCAAGGTCAAGCGCCTGAACGAAGGCGAGTTCATCAGCCGCGAGCTGATTCTGATCAAGGTTCACTGCGCCGCATCAAAGCGTGCGGAGATCATCAAGACAGCCGAAATCATGCAGGCGAAAATCGTCGACGCGGCGCCGAGCTGCGTGACCGTAGAATACTGCGAAACCTCGGCGAGAGTCAAGACCCTGATCGATATGCTCAGACCCTACGGAATC
>CADCAD010000005.1 GCA_902799325.1 uncultured Ruminococcus sp. | reverse complement strand
CAACCGAAAACAGCACGCAGCGAATCCAGTCATAGGCGCCGGCAATGCCGCCCTCGGGATTGACCGCCAAAAACTTTTTCTTTGCCTTTTTTTCGGGCTGGCTTTCCTCGAAAACGGATTTGAACTCCTTTTCAAAGCTGCCTGCCTGCTCCGCGATTTCTTCGTCGTCATATTCCAAGCCGAAATCAGCGGAAGATTCCGTTTCAAAGCCTTCGGAAAACAAATCTCTTTTGCTTCTGCTCATATCCTCACCTGCTTCTGTATAACATCGTGCGTGCACTATGAATGAATAATAAAAAAGGGAACCTAAGCAGTTCCCTTTCCGTGATTCGAGAATTACTTACGAATCTGTTCTTTAACTTTCGCAGCCTTACCGACTCTGTCACGCAGGTAGTAGAGCTTGCTTCTGCGAACCTTACCGTAGCGGACAACCTTGATGTCCTTTACGTTGGGAGAATGCAGGGGAAATACTCTTTCCACGCCGACGCCGTAAGCAACACGTCTGACGGTAAAGGTCTCGGCTACACCGCTGCCGCGCTTTGCGATAACAGTGCCCTCGAACATCTGGATTCTCTCTCTTTCGCCTTCTCGAATGTTGACGGATACCCTGATGGTATCGCCGATGCCGAACTCAGGAGTGTTCTCCTTGACAGAGTCGGCAGCAATGGTTTTTAATGCGTCCATTTTTATCCTCCTAATTTTACCCGATATTCATACCCGAAAGCAGCGGACTATCAGCTTCATAATGACGGCAAATGCCGTTTTGTGAATCGCGTCGAGAGTAACGACGGTCTCAAACACCTTAATATGATATCATAAAAGAAAATAGATTGCAAGCCTTTTTTGAAAAATCGGCGGATTATTTGCTGATATTCTCCAATTTATTTAAAAAAGCCGAAAAATACGGCGGCAAATCCGAAGAAAACTCCAAATATTGACCGCTGACCGGATGGACAAAGCCGATTTTGCGCGCGTGCAGGCACTGCCCTGTGAAGGCAACCTTCTCGTTTTTGACGCCGTAAACGGGATCGCCTGCGACGGGATGACCGAGGTACGCCATGTGCACGCGGATTTGGTGGGTCCTGCCGGTTTCCAACACACACTTGATGTGCGTGTAGCCCTTATAGCGGCGCAGCACCTCATAATGCGTGACGGCGTGCTTGCTGTTTTTTTCGGTGACGCACATTTTTTTGCGGTCAACCGGATGGCGCCCAATCGGCGCATCCACCACTCCCCTGTCGTCCCTGAGCGAGCCGAACACCACCGCCTCATATTCGCGCGTGAAGGAATGTTCTTTTATCTGCGCGGCAAGCTTTTGGTGGGCGTTATCGTTTTTGGCGACAATCAGCAGACCGCTGGTGTCCTTGTCAATACGGTGGACGATGCCCGGGCGCAGCACGCCGTTGATGCCCGACAAACTGTCGCCGCAGTGATACAGCAGCGCGTTGACGAGCGTGCCCTCGTAGTTGCCTGCCGCCGGGTGCACCACCATGCCCTTTGGCTTGTTGACCACCAAAAGGTCGGCGTCCTCATAGACGATGTCGAGCGGAATGTTTTCCGCCTTGGCTTCATACGGCACGGGCTCGGGAATGCGCACCAGCACCTCATCGCCGGCGCACAGCTTTTGCTTCTTGTTGGCAGGCTTGCCGTTAAGCAGCACCGCGCCGCTTTCAATCAGCGACACCGCCGCGCTGCGCGAGATGCCGGCGTCCGAATCCGCGAGGAATTTGTCCAGCCGCGCGCCCGGCGTTTCACAGACAAAGCGGTGCTCAGTCATGATGCAATTCCTTTTTCCTGTCCTTGTCGGCAAAGAAAAGCAGGTACACCGCCAACAGCACTACGCCGACGGTGATGCAGTAATCGGCAAAGTTGCAGACCGGCGGAAAAAATGACAGGCTGAGGTAATCCACCACATAATTGAGAAACACGCGGTCGATTAAATTGCCCACGCCGCCGCCGATAATCAGCGCGACGGTGATGTAGAAAAACTTGCCGGACGGGCGTTTTTTGAACATATAAAAGATGATAGCGGCAAGCAGCAGCGAGGTCAGCACGATGAACACCCACTGCATGCCCGAAAACATGCCGAACGCCACGCCGCGGTTTTCCACGTAGGTCAGCTTAAAGACGTCGCCGAGCACATTCACGGTGCCGACGGGCTTTAAATCGGTGACGATGAAATATTTGATAATCTGGTCGATTGCCGCGAGCACGACGCCGATGGCAAGCGCAATATAGGGCATAGTTTCCTCCATATCAATAAATCGGTGTAGCGAAATACACCGATTTACCGTCATACATGATTATTTTAAAATTTCGCAGCAGCGCGCGCAGAGCGTGGGATGCTCCTCGCTTTGACCGACGGTCTTGCTGATTGCCCAGCAGCGCTCGCACTTTTCGCCTTCTGCCTTTTCAACGGTAACGGCAAGCTCGCCGCCGTTGTCAACGATTTCCACTTCGCTGACGATGAAGGCTGCCTTCAGCTCACCTTCCGCCTTTTGGAGGAACGCCAGCTTGTCGCCGCCTGCGGCAAGGGTGACCTTGGCTTCGAGGGAGCCCTTGATGGTCTTTTCCTTTACCAGCGGCTCAATCGCCTTCTTGACGTCGTCGCGCAGCGCGTGGATTTCCTCCCAGAACGCCATAAAGCCGTCGTCAACGGTCAGCGCGATGGTTTCGGGCATGTCGTTATAGATAACGTGCTCGGCGTTGTCGGCTGCACCGTGCGGCATAAACTTCCAGATTTCATCGGAGGTGTAGGCGAGAATCGGCGCCAACATTCTGGTCATGGCGTTGAGAATAAGATAGATGGCGGTCTGCGCCGCTTTTCTGGAATGGCTGTCCGCCTTTTCGGTGTACAGTCTGTCCTTGAGGACGTCCAGATAGAAGTTGGACATCTCTACCACGCAGAAGTTGTGGATGCTGTGGTATACAATGTGGAACTCGTAGTTGTCGTAAGAGGTCTTGACCTTCTCAATCAAATCATTGAGGGTGGCAATCGCCCACTTGTCAATCGGCAGCAGCTCATCGACAGGCACCATGTCGGCGTCGGGGTTGAAATCGGAAAGGTTGCCGAGGATGTATCGGGCAGTGTTTCTGATTTTTCTGTAGGATTCGGAAAGCTGCTTGAGAATATCAAACGAGATGTTGACGTCGGACTGGTAGTCGCAGGACGCCACCCACAGACGGAGCACATCGGCGCCGAACTGCTTCATGACCTCCTGAGGGCTGATGCCGTTGCCGAGTGACTTACTCATTTTGCGCTTTTCCATATCGAGAATCATGCCGTGCGTCAGCACCGCTCTGTAGGGAGCTGTGCCGGTGGTGGCAACCGAGGTCAGCAGCGAGGACTGGAACCAGCCTCTGTACTGGTCGTTGCCCTCGAGGTACAAATCAGCCGGGAAGCCGAGATAGCCGCGGCGCTTGCAGACGGCAGTGTGTGAGGAACCGCTGTCAAACCACACGTCCATGATGTCTTTTTCTTTGTCAAAGGCAGTGCCGCCGCATTGGGGGCATTTGGTGCCTTCGGGCAGGATTTCGCTCGCGTCGCGGTCAAACCACGCGTTGGAGCCCTCTTTGCCGAAGAGGTCGGCTACCGCGAGCATAGCGTCCTTGTCAATGAACGGCTCGCCGCAGTCCTTGCAGTAGAAGATGGGAATCGGAACGCCCCACTTGCGCTGACGGGAAATACACCAGTCTTTTCTGTCGCGCACCATAGAGGTAATTCTGTCCTGTCCCCAGGCAGGAATCCACTGAACGGTGTTGATAGCGTCCACAGCGGCGTCCTTGAAGTCGTCCACCGAGCAGAACCACTGGTCGGTGGCACGGAACAGAATCGGAGATTTACATCTCCAGCAATGCGGATACTGGTGGATAATCTTTTTCAGCGCGAACAGCGCGCCGGTTTCGTCCAGCTTAATCGCAATCTTTTTATTGGCTTCGTCGGTTGTCAGTCCGGCAAACTCGCCTGCTTCTTCGGTGAGCACGCCGTCGCCGTTGACAGGACAAATGACGGGAATTTCGGGATAGTTGCGGCAGACGTTGTAGTCGTCAACACCGTGACCGGGTGCGGTGGGAACGCAGCCGGTGCCGCTTTCGAGGGTGACGTGATCGCCCACAATCAGGAGAGATTCGCGGTCAAGGAACGGATGCTGTGTTTTCATATACTCCAGCTCGCTGCCCTTGATGGTTGCAACCACCTCGTAGTCGGTGATGCCGGCTTCCTCCATGGCGGATTTGTACAAATCGGTCGCCATGACATAGTATTCCTCACCGCACTTGATGACGGAATATTCATAGCGCGGTCCGACGCAGATAGCGACGTTCGCAGGAAGAGTCCAGGTGGTGGTTGTCCAAATGACGAAGTAGACCTTTTTGGGATCAATACCCAAGGCTTCAAACTTGCCGAGGTCGTCGGTGACATTGAATTTGACGTAGATGGAATGGCAGGGATCCTCTGCGTACTCAATTTCAGCCTCCGCCAGAGCGGTCTTGCACTCGGGGCACCAATAGACGGGCTTTAAGCCTCTGTAGATATAGCCCTTGTCCGCCATTTCGGCAAAGACTTTGATCTGCTCCGCTTCGTATTCGTGCTTTAAGGTGACATAAGGATTATCCCACTCGCCGATGCAGCCCAAGCGCTTGAACTGCTCGCGCTGGTCGTTGATGTAGCCGCTGACAAATTCCTCACAGAGCTTGCGCAGCTCGACAACAGAGATGTCGGCGGAGTTGCCGATGCCTGCTTTTTGTCTTGCCTTCAGCTCGGTGGGCAGACCGTGGGTGTCCCAGCCGGGAACAAACGGAGATTGAAAGCCCGCCATGTTCTTGTAGCGCACAATGAAGTCCTTGAGGATTTTGTTGAGCGCGTGGCCGAGGTGGATGTCGCCGTTGGCATAGGGCGGTCCGTCGTGCAGCACAAACAGGGGCTTGCCCTCACCCTTTTTCATCAGCTTTTCATAAACTTTTTCCTCTTCCCACTGCTTCAGCATCACCGGCTCGCTTTTGGGCAGACCGGCACGCATCGGAAAATCGGTTTTGGGAAGATTCAGGGTAGCGTTATAATCCTTGCAATCTTTACACATATACTTGCTCTCTCCAATAAATTACAGAATAAACGGCTTATTCGCCGGAAACGTCATAGTTGTCGCCGAATTTGAGGTGATTAAACTTGCCGGGGCGCTTGATGGCAACGCGCGTGGTGGCGTCGGTCACCTTTTGCGCTTCGCTGATTTGCGGCGCAGGCTCCTCGGGCTGTGCAGGCGCGGCAGGAGCCGGCTGCGGTGCAGTCTGAACAGGCGTGGTGGGATATTTTTCGTCCAGCTCCTGACGGCTCTGCTCCACATCGGACATAGTGGGCAAATCGTCGATGGACTGGATGTGCTTGGTGTACAGCTCAATCAGCTCGTTTCTGAGGGCAACGGCGTCCTGCTGGAGCTGGAGATACTTCTCCTTTTCCAGCACGGTCATGTTGTTTGCCTCGGCAACGAGCGTCTGCGCCTTTTCCTCGGCGTCTCTGATGATTTTAGCCGCCTTTTCCTTTGCCTCTTTTATGCAGGCGTCGCTCATCTTCTGGGAGGTCAGCAGCGCGTTGCGGACGGTTTCCTCGTCCTCGCGGTACTCCTCCAGACGGGTAGCCAAGCGGTCAATTTTATGTACAAGGTTTGTTTTTTCCTTTTTTTGCTGCTCAAAGGTTGCGATTACTTCGTCGATAAAGGAATCGACGTCCTCGGCGCGGTAGCCGCCGCTGAGAGTCGCTTTTCTGAAGCTGATGTTTTTGATTTCTTCAATCGTAAGCATTGGTAGCACTCCTTATCTATAATGAATAACCGATATTCTGATACGGTGTTTTTTTGTTTCCCCCATGACACCGCGAAGAACAAATTTTCCCTTTCCCCTGACGGTCAGCGTGTCGTTTTCACAAACGCTTTGGCTGATGTTTTGACATTCCAGGTGGTTGTGCGTAACGCTGCCGGACAAAATCAGGCTCTTGGTTTTCTCGCGCGAAAGCCCGGTGACCGCGGCAACAACCGCGTCAAGCCGCAGCGAAGCGACGGTGTATTCCTTTTCGTCAAAGCCTCTGCCCTGCGGCAGCCTGTCGGGATTGGCGTCGGTGACGGTGACGCCGACCTTGCCCACCTTGAACAGCTGGGAGGTGATATAGTCCCTGATGTCAGCCTTGACGAAAACGACACACCTGCCGTCCTCCACCAAAATGTCGCCGACGGTTTCACGCTCCACGCCCAGCGACATCAGCGCGCCGAGAAAGTCGCGGTGCGTCAGCTTGTCGCATTTGCGAAACACAAATTGCAGCGCGCAAAGCGGAAACGGCTCCTCGTCCCAAAAGAACAGCCCGAGCATTTTGAGCTCGGCGCCCTCATAGCCGCCGAAAAAGGCATAGCTCGGAACATCCGCGGCTTTTAAATGCGCGTCGGCAAGCGCCTGCTCACGCTCGGTGAAAAACGGAAAGAAATAGGCTCTCTGCCGCTTTTGGCACAAATAGACGCCGTCGTCGAGCTTGGAAAGGAAAAGCCTGTCGTTATCAGAAGTATACGCCACTGTTTTCGAGTTCGTCCAAAAGGTCGTCGCCGGTCAGATCAACATTCGAGGGAATGATGATGTAGGTGTTGGTGGCAACTCTTTTGATTTTGCCGTTGTTGGCATAGGCAACGCCGCTGAGGAAGTCAAGGATTCTTCTTGCCATATCCTTGTTGGTGTCCTCGAGGTTCAAGACAACGGTGTGGGTTTTCATCAGTTCATCCGCAATAGAACGGGTTTCCTCACCGAAGCGCTCGGGCTTGAAAATGCCCACCTGCAGCTTTGCGGTGGCGTTGATGTTGACCACCTTGTTTCTGGGATTAGAGGCTGCCGGGCGCTCGCGCTCTCTTTCGCGCTCACGAGGAGCGGGCTCCTCATACGCCTCCTCGCCCTCGTCGGCGTAGCCGTACTCATCGTACTCGTGCTCGTCGTCGGGAGCGTCCCACATACGTTTGAACTTATCTACGATTCCTGCCATTGTTTTTTCCTCCTGAATTATGTATAATTTCTCGCGCCGAACAGCGCCGAGCCGACTCTTACCATATTCGCGCCTTCCAATATTGCCTCATAATAATCGGCAGACATACCCATGGAAAGTATAGTCATATTTACATTATCTAATTTTTTTTGCGAAATGTCAATAAATAACTTGTGCATATTATTAAAATATTTTAAAATTTTGTGTTCATTTTCACAAATCGGGGGAATTGTCATGAGTCCTTTGACCGAAATTCCCTCTAATTGGGAAATTTGGCAGAGCAATTCCTCCAGATTTTCTTCAAACACGCCGGACTTATTTTCCTCTCTGCCGATGTTGACCTCCACCAAAATGTCAGTGATTTTGTTGCGCTTGAGCGACTGGGAAGCAATTTCCTTGGCGAGCTTGAGGGAATCGACAGACTGAATCAAGTCCACCTTGTCCACAATTTGGCGCACCTTGTTGGTTTGCAGGTGACCGATGAACTGCAGCGAGCAGTGCTCCAAATCGTACTGCTCATACTTGGAGAGCAGCTCCTGCACGCGGTTCTCGCCGATGTGGTCGAGTCCAAGGGAAATGGCGTGGTTGATGGTGGCGGCGTCAACGGTTTTGGTTGCCGCGAGCAGCGTGATGTCCTCGCGCCGTCTGCCGGATTTTTCAGCCGCCTCGGCGATGCGCTCGTTGATGCGCTTGTAGTTTTCCTCAACGTCAAGAAATGACCTTGCCGTCATACAAATCGTCTCCTTTTACTATCACTTTATCATACATCGAAACGGTTTCTCCGTTAAAGAGTGTTCCCTCCTGCGGAGAGGGATCGCAGATGACATAGTCCTTGGTGGAATAGAGAATCGAAATCTGCTTGAACTGCACCTCGCTGCCATAGAGCACATACACGCCCTGCACCTTTTTCTTTTCCTTGTGCGCCTTGTCGTTGTCGTCATAGGTGGTTTTGGTGACGTAGTCGTCGTGGATGGCGCGCTTGCTGATGCGCAGCCCCGAGAAGGTGCCCATGCCGATTTCCACCGGCTCATAGCGCGCTTCGAGCAGGGCGTTGCTCATGTAGTCGCACTGCAAAACTGCCAAGGCGTTGCCGTCCGCGGTGCGCTGGATGCGGCGCAGGGTTGCCGGAATCGGCTCGGTGGAGGATTCCGCAAACAGCACGGTGACGCTGCCGTCGTAGATGGACAGCGCCGCCGCCTCGTCGTCGGTGATTTCGCAGGCGACATACCAATTGACGTTGCTGACGACCTTGCCGGCGGTGTTTTTGGCAACGGAGCCGGCGGTGATGTTGTGGAAATCGTCGAGCGTCATGGTATCGATTTTATCGTAGGGATAGGCGTTTTCGTAGCCGTCGCAAAATTCGGTGAAATAACCTGCCTTCGGCGTGGTGACAGAGCCGTTGCCGCTGCCCGAGGAGCTGCGCAGCTCGTTTGCCTGCGCGGTGAGCGCGGCAATTTGCTCGTTAAAGTTGCCGATTTTGCCTGTGAGGAGCTGGCGCTGGTTGATGGAGGTCAGCAGCTTGTCGGCGTCGGTGCGCGCGGTGTTGACGTTTCCCTGGTTGATGTCGTAGAGGTAGTCAATCAGGTTGCTTTTGATGTTGTTGTTGATGATATCCACGCTGACGGCGCCCGTCAGGCTGCTTTCCTGGCTCTCCTTGAGCAGCTTGATTTTGGCTTCCAGCGCGTCGGCACGGCTGCTGGCGACCGCCTCCGCCTCGTTGGAATAAACCTTGGCGATGGCGCTGTCCGCTTCCACTGCGGCACCGTTGGACACCGTGTAGGACAGAATCCCCGAGGAATTGTTGGGAATGACCGTTTCCTCGCGGATGATAAAGCCGTCGGCGGAAATGGACGCGGTCACGGTTGCCTGTACCGCGTTTTCGGTGGGATACATGTCAAAGTTGGCGCTGATGAGCAGGTAGGTGACATACACCACCGCCAAAATGGTCAGCGCCGCCACTAATATGCGTTTAAACAGTAGTTTATCCATAAAGCAGTCCTTTGTTGATTATCTGAACGGCTGCATCATATAATTCTTCAAAAGAAGAATAATCGTCCGGATACAGCCAATGAATGTCTTTGTCACGGCGAAACCATGTCAGCTGGCGCTTGGCATAGCGACGGGTTTCGCGCTTAAGCTTTTCCACGCAATCGGCAAGCGCGGCTTCTCCCCTAAAATACGGGGCGAGCTCCTTGTAGCCGATCGCCATAGCGGAGGTGGAGCTGCGCGGTGAGTCGAGCACCTCCTGTGCTTCCTGCAAAAGTCCCTGCTGCATCATGAGGTCAACGCGCAGGTTAATGCGCTCATAGAGCTTTTCGCGGTCGCGGAAGTTGAGTGCTAGCTTTACCGCCTGATAGGGCGGCTCCTCCAGCCGCGACCGCTGCGCCTGCTCGGTGATGGTGACGCCGCAGGTGCGGTAGAATTCAATGGCGCGAATGACGCGCTTGGGATTGCGTTCGGCGGACAGGCGCTGCGCGGATTGCGGATCAAAGCCGGCAAGCTCAGCGAGCAGCGGTTCGATGCCGCTTTGTTCGTATTGCGCATGCAGCCGCTTGGTCAGCGCATCGTCGCGCTGCGCGTCCATGAACTGCACGTTGTTGAGCAGCGCGTCCACATACAAGCCGGTGCCGCCGACGATGAAGGGCAGCCTTCCCCTGCCGCTGATCTCCTCAATGCAGCGGCGCGCGTCCTCGGCGAACTTGGCGACGGAATAGCTTTCCGTTGCCGGGAGATAATCCATGAGATGGTGCGGAATTCCCTCCTGCTCCTCGCGGGTTGGCTTGGCGGTGGCAACGGTCATGCCGCGGTAAATCTGCATGGAGTCCGCGGAAATGATTTCGCCGTCAAAGTGCTTTGCCAGCGCTACCGAAAGCTTGGTTTTTCCCGAGGCGGTGGGGCCGACGACGGAAACAACCCTGATTTTATTGTTCAAGCGATCACGCCCTGCCGAATTGTCTTTCAATTTCATTTTTGGTCATCACAACGGTAATCGGTCTGCCGTGCGGGCAGTAGCGAATATCGGGATTCTCCTGCAGGGTGTTGACGATTGCCATCAGCTCCTGCGCGGCGTTTTTGTTGCCTGCCTTTATCGCGCTGCGGCAGGCGACGTTGTGATAGAACCAATCCATTTTTTCCGAGAAAATATCGTTTTTGCCCTGCGCGATATAGTCCGCCATCTCTACAATGCAGTCCTCGATTTCCGCCGCTTCGATGTACTGCGGCGCGCCGCGTACAATGACGGTGGAATTGCCGAAGTCCTCCACCTCGAAGGAGCAGGCGGCAAACAAATCCAAATGGGCAATTGCGGCGTTGTATTCCGCCTTGCCGAGCGTGACGGTGACGGGCTGCAGCAAAAGCTGCAGCGACGCGCCTGCCTTTTCGCTTTTGAGCTTTTCGTAGATAATGCGCTCGTGGGCGGCGTGTTTGTCAATCAGCAGCAGCTCCTTGCGGTTGCGCTCGACGATGATGTAGGTGCCGAAGGCTTCGCCGATGTAGCACAGCTCGTTTTCGGGCGGCGTGTACAGCATGGCAGGCTCATCCTTCTCCGGCGCTGCCGGCAGAGAGATTGCCTCCGGCTTAGGAGCGTCCGTCACAGCATTTTCCGGCGGCTCCTGCGGCGTATTGACAAAGAGCGGCGCTGCGGTGTTTGCGTCCGCATGGCTGAAGGCGTCCGCCTTTTTCGCCGCGCGGAAGGATTCCTTGGAATAGATATCAAAGGGATGGTTGGCATCCGTCACCTTGGCGCCAAGCGGCAATTCAGAGTGATTGAGAAAATCCAAATCCGGCATTTGAATCGGATCGGGTTTTTCAATTCTTTCAAAGCTTTCAATTGTTACAGGTTTTTCAGGTCTTTCAGGTCTTTGGGCTTTTGCGGGTTGTTCGGGCAGCGCAGGCTTGGACGGATGATTGAGAATCACCTCGGCATGCTGAAACGGGCTGAACTTGCGGATGTCGTTGAACGCCGTTTCCTTTTTGAACGTGACCTGCTTTTGCGTGTCAAACTGCAAGAGTGCGGATTTGACCGCGTGATACACCGCGTCAAAGACGGGGCGTTCGTTGATGAAGCGCACCTCGATTTTGGAGGGGTGCACGTTGACGTCGATGATTTCATACGGCAGGGTGAGGTTGAGCACGCAGGACGGGAACTTGCCGACCATAATCGAGTGCTTGAACGCCTCCTCCAGCGCCGCCATCATCGTGCGCGACTTGACATAGCGCCCGTTGATGAAAAAGTTTTGCATGTTGCGGTTGGGGCGCGAATGAACCGGCTTGGAAATATAGCCGCTGACGGTAATCGCGTCGAGCTGATAGTCAACGGGAATCAAGCCGTTGGCAAACTCCCTGCCGAACACGGAATAAATCGCCGACAGCAGCTTGCCGTCGCCGAAGGTTTTCAGCGCCTGCTTGCCGTCGCGGATGTAGGTAAAGGCGATTTCGGGGTGCGACAGCGCGGTTTTGTCGATGACGTTGGACACCGCGTTGCCCTCGGAAACGTCTTTTTTTAAGAATTTGGCACGCGCGGGAATGTTGTAGAACAAATCGCGGATGACGAAGGTTGTGCCCACCGGGCAGCCTGCGTCCTCAAAGCTCTGCTCCTCGCCGCCCTCGATGATGTAGTTGGAGCCGACGTCCTCTTGGGCGTTGCGCGTGATTAGCTGCAGCCGCGACACAGCGGAGATGGACGCCAGCGCCTCGCCGCGAAAACCGAGCGTGGCAATTCTGTCCAAATCCTCCTCCTGCCTGACCTTGCTGGTGGCATGGCGGAGAAAGGCGACCTTGACATCGTCCTTTTGGATGCCGCAGCCGTCGTCGGTGACACGCATGAAGGTGGTGCCGCCGTTTTTGATTTCCACGGTGATGTGCTTGGCGCCTGCGTCGATGGCGTTTTCCACCAGCTCCTTAATGACGGAGGCAGGCCGCTCAACCACCTCGCCTGCCGCAATCAGCTCCGCGACATGCTTGTCCAAAACGTTGATAACTCCCATGCTGTCACCTCCTTTGTTATATCATGGTTTTGAGTTCATACAGTAAATTCATGGCTTCAATCGGCGTGAGCGTGTTCAAATCCACGCCCTGCAGCTTTTCCACCACCGGGCTTTGCGCGGTTGCCATCAGTGAAAGCTGCGCGTTTGCATCGTCCTGCGGACGGCTTTGCTTGCGCTGTTCGCCCTTGCCGCTTTCGAGCTCCGCCAAAATTTCTTTGGCGCGCTGAATGATGGCATTCGGCACACCGGCGAGCTTTGCCACCTCGATGCCGTAGCTGTCGTCCGCGCCGCCGGGAACGATCCGGCGCAGGAAGGTGATGTCGTCACCGCGCTTTTTGACAGCGATGTTAAAGTTTTTTACGCCGTCGAGCAAATCCTCCATCACGGATAATTCGTGATAGTGGGTAGCAAACAGCGTCTTGGCGCCGAGCTTCTTTTTGTCGGCGCAATATTCGAGCACGGCGCGCGCGATGCTCATACCGTCAAAGGTAGAGGTGCCGCGGCCGATTTCGTCGAGAATCAGCAGGCTTTTGTTGGTGGCGGATTTCACGATGTGCGCCACCTCGCTCATTTCCACCATAAAGGTGGACTGACCGGACGCCAAATCGTCGGAAGCGCCGACGCGCGTGAAAATGCTGTCCACCACGCCGATTTGCGCCGAGGCTGCCGGGACGAAGCTGCCCATCTGCGCCAGCAGCACAATCAAGGCGATTTGCCGCATGTAGGTGGATTTACCCGCCATGTTGGGGCCGGTGATGATGGCGACGCGGTCGCCCTTGCTGTCGAGATAGACGTCGTTGGGAACAAACGGCGCGTCCTTGAGCAGCGCCTCCACCACGGGATGGCGCGAGTCTTTGATGCTGATGACCGAGGACTGGTTGACCTCGGGGCGGACATAGCGGTTGTCGCTTGCGACATTGGCGAGCGAAGTGAGCACATCGAGCGCCGCGATGGCTTTGGCGGTCTTTTGAATTCGCTCCAGATTATCGGCAACGGTCAGGCGGATGCCGTCAAAGATTTGGTATTCCATCGCCACGCTTCTGTCCTTGGCGCCGAGGATACGGGACTCGACTTCCTTCAGCCCGGGTGTGATGTAGCGCTCGCAGTTGGTGAGCGTTTGCTTGCGGATATAGGTTTCGGGAACCTGCGATTTATAGGAATTGGTTATTTCGATGTAATAGCCGAACACCTTGTTGTAGCCGACGCGCAGCTTGGGAATACCGGTTTTGTCGCGCTCCTCGGCTTCGATGCGCGCCAGAATATCCTTGGAGTCGGTCATGTCGGACACCACGGCGTCGAGCTCGGCGTTGCAGCCGCGCTTTATCATGCCGCCCTCGCGGATGGTAAACGGCGGATTGTCCACAATGGCGCCGTCAATCAGCGCGTGGATATCCTCGAGCAAATCGAGGTTTTTATAAACGAGCTTCAGGTGCGAAGCGGTGCAGTCTGCAATCAGCCCGGAAATACGCGGCAGATTTTGGATTGCCGCACACAGCGAGCGCAGGTCGCGCGCGTTTGCCGAGCCGTAGACGATTTTGGTCATCAAGCGCTCGATATCGAAAATGCCGGTGAGCGACTCGGTCAGCTCCAACCGCAGCAGGGTGTTGTTAACAAGCTCCTCCACAGCCGCCTGACGGTTGTTGATGCGCGAGATATTCATCAGCGGATGCTCGAGCCACGAGCGGATGAGGCGCTTGCCCATCGCGGTTTTTGTTTTGTCAATCACCCACAAAAGCGAGCCGCGCTTTTCCTTGGTGAGCATGGTCTGCGTCAGCTCCAGATTGCGCTGGGTGTTGAAATCAAGGCGCATGTACTGCGCTTCGGAATACAGCTCGATGTGGCTGATGCGCTCCAAGCCCGACATCTGCGTTTCCTTAAGATAGTTAATCAGCGCGCCGATGGTCGAGAGCAGCACGGGCGAATCCTTGACGGTATCGTACTCCGCGCCGAAGTGGTCGAGCACGGTTTGCGCGCAGAGCGCCACATCAAATTTTGGATCCTCCAGCATTTCCACGCCGGCGGACAGCTTGGTTTTGATAAAGGCGGGCAGCGACTTGATATTGACAATATCGCCGCCGAGCAGGATTTCACGCGGCGAATAGGACGAGAGCTGATTAATCAGGCTGTTTTGCGCGTCCTTGCCGGTGATTTCGGTTGCGTATAATTCTCCTGTAGAAATATCGCAGAAGCAGAGTCCGATTTTTTTATCGGCGGCAAACATACAGCAAATGTAGTTGTTTTTGCCCTCCTCGAGCATGCTTTGCTCCATGACGGTGCCGGGGGTGATGACGCGGATGATGTCGCGCTTCACCAAGCCCTTTGCAAGCTTGGGATCCTCGGTCTGCTCGCAGATGGCGACCTTGTAGCCCTTGGCGACCAGACGCGCGATGTAGCCCTCGCAGCTGTGGAACGGCACGCCGCACATCGGCGCGCGCTCCTCCTGACCGCAATCTCTGCCGGTTAAGGTCAGCTCCAGTTCACGGGACGCAATTTTGGCGTCCTCGTAGAACATTTCATAGAAATCGCCGAGACGGTAAAACAGAATACAGTCCTTGTTTTGCTCTTTGATTTCAAAATACTGCTTCATCATCGGTGACAGTTCCGCCAAAATTCTCACGCCCTTTCCCTGTTGAGTAAATTACGAGCAGCCGCCGCAGGTGCTGCAGCTGCCGGTGCAATCCGCCGCGTCGGCGGTGTCGGGATCGGCGCCCTGCGCGCTCTGCTGAATGATGGCGTTGACACGGTTGAGCACGGCGTCAAACGCGGATTTTGCGTCGTTGTAGGCAATCATGTTGTCGTTAGACATGATTTTGGAATACACCTCGCGCATTTCCTTGTTTGCCTGCGTGAGCTTTTCCTGATCTCTGTCCTTTTTGCCTGCCTCGTCGTTGATAATCATGCGCTTGAGGTTAAATTCGCCGATGAGCTGCTGCAGCTCGGTGTCGGCGTCGGCAACATGCTGCGCGTTCTGCCAGTTGATATAGGTTTCTTCCTGCTGTAAAGCTTTGCCGAGTTCTCTGGCAAGTGTAATAACGTCCATTTGATATACCTCCGTTTGTTATAATGTGCCCTTTAAAATCCAGTTGCGGGCTTGGGTGATTTTTGCGTTTTGGAAGGTGCCGACGAGGTCGGGACTGCCCTCCAGCTCGACAATAATATTGCCGCCGGTGCGCGCGTTGAGCTCGCCGGTTTTTTCCTTGACGCTCTCGATGAGCACGCGCTCGGTCTGCCCCACCATCGCGGAGCAGCGCTTGGCGGCGATTTCCTCCTGCACATCCAAAAGCTCTTGGAACCACTTGGATTTTTCCTCGGCAGGAATGGGATCGTCATATTTTTCGGCAGGCGTACCCTTGCGCGGAGAAAAGATGAAGGTGAACAGCGAGGTAAACTCCACCTCGCGGATCAGCGAAAGGGTTTGCTTGAAATCCTCGTAAGTTTCGCCCGGGAAGCCGACGATGATGTCGCTGGTCAGGGACACGCCGTCAATGCGCTCCTTGGCGTAGCGGATGGTTTCGAGATATTTTTTGCGGTCATAGTAGCGGTTCATCGCCTTTAAGATGCGGTCGGAGCCGCTTTGGAACGGCAGGTGCAGGTGCTTGCTGATATGTGTGCCGCCGGCGATGGCGTCGATGAGCTCCTTGGAGCAGTCCTTCGGGTGCGAGGTCATAAAGCGCAGCCAATAGTCGCCGTCGATGGCGTCGATTTCGCGTATCAGCTCGGCAAAGGTAACGGGATTTTCCAAGGTTTTGCCGTAGGAGTTCACGTTCTGCCCGAGCAGGGTGATGTCCTTGAAGCCGCCCTGAATCATCTCGCGCGCTTCAGAGAGAATGACGTCCTTTTCTCTGCTGCGCTCGCGGCCTCTGACGTAGGGCACGATGCAGTAGGTGCAGAAGTTATTGCAGCCGTACATAATCGGCAGCCAGCCCTTGAAGGTGCCGTCGCGGCGGACGGGAATGCCCTCGTATATCATTTTGTCGTCGTTGCCGCGTTCAAACACGCGCTTGCCGTCAACGAGCGAGCGGTATAAAAGCTCGGGAAAATGATGCAGCGAATGGGTGCCGAACACCAAGCCGACAAAGGGAAAGCTGTTGTAAATGCGGTTGGCGACGTGCTCCTCCTCCATCATGCAGCCGCAAAGGGCGATGAGAATTTGAGGGTGGCGGCGCTTGAGATTTTTCAGCGCGCCGACGTTGCCGAACACCCTGTCCTCGGCATGCTCGCGCACCGCGCAGGTGTTGAAAAGAATGAAGTCGGCGTCATCGGGCGAATCGGTAAAGTCAAAGCCCGATTGTGCAAGCATTCCCTTGATTTTTTCGCTGTCCGCGACATTTTGCTGACAGCCGTAGGTGCGGATAAACGCCAGCGGCTTTTCGCCGCGCTTGCGGATTTCCATGATTTCGGCAGTCAGCTGCATAAACTCCGACTGCTTCTCTGACAATTGCTGTGCTTTGATGGTTGTTTCCGACAAACAAAAGCCTCCTCACCCATTTTGATTAACTAAAGTATTATAACACATAATCTAGTGTATTGCAAGTTGTTTTTCCACAATATTTCGGTTTTATCAGCGAATCGGCGTAAAATATCCACCATATGTTGTGGGAATGTCGCCGACGATGACCGATTGCGCGATTTCGAAATCCGTGGTGAAGGTCATGGTGTCCTTGCAGTCCACCGAAGCGGAGACGATTTCACAGGTGACCACGAGGCGGATATGGTGAATTGTCTGGTTGAGTCCTGCCGCTTCAAAGCGGCTTTCAAGCTCTGCCGCAAAACTGCCGGTCAGGCAGTAGCTCAGCGGAATCTTGGGACCGCTGTTGGCAATCAAGCTCAGACCTGTAAAGGCGCCGAGCGGTATGTGCATGGTGCTGTTATGGATTTTTTCACATTCCTTTTCCGCCTCGGCAACCACGCGGCTTTTAAAGGCGTTAATCGCCGCCGCGTCGGTGGCGACAGACACAGGTCTGCCGTTGGCGTATTCGATTTTGGCAAAGTGCTCATAGCCGTAATCGCCCTCGGAAAGCACCTGCTCCACCGCCCTGCACACAGCGTCGGCGGCGCTTTGCCGCGCAAAGGCAGGCAGGTAGCTGCTGCTGAAATCACTGACCTTGCCCTCAAAGCTCCTGACGGCAAGAAACAGCAGCATCAAACAGAACAGCAAAACGCACAGCCGCTTATGACGGCGCAGAAACAATCTTTTTCGTTTTTGAAAAGCCAGCAAAAAAACACCCCTTGTTATACTACAAGAGGTGTTTGAAAATGTGCAATTATTCGGCGTCGGCGCAGCTGTCCTTGGAGGCGCAGCTTTCGCAGTCGACGTCGCAGGACTCGTCCTCGCCGTCAAACAGATCGGAAAAGTCAAATTCGAGCAGCTCGCCGCAGTTGGGGCAGTTGATTTCGCCCTCGAGCAGCACGTCCTCGGAGACGTTGATTTTTTCACCGCACGCGGCGCAGGTCACTTCATAGAAGGGATTGTCCTCGTCGTCGAAATCATCGTAATCGTCATCGTCGAAGTCGTCATCGTCCTCGTCGTAATCATCGTAGAGCTCGTCCTCTACCTCCGCCAAATCCTGGTCGATTTCGTCAACCTGTGCGCTGAGGTCGTCATAAAGCTCCTCCATGTCCTGCACGTCGTAAGCGATGTCGTCGAGCAGGTCGATGATGGCGTTGAGCACCTTTACCTCGGGCTTGCTTTCGTCCAGAGAAAGTCCCTCGCAAAGGCCCTTGATATAAGAAATTTTTTCAGTTAAATTCATTCTGTTCTCCTAATTAAGCTCTGCCCATGTATTCGCCGGTGCGGGTATCAATCTGAATGACCTCGCCCTCGTCGATGAACAGGGGAACCTTGATTTCCGCGCCTGTTTCCAGGGTAGCGGGCTTGGTGGCGTTGGTGGCGGTGTCACCCTTGAAGCCGGGATCGGTCTTGGTGACGGTCAGCTCAACAAAGTTCGGGGGTTCAACGCCGAACACGTTGCCCTTGTAGGAAAGCACCTTGCAAACCATGTTTTCCTTGACGAACTTGAAGTTGTCGCCGAGAACGCTCTTGTTGATGGGAAGCTGCTCCCAGGTTTCTGTATCCATAAAGTAATAGAGATCACCGTCTGAATAGCTGTACTCCATATCCTTTCTCTCGATGAAAGCGGTAGGATATTTGTCGTTGGGGTTGAAAGTTTTTTCAACAACTGCGCCTGTAATCACGTTTCTGATCTTGGTTCTGACGAACGCGGCGCCTTTACCCGGCTTTACGTGCTGGAACTCGACGATGGAAACAACCTGTCCGTCCATTTCAAATGTAACGCCGTTTCTGAAATCACCTGCTGAAATCATTTGTATTACCTCCTATTTTTCAGTTCTGCGCACGCAGGCGCAGGCACGTTACAGTTATTATACCTAATTATGCCAAAAAATGCAAGTGTTTTATAGAATTAACAATTCCTTTGGCAAAGTGACGAAATTATGACAGCCGTTTTCGGTGACGCAGACCATGTCCTCGATGCGCACACCGAAGCGGTTGGGCAAGTAAATTCCCGGCTCATCGGTGATGACCATGCCCTCCCGGAGGAGCGTGTCGCCGCGTGTGGACACAAAAGGAAGCTCGTGAATGTCGAGTCCGACGCCGTGCCCGGTGGAATGGCCGAAGCAGTCGCCGTAGCCTTCGCTTTTGATGATGTCGCGCGCGGTTTTGTCCACATCACTGCATTTGACGCCGGGGCGGATAGCCGTGAGCGCTGCCAGCTGTGCGCGCAGAACAACGGCGTAGATCTGCTTCATTTCATCCGTGGCACTGCCGACGGCAACCGTGCGCGTGGTGTCGCTGTGGTAGCCCTCATACACCGCGCCGAAGTCACAGGTGAAGAAGTCGCCCCCGCGCACCAAAGCGTCTGAGGGCACGCCGTGCGGCAGCGAGGTCTTTTTGCCCGTGATGGTGATGAGATCAAAGGAAATGTCCTCCGCACCGCGCAGCTTCATTTCATATTCGAGCCGTGCGGCAAGCGCACGCTCGCTGACGCCGGGCTTGAGATAGTTGAGCATTTCCAGATACGCTTGTTCGGCGATGGACTGCGCCTTGGCGATTTTGTCCAGCTCCGACTGATCCTTGATGATGCGGATATTGCCGATATGCGTATCGAGCCTGCCGTCGGCGATAAGCGATATTTTTTGCCCGCCGAGCTTCTTTTGATAAAAATCAAAACGGTTGACGGTCATGTAGTTTGCCTCGGCGTACACACAGGCGACGGCTTCCGCCGTCAGCTGCTGCAGGAGCGATTCGGAAAGCCGCTGAAAGCAGACGACCTTGCAGCCCTGCGCCTTTTGCTGCGCCGCTTCAAAATAGCGAAAATCGACAAACAGCACCGCGCTTTCCTGCGTGACAAGCAGCGCGCCCTCGCTGTGAAAGAAGCCCGTAAAATAGCCGATGTTGACCTCGTTGGTAATCAGCGCGGCTTCGGATTTTTCGGCGAGAACGCCGCGGAGACTTTTTATTCTTAAATCGAATATTTCGCTCATACCATCAAATCCTTCAGCGCTGTAATGCCGAGAAAATAGCTCTGCTTGCCAAAGCCCGCAATCTGTCCCCTGCAAACAGGCGCAATCACCGACCGGTGGCGGAACTCCTCGCGCGCGTGGATGTTGGACATATGCACCTCGACATAAGGAATGGACACCGCGGCGATTGCGTCGCGCAGTGCGTAGCTGTAGTGCGTCAGCGCACCGGCGTTGATGACCGCGCCGTCAAATTCCAGACGGGACGCATGGATTTTATCAATCAAATCCCCCTCGTGGTTGGACTGGTAAACCTCCGCTTCAAAGCTGTTCTCGGCGGCAAAGGAGCGGATTTCCTCCGCGATGGTTGCGGCGGTTTCGGTGCCGTAGACGCCCTTTTCGCGGATGCCGACCATATTGAGATTGGGACCGAGCAAAACAAGAATTCTTTTCATGATGTCACCTCTTAGAGAGAAATACAAAAAGCGGACAGGAAGCCCTGTCCGCTTATTTGATTACCTGTATTTGCGTTTGCGAGCTGCTTCGGATTTCTTTTTGCGCTTTACAGAGGGCTTTTCATAAGCTTCTCTTTTGCGAACCTCAGCAATAACGCCAGCTCTGGCACACTGCTTTTTGAATCGTCTCAAAGCACTTTCAAGAGATTCATTCTCTTTTAATCTAATCTCTGCCATCTATCTTCCCTCCCATCTGCCATACGGCATGGGTAATTTGCATAAATTGCAAAAACTATTATACAATATGTCGCTAATAATGTCAATAGAAATGTAGAAAATTAGATTAATTTTATTTATTTGGGTTTAACAACAAGGTTTACCAGCTTTTTAGGCACAACAATTTCCTTCAAAATCGACATTCCGTCAAGAGCGGCGCATACCTTTTCGTTTGCCTTGGCAACCGCGAGCATGTCCTCCTTGGTTGCGTCAACGGGCACATTGAGCTTTGCCTTGATTTTGCCGTTGACCTGCGCCACGATTTCGATGGTTTCGTCCATGCACTTGGACTCGTCATACTGCGGCCACTGCGCCTCGGCAAGGATGCCCTCGCCGAGCTTGTTGATTTCATACACTTCCTCGGTGATGTGCGGCGCAAAGGGATTGAGCAGGATGGAGAAAATGCGCAGCTCTTCCCTGTTGATGGATTTGACGTTGGTGATGTCGTTAATCAGCGCCATCAGCGCGGCGATAGCGGTGTTGAACTTGATGTTTTCGATGTCGTCGCCAACCTTTTTAATCGCTTTGTGGAACGCGCTCTCGAGCTCGGGACGGATTGCGTCGCCGTCAATCAGGATGTTCTGGAGGTTCCAGTAGCGCTCAATAAAGCGGCGGCAGCCGCGGATGCTCGCCTGGCTCCAGGGAGCTGCCTTTTCAAAGTCGCCGATGAACATTTCATACAGGCGCATGGTGTCCGCGCCGTACTCGTCAACGATTTCGTCGGGGTTGACGACGTTGCCGCGGGACTTGCTCATCTTCTCGCCGTTTTCGCCGAGAATCATGCCGTGCGAGGTGCGCTTGGCGTAAGGCTCGGGCGTGGGCACAACGCCGATATCATAGAGGAACTTGTGCCAGAAACGGCTGTAGAGCAGGTGCAGCGTGGTGTGCTCCATGCCGCCGTTGTACCAATCGACGGGCGACCAATAGTTGAGCGCTTCCTTGGAGGCGAGCGCCTCGGTGTTGTGGGGATCCATATAGCGCAGATAGTACCACGAGGAGCCTGCCCACTGGGGCATGGTGTCGGTTTCGCGCAGTGCCGCGCCGCCGCACTTGGGACAGGTGGTTCTGATCCAGTCTGTCATGTTGGCAAGCGGCGACTCGCCGGTGTCGGTGGGCTCATAGGACTCCACCATCGGCAGCTTTAAGGGCAGCTCGCTTTCGTCAATCGGCACATAGCCGCACTTGTCGCAGTGAACAATCGGTATCGGCTCGCCCCAATAGCGCTGACGGGAGAACACCCAGTCGCGCAGCTTGTAGTTGACCTTGGCATGGCCCTTTCCCTCCTTGGTCAGCCAGTCGATAATCTTCACCTTGGCGTCGTCAACGGAGAGTCCGTCGAGCATGCCGGAATTGACCATGACGCCGGTGGCGCAGTCGGTAAAGGCTTCCTCCTGCACGTTGCCGCCCTTGACGACCTCGATAATCGGCAAATCAAACTTTTTGGCGAATTCCCAGTCGCGGGTGTCGTGCGCAGGCACCGCCATGATAGCGCCGGTGCCGTAGGACACGAGAACGTAGTCGGAGATGAAAATCGGGATTTCTTTGTTGTTGACGGGGTTAACGGCGCGCACACCCTCCAGCTTGACGCCGGTCTTGTCCTTGGCAACCTCGGTGCGCTCAAAGTCGGACTTTCTGGCGGCAGCCGCCTGATAGGCGCGGATGTCGTCCATATTTTGGAGCTTGTCCGCCCATTTTTCAATCAGCGGATGCTCGGGAGAAATGACCATATAGGTAGCACCGTAAAGGGTGTCGGCGCGCGTGGTGTAGACGGTCAGCACATCGCCTGTGGTGGTTTGGAAATCCACCTCGGCGCCGGTGCTTCTGCCGATCCAGTTCTTCTGCTGCGCCTTCACGCGCTCGGGATAGTTGACCAAATCGAGATCGTTGATGAGTCGGTCGGCATATTCGGTGATTTTGAGCATCCACTGGGATTTAACCTTGTGGACAACCTCGCTGCCGCAGCGCTCGCAAACGCCGTTGACAACCTCCTCGTTGGCGAGAACGCACTTGCAGGAGGTGCACCAGTTGACGTTCATTTCCTTTTTGTAGGCAAGGTTGTGCTTAAAGAGCTGAATGAAAATCCACTGCGTCCACTTGTAGTATTCGGGATCGGTGGTGTTGACCTCGCGGCTCCAGTCAAAGGAAATGCCGAGCGACTGAATTTGCTTTTTAAAGCGGGCAATATTGTTTTTGGTGACAATTTCAGGGTGAATATGGTTTTTAATCGCGTAGTTTTCGGTAGGCAGACCGAAGGCGTCCCAGCCGATGGGATACAGAACGTTGAATCCCTGCAAACGCTTTTTTCTGGCGACGGTGTCCAGCGCGGTATAGGGGCGCGGATGACCGACGTGCAGTCCCTGACCGGACGGATACGGGAACTCAATCAGGGCATAGAACTTTTCCTTGGAGCTGTCGTCGCTCGCGTGGAAAACGCCCTTGTCCTCCCAGATTTGCTGCCATTTCGGCTCTACTGCCTTATGATTGTATTTCAAAATAATCCCTCCAATGAGATATTTAATCTGCTTAGTCCTCGGTGACAACGCCCGAGATATCCACGGGCTTGCCGTCCTGCCACATTCTGTCGAGGTCATAGAAGGCGCGCGCCTCGTTGTCGAACACGTTGACAATAACGTCAACATAGTCGAGCAGAATCCATGTGTTGGAGCGGTAGCCCTCGATGTGGCCGACGGAAACGCCTGCCTTGTCAAGCTGATATTCCACCTCGTCGGCAAGCGCCTTGACGTGGGTGGAGCTGCTGCCGGTGGCAATCACCATGTAATCGGCGAGCACGGAAATGTCGCTGATTTCGATAACCTGTATATGAATACCCTTTTTGCCGTCAAGCGCCTTCACGGCAAGGAGCGCGGTGTCTAAAGATGTCATAGCTTTTGTCCTTTCATTTGAAATGCGCGTCATCACGCCTTATGCAAAACCAAGTCGTTATAGCAAAACAGTTGGTCGGGGTGGATTGCCGCCTGCTTTTCGGAAAGATTTTGCAGCGTGAACTGACAGCTGAAAATCATGGCTTCCTCCAAGCTGTTGCGCGACTTTTCGCGCATGACGTCGGCGCCGTTGTAGCTGCGCTCGGCGGAGGTGTAGTCGGCGGTGTAGATGATTTTTTCCAGCAGCGACATGTTTGCCCTGCCGGTGGTGTGGTAGCGGATGGCGTTGATGACGTCCTCATCCGTCAAACCGAGATGCGTTTGAATATAGACGCTGCCGCTGACGGAATGCCACAGCTTGGGCGCGTTTTTTTGCACATCGTCTAAGATTATACCACCATCGCGGATAATTTGCAACTGCTCCTCCTTGGGGAATTCCTTGGTGATGTCGTGCAGGATGCCGGCGGTATACGCCTTTTCCTCGTCGCAGCCGTAAAGCTTTGCCAAAATGACCGCTTCCTCGGCGACGTTGCAGCTGTGGATATATCGGTAGTCGCCCATCAAGGGGCGGATTATGCTTTTATAATCGGTACTCACGCAATCACTCCGCTCACTTTTTTGCCTTGGGAAGCTTGATGACCGGCTCGTCGGGGTTGGGACGGTACAATACGAATTTGGAGCCTATCACCTGCACCACGTCCGCGCCGCATTGCTCGGCAATCGTATCGGCGCACTCGCGCGCGGAATAGCTGCTGTTTTCCAATCGCTTGCCCTTAATCAGCTCGCGCGCGGTCAGCGCGGTGTCCGCCTGCATGATGATGTTGTCGGTGATTTCGCCCTTGCCTACGATTAAAATCGTTTCCAGCGGGTTTGCCAACCCTCTTAAATAAGCTCTCTGTTTACTCGTCAGCATAGTTTATCCTTTCAAATATTCTTCCAGTTTTTGCTTCAGCGCGCGCAGCGCCTTGCCGCGGTGGCTCACCTTGTCCTTTTCTTCGGCGGAAAGCTGGGCAAAGGTTTTGTCGCCCTGCCAAAAAATGGGATCATAGCCAAAGCCGCCGTCGCCGATGAATTCATAGCCGATTTTGCCCTCACAGGTTTCCTCAATTTCAATCCTGCTGCCGTCGGGCAAAATGCAGCAGATGGCGCAGGTATAGTGCGCGCCGCGCCGGTCGTCGGGAACGCCCTGCAGCTCGTCGAGAATCCGCTGCGTCCTGTCCTCATCGGTGACGCACAGCGCCGGACAATAGCGTGCGGAGAAGATGCCCGGCTTGCCGCCGAGCGCATCGACGCAGATGCCGGAATCATCCGCCACCGCCGGCATGCCGGTTTTTTCAAAGGCGGCGTTTGCCTTTAAAAAGGCGTTTTCCGCAAAGGTGGTGCCGGTTTCGTCCACTTCGTCAAGCACCACGCCCGCCTCCTTGGCGGACACGGCTTCGATGCCGAGCGGTTGAAGAATCCGCTCCATCTCAATTAATTTTTTGGCGTTGTTGGTCGCTATAATAAACTTCATGGTGTTACTCCGTTTTTTCAAAGAGTGCGCGCGCAAAGTCCTGCGCGTCAAAGGGCTGCAGATCGTCGATTTTTTCGCCGACGCCGATGTATTTCACGGGAATTCCCAAGCCCTCCTTGATGGCGAGCACAACGCCGCCCTTGGCGGTGCCGTCGAGCTTGGTCAGCACAATGCCGGTGATACCCGTCGCCTCGCGGAACTGCTCCGCCTGATTGACGGCGTTTTGACCGGTGGTGGCGTCAAGCACCAACAGCTTTTCCTTGTCCGCGTCGGGGAGCTCGCGGTCGATAACACGGTTGATTTTGGCAAGCTCGTCCATCAGGTGTTTTTTGTTGTGCAGTCTGCCGGCGGTGTCGCAGATAATCACATCGGCATTGCGCGCCCTTGCCGCGGCGATAGCGTCAAAGATGACCGCCGCCGGATCGCTGCCCTCGTTTTGCTTGACGATTTCACAGCCGCTGCGCTGCGCCCAGATGTCGAGCTGGTCAATTGCCGCGGCGCGGAAGGTGTCTGCCGCCGCCAGAATCACGCGCTTGCCTTGGTCGGAGAGCTGCTTAGCGAGCTTGCCGATGGTGGTGGTTTTTCCGACGCCGTTGACGCCGATGACAAGAATGATGGAGGGTTGAGTGGAGATGTGCAGCTCCTCGCCGCCCTCGAGCATTTTTGCGATAATGTCCTGCAAATAGCTGTTGATCAGCGCAGGATTGGTGACGCTGTTTTGCTTGACGCAAAGACGCAGCTCCTCGCAGATACGCTCGGCGGTTGCCACGCCGACGTCGCCCATGACGAGCAGCTCCTCAAGATCCTCAAACAGCGCCTCGTCAATTTTGGTATAGGAACGCAGCATGGAGTCGATTTGCCCCATGACGGATTTTCTTGTTTTTTTGAGTCCTTCTTTGATTTTACTGAACAGTCCCATATTATCAGTCCTTTAGTTTGATTTAATGCCGAGCTTTTCTGCAATCTCGGCGGAACGCAGCTCGAGCAGCTTGGAAATGCCCTCGTCCTGCATGGTGACGCCGTAGAGAACGTCCGCTTCCTCCATGGTGCCGCGGCGGTGCGTGATGAGGATAAACTGCGTTTTATCCGTCAAGCGGCGCAGATACGCGGCAAAGCGGTTGACGTTGACGTCGTCGAGCGCCGCTTCAATCTCGTCCATGACGCAGAACGGCGCCGGGCGCACCTTCATGATGGCAAAGTAGAGCGCGATGGCAACAAGCGCCTTTTCGCCGCCCGACAGCGCGTCGAGGTGAACGACAATTTTGCCCGGCGGATGGACGATGATGTCGATGCCGCTGGTGAGGATATTTTCGGGATCGGCAAGCGACAGCGAAGCGGTGCCGCCGCCGAACAGCTCCTTGAAGGTGAAGGTGAAGTTGCGGTTTATCTGCTCAAAGCTTTCCACAAACACCTCTTTCATCTGCTTGGTGAGGGTGGTGATTAAGCGCTCGATTTCATTCTTGGATTTTTCAACATCCTTCACCTGCACGCTCATAAACTCGTAGCGCTCAGACACTTCCTTGTATTCCTCAATGGCGGAGACGTTGACGTTGCCGAGCGATTTAATGCTCTGCTTTAAGCCGGCCAGCCGTTTTTTCGCCTTATCCTGATCCTCGATTTCCACGGCGACCTTTTCCGCCTCGCGGCGCGTCAGCTCGTACTCCTCCCACAGCTTGGAAATGATGGTGTCGTATTCCTTTTGCAGGTTGATTTTCCGCTCCTCCAAACGCGCCAGTTCTCTGCCGGAGATTTCACGCTCCGAGGTTTTGCTGCGCTCGGTGTTGCGGATATCGACGCTGCGCTTTTCCAGCAGCTCGCGCTGTTCGTTGAGAGCTTCAAGCTGCTGCGCGTGGCTTTCCTGTGTATGCTTTAAGCGGTCAATCAACTGACGCAAATCGTTGATTTCGCTGTTTTTGTTGTCAATGGCTGTTTGAATAGCTTCAATCTGTGCCAGCAGCTCCGTCTTGCGCGCGCTGTTGTCGGTGCCGGAGCTTTTGGCAAAGACAATTTCGGAATTGAGCGCGTCGATGTCCTTTTGCGCGGCGACAATTTCCAGACGGATGCTTTGCAGGGTGGTGCTCAGGTTTTCGCGCTGCTCGCTGAGCTGGGCGCGGTTGCCGGTGATGACGTTCACCTTTTGCTCCGCCTCGGCAATCTTGCCGTTCAGGGCGCTGAGCTGCTTTCTGGCCTGTTCCCTGCTTTGCTGCAGCGCTTCGATGCGCTCCGAGGCTTCCTTTATTTCCGCCTGCGCATTGGAGGTGGTGTCCTGCTGCATTTGCAGCTCATTTTCACAGGCGCGCTTTTCGGCGTCCATGCGCACGAAATCCTGTTGCTTGTTGCTCAGGTCGGCACGTGAGCCCAAGAGCTCTGCTTCCAGCGCGGCGCTTTCGCGGTCGAGCTGTTCAAGCATCGCTTCGGACTGCTTTAGCTGCTGCTGCAGCTTGCCGGTTTCTTCCTTTAGCTGCGCGATTTCGGACGCGCGGCTGAGCACACCGGTGCTTCTTGCCAGCGAGCCGCCCGTGAGCGAACCGCCGGCGTTGACGACCTGCCCGTCGAGGGTGACCACCTTGAAGCGGTAGGCATATTTTTTGGCGATGGCGGCGGCGCTGTTGAGATCCTCCGCTATCACGATTTTACCGAGCAGCGAGCCGAGAATATTGTTGAACTTCGCGTCGCAGCTGCAAAGCTGTGCGGCGACGCCGACAAAGCCGTAGCAGTCGTCCAGCCCGTTTTCGCGCAGCTCGCGCGGCTTGATGGTGTTGAGCGGCAGGAAGGTGGCTCGTCCGCCATCGGTGGATTTTAGAAAGCGAATCGCCTGCTTGGCGTCCTCGTCGCTGTTGACAACAATGTTTTGCATGGCGCCGCCGAGGGCGATTTCAACAGCGACCGCATATTGCTTCGGCACGCTGATGACGCGGCTGACGGGGCCGTAAACGCCGCGCAGCTTGCCGCCTTGCGCGGCATTGACAACGGTTTTGACGCTCTTGGAAAAGCCCTCCAAATGGCGCTCCATATTCTCCAAAAAGTTCATTTTGCGCTGGTGCTCACGGACGTCAAGGCTGAGGCGGTCGCACTCCTCCTTGAGCATGGCGCGTTTTTGATTTTTTGACGCCGCCTTGAGCGTTACGCCGTCGATGGTGTTGCCAAGGGAAGTGATTTCACCTTGGACGGCGGCGATATCGGCGTTGTATTTTTCCAGCATTTCGCGCAAATCGTTTATCTGCGCCGCCCTGTCGTCGCTTTGCTCCTTCAGCGCTTCCATGCGCTGTGTCAGCTCGTTGATGGCGCTGTCGGAGGTCATGTCTATCACACGCGCGTCCGCCGACTGCGAGGTTAAGGCGGACAGCTCGGCGGTGAGCGCCTGCAGCGCGTCGCCGCTTTTGCCGGCGTCGAGGTTGACGAGGTTGAGCTGCTCGCTGACCTCGGCATAGTGCTTTTGCTTGGAGATAATGTCGCTGTCCAGCACGTTGATTTTTTCCTGCTTTTCGGCGATGGTTTTTTCCAGCTCACCGGCGTTGATATCCGCCTGTTCTATTTCATTTTGAATACGTTCGATATTTTCGTTGTTGTGCAGGATATCGTTTTCCGCCACCGAAATCAGCGCGTTTTTTTCGGCGATTTCGGAATCAATCGACGCGCTCTGTGCGCGGATAGACTCCATTTTGGAGGCAAGCTCGCCGTTTTTAAAATAGATTTGCTCGGTTTCCGCCTGAATGTCGGCAAGTGCCTGTTCGGCTTCGTCATACTGCGCCTTGGCGATGGAAATTTTTTCATCCTGCTGCTTTAAGCTGTCCTGCGATTTATCAAGCGTCAGCAGCCACAGCGCGATTTCCAGACCGCGCTTTTCCTCGGAATAGGTCAAAAACTGCTGCGCCTTTTCGCTCTGTTTTTTCAAGGGGCCGACGCGCTCCTCCAGCTCAGTGACGATATCGCGCAGGCGAAGGAGGTTGTCCTCGGTGTTTTTCAGCTTGCGCTCGGCGTCAATTTTGCGGTAGCGATACTTGGAGATGCCTGCCGCTTCCTCAAAGATTTCGCGTCTGTCCTCGCTTTTGGAGGAAACAATGCTGTCGATTTTGCCCTGTCCGATCATCGAATAGCCGTCGCGTCCGAGACCGGTGTCCATAAACAGCTCGTTGATGTCCTTGAGGCGCACCGCCGCCTTGTTGATTAAGTATTCGCTTTCGCCGCTGCGGTAGTAGCGGCGCGTGACGGCAACCTCGTCGCCGCTGAAGTCGAGGAAGCGGTCGGAGTTGTCGATGTTGAGCGTTACCTCGGCATAGCCCGTCTTTTTGCGCTTGTCGGTACCGTTAAAAACAACATCCTCCATGCGCGAGCAGCGCAGGCTCTTGGGCGACTGTTCGCCCAGCACCCAGCGGATAGCGTCGCTGATGTTGCTTTTGCCGGAGCCGTTGGGACCGACTACGGAGGTGATGCCGTTTTCAAAGGTTAATTTAGTTTTATCGGGAAAGGTTTTGAAGCCGTGAACTTCCAGTGATTTCAGTCGCATTACATACCCCTAACGCATACTTTCCTAAGCTTTCGTCAAATTGTATGGCAATTTCAAAGCCCAGCGAGGTGAGCCTTTGAAGGTTGGATTTTTTCTGTCCTAAAAATTTCGAGAGGGAGTTTGGGTGAATGGTGACATGCACCCGTTTGTCGGAAAGCCCTGCCGACTTTGCCAAAAAGCTGTCGTAAAAAATTTTGCTTTCGCACAGCTCCTTGAAGGCAGGGTGGTAGTTATGATCCAGGCTGTTGTGAACAAGGCTGTCGGAATAGTGCAGCCCCAGCCGGATTAAGTTGATGTCAGCCTTTGTAAAGAAAAGAATCAGCCCGGCGCAGAGATTGACCGACTGCTCCAAGGTATACGGAACAAACTTGCCGCTTTGATAGAGCGCGGCAAGCGGCGTGTCCTGCATGACCACTGTGGGATACACACGCACGGTGTCGGGCTTGAGCGCAGCAAGCCGACGGGCGGTTTCCCAATCCGTTTCCGGCGTGGCGCCGTAGAGCCCTGTCATCATCTGCAAGCCGAGCGAAATGCCGGCTTGATGAATCCGCTCTGACGCGGCAACGACGTCCTGCGCCGTATGACCGCGCCTGTTTAATTCCAATACGGAATTATTCATCGACTGCGCACCCAGCTCAATCGCCGTTACGCCATACGCTTTTAAAACAGACAGCACCTCGCTGTCTATCGCGTCGGGACGCGTGGAAACGCGGATGCCGTAAAAGTAAGGCAAATACGGCGCGGCGCTTTCGAGCAGCGCGCGCATGTAGTCCCTGTCGATGGCGGTAAAGCTGCCGCCGAAAAAAGCAATTTCGGTTTCCTTGGCGCGCTCGCCCAAACGGGACAGCGCCTGCTCCAGCGTTGCCTGCACCTCGGCAGGCGTCGGCTGCGCGGCTTGTCCCGTGATATTCTTTTGATTGCAAAAGCTGCACTGATGCGGGCAGCCGTTGTGCGGTATAAACACCGCCACGTTTCCGCGTTTAATAACCCATCAGCTCCAACGCTTCCCTTGCCGCCTGCTGCTCGGCTTCCTTTTTGCTGCGGCCGCCGCCTCTGCCGATGACGTTGCTGTTGAGGTGCACCTCAAACACAAAGTGCTTGTTGTGATCGGGGCCGCTTTCGGAAACAAGCACATATTCCAGCCGTTCGCCGGGATTCTTTTGAATGATTTCCTGCAGGGTGGTTTTGTAGTCCTTGACCTGCTTCTTTTTGGAGCTTTTGATGGCAGGCACTACAAAATTTAATATATGCTTTGCCGCCGGCTCCATGCCGCCGTCGATATACACCGCGGCAATCAGCGCCTCGAAGGCGTCGGACAAAATGGACGGGCGCTCTGCGCCGCCGTTGTGCCGCTCACCCTTGCTGAGCAGCAAATACTTACCCAAGTCGATGCGCTTGGCAAATTCAAACAGGGATTTTTCGCACACCAAAGACGCGCGCAGCTTGGTCAGCTCGCCCTCCGGCAGTTCGGGACAATGCTTGAAAATATAATCGCTGACGACCACGGACAGCACCGCGTCGCCCAAAAACTCCAGCCGCTCATTATAGGGAATGTGCTGCGCCTTGCGTTCGTTGGCGTAGGAGGAATGAGTCAGCGCTGTTTCAAGCAATGATGTATCGTTAAAATGATACCCGATTTTATCTTCCAATTCCATAGTATTACTCCATTATTACAGCGCTGAGGAAATCTCCTCAATCGCCTTTGCTTCTACATAGTCTTTGCACAGCCCGATGGCGTTTTTGATGGTGCGCGCCTTGGCGTCACCGTGCGCCTTGAACACGGGCTTGGAAGAGCCGAGAATCGGCGCTCCGCCGTAGGTGTTGTAGTCAAAACGCGCCTTCATGCCTTTGAGTTGCTTCATCAGCAGCACAGCCGCCGCCTTGCCCTTGACGCTGCCTGCAAACATATTCTTGATTTCCTTCATCAAAACAGCCGCAACGCCCTCGTAGGTTTTGAGAATCATGTTGCCGGTAAAGCCGTCGCAGACCACCACGTCGCAGACGCCCTTGGGAATATCCCTCCCCTCGACGTTGCCGATGAAGTTGAGTCCGCTTTCCTTGAGGATGGCGTAGGTCTCACGGTAGAGCTCCGTGCCCTTGTGATCCTCGGCGCCGACATTGGCAAGACCGACGCGCGGATTGTCCACCTTCATGACCTTTTGCATATACACCGAGCCCATGACGGCAAACTGACGCAGCATTTCGGGGCGGCACTCCACATTGGCGCCGCCGTCGAGCAGCATAAAGCAGCCGGTGGCAGAGGGCAAAACCGGTGCAAACGCCGGGCGCTTGATGCCCTTGATACGCTTGACGCCGAGCGTGGCGCCCACGCAGAGCGCGCCGCTGTTGCCGGCGCTGATGAAGGCGTCTCCCCTGCCCTCGCCGAGCAGCCGCAGACCGACGCCCATAGAGCTGTTCTTTTTTGCTTTGAGAACGCTTTCGGCGCTGTCGTGCATGGTGAGCACCTCGTTGCAGTCCTCGATTTCCATTTTGTCAAGCGAAATGCCGTTGGCGGCGGCAACCTCTCTGATGACGGCTTCCTTGCCGGTCAAAAGGATTTCCACGCCGTGCTCCTGCACCGCCTCGGCGCAGCCCTTGATGATTTCGAGCGGCGCGTTATCGCCGCCGAATGCGTCAACGATTATTTTCATATCAGTCACCTGCGTTCTCAAAAATAAATTGATTTACAGCGTCCAGCGCGCGCTGCGCATATGCCGCGGCGCGTTCACGCTTATCCCTCGGGCGCTGTGCAAGCTCGGGCAGGATGCCGAGATTGGCGCCCATGGGCTGGAACTTTTTAACGGTGGGATCTGCAATATAGCGCGAGAGCGCGCCGATCATGGTGTCCGGCGGCAGCGTGAGCGTCGGCTTGTCCGCAAACAGCCGGGCTGCATTGATGCCTGCCATAATGCCCGACGCGGCGCTTTCCATGTAGCCCTCGACGCCGGTGATTTGTCCGGCAAAGAACAGTTTTTTATTTTCCTTTACAGAAAAATCGCTGTTGAGTATCTTCGGCGAACACAAAAAGGTGTTGCGGTGCATGACGCCGTAGCGCACAAACTCCGCGTTGTGCAGCGCCGGAATCATGGAAAACACGCGCTTTTGCTCGGGAAATTTGAGATTTGTCTGGAAGCCGACAAGGTTGTACATCGTGCCTGCCGCATTTTCCTTGCGGAGCTGCAGCAGCGCCCATGCCCTGTGGCCGGTGCGCGGATTGATTAACCCGACGGGCTTCATCGGTCCGAAGCGGAGCGTGCCCTCGCCGCGCTGCGCCAACACCTCCACGGGCATGCAGCCCTCGTACACCTTGGGGTTGCTGACGTCAAAATCGTGCAGCGGCGCGCGCTCAGCGCTGACAAGCGCCTGATAAAAGGCCTCGTATTCCTCTTTGTTGAGCGGACAGTTGATGTAGTCATCGTCGCCGCCTCGGTCGTAGCGCGACGCGGTGAAGGCATAGTCCATATCCACGCTCTCCGCCGTGACAATCGGCGCCGCCGCGTCAAAGAAAGAAAGCGAGCTGCCGAACTTTTCCTCAATCGCCTTTGCCAAGCCGTCGGCGGTCAGCGGACCAGTGGCGATAACGGTAATGGCGTCGGCGGGAATTTCCGTGATTTCCTCATGGATGACGGTAATGCGCGGATGCGCCTGAATACCCTCCGTTACAAGCCTTGCAAAGATATCGCGGTCAACCGCCAGCGCGCCGCCTGCCGGCACCTGACATTTGTCCGCGCACTGCATGAGAAAGGAGCCAAGCCGCCGCATCTCCTCCTTCAACAGTCCTGCGGCGCTTTCAACGCGCATCGCCTTGAGGGAGTTGGAGCAAACAAGCTCTCCGAATAAATCTGTTTTATGCGCAGGCGTGCGCTTGTGCGGCTTCATCTCATACAGCCGCACGTCGATGCCGCGGTTGGCGATTTGCATCGCCGCCTCGCAGCCGGCAAGCCCCGCGCCGATTACGTTGATATACATTACTTTTCTTCCGTTTTGACTGCCTTGGTGAAGCCGCAGTCGGCGTTCGCGCAATACAGCGTGGGTTTTTTGCCCTTCTTTTTGTAGAGAATCTGACCGCACTGCGGACATTTTTCATTGCTGGGTTCGTTCCAGCTGACAAAATCGCAGTTCGGATAGTTGGAGCAGCCGTAGAAAACGCGCTTGCTCTTGGTGTGCTTGACAATCACGTCACCGCCGCATTTGGGGCAGCTGACGCCTGTTTTCTCCACATATTTTAAAATATTCTTACATTCGGGATAACCGGGACAGGCGATAAACTTGCCGTATCTGCCCATTTTGACGACCATTTTCCTGCCGCATTTGTCGCAGACAATGTCGGTTTCGTCCTCCTTGAGCTTGAGCTTGACGCCGTCCATGTCCGCCTTTGCCTGCTTGAGGGTGTCCTCAAAGCCGCCGTAGAAGTCATGGAGCAGCTGTACCCACTGCACCTCGCCGTTTTCCACCTTATCCAAATCGTTTTCCATGCCGGCGGTGAACTTGACGTTGACGATATCGGGAAAGCGTTCCTTCATCAGCTTGGTGATGACCTCGCCGAGCTCGGTGGGCACAAGGCTTTTTGCCTCGCGCTTGACATATTCCCTGCCGGTCAGCGTGGTGATGGTCGCCGCATAGGTGGACGGTCTGCCGATGCCGTATTCCTCGAGCGTCTTGATCAGGGACGCCTCGGTGAAGCGCGCCGTGCACTTGACGGGCATATCCTTTTCCAGCGGCGGCAGTTGAGAGGACTTTTCCTCCGCTTCGTCCTTGCCCTCTACATAGAGCGCGGTAAAGCCCGGGAACTCCACATAATAGCCGGAAGCCTTGAAAACATAGCCATTGGCTTCGATGTCCGCCTGGGTGGTCTTTTGTATGCAGTCCGCCATCTGCGAAGCCGTGAAGCGGCTCCAAATCAGCTTATAGAGCTTGTATTGGTCGGCGCTCAGGCTGCTTTTGATGCTGTCGGGCGTCAGCGACGGCATGGACGGACGGATGGCTTCGTGGCCGTCCTGCGCGTTGCTTCTGGATTTGAAAAAGCGCGGCTTGGGCGGCAGATAGCTGTCGCCGTAAGCGCCTTGAATATATTGGGCGACCTCGTCGATGGCGACGTTGGAAATGCGCAGGGAGTCGGTACGCATATAGGTAATCAAACCGGTGGCACCCATGCCCTGAATGTCCACGCCTTCATACAGCTCCTGCGCCACGCGCATGGTGCGGCGCGACTGGAAGCCCAGCTTGCGCGAAGCCTCCTGCTGCAGGGTGGAGGTGATAAACGGCGGTGCAGGTGATTTTTTGCGCGTGCCGTGCTTTACCTTGGTGACGGTGTACTGCGCGTCGGTCAAATCCGCCTCAATCTTGTCCGCCTGCTCCTGATTGGTGATTTTCAGCTTACCGTTTTGATCGGCATACAGGCTGGCGGCAAAGCTTTTGCGGCTGCCCTTGGGAATAAACTTGGCGTCGATTGTCCAGTATTCCTCGGGCTTAAACTTGCGGATTTCGTTTTCGCGGTCAACGATAATGCGCAGTGCGACAGACTGCACACGACCGGCGGAAAGACCGCGGCGGATTTTTTGTGAGATAAACGGACTGAGTTTGTAGCCCACCAAGCGGTCGAGCACACGTCTTGCCTGCTGCGCGTTGACCAAATCTTGATTGATCTGACGCGGATGCGCCATGCCGTTTTGCACGCCGGTTTTCGTAATTTCATTGAATTCCACGCGCTGGCAATAGTCCTCGGGCAAGCCGAGAATATACGCCAAATGCCATGAAATCGCCTCTCCCTCGCGGTCCGGGTCGGTGGCGAGGTAGACGCTGTCGCTTTCTGCGGCAAGGCTTTTGAGCTCCTTGACGAGCTTTTCCTTGCCTTTAATGATATCATACTTCGGCGCAAAATCGTTTTTGATGTCCACGCTCAGGCGCGCCTTGGGCAGGTCGCGCACGTGTCCCATGGAAGCGACAACCTCGTAATTGCTGCCGAGATATTTTTTGATTGTCTTTGCTTTGGCAGGAGACTCAACAATTACCAAATCTGACATTTTTTCCTCCTAAGATAGTACGAATTTTCTTCCCGGAAGCGAGCGTACAAGCTCGTTCATTTCCAGGAAGGTCAGGGTACTCAGTGCCTGACGGACGGGCAGATTCAGATCCGCCGCGAGTTGATCTATGTGAACAGGCTCGTCCGTGAGGTAATCATATACCAGCTTGGATTCGCCTCTTAAAGTCACGTTTAGTTTGCTTTTGGATACAACGGAAGTGGAATTTTTGCGTTTAATCACCTGTGCGGAGGGCTGTCCGTCAGCAGCCTTTTTGCGCTTAGCCTTTTCCTTCGGCTTAGGATTATCCTGCGCGTCGTCGAGCAATTCTTCGACCTTGGGCGTTCGCTTGCCCTTAACGGGCACGGCGGCGATATCCGCCATGGAAATATCGTTGATATCAAGCGCCGCAGCGTCAACCTCCAAACGGTCAAACGCGGTGAGAATGTCCATAAAATCCGTTACGGGATGGGCGCTGCCTTCCTTAATGCGGTGATTGCTGCCCTCGTTCTGCGGACTGTTGTTGCCCATCAGCGCAAACAGCTCCTTGCCCATTTCCAGCGCAAGGTCAGCCGTAATCAGCGAACCGCTCTTGGCGCCCGCTTCAATAATCAGCAAGCCGTCGGACAACGCGGCGATAATGCGGTTGCGCGCCGGGAAATAGTAGCCGTGCGGTTCCTCGTCGGGCGGATATTCGGAAATCACGGCGCCGCGTGAGGTGATGGCGCGCCGCATCAAGGCGTTGTCGGGCAGATAGCGGCTGTTGATGCCGCAGCCGCGCACGCAGACAGTCACGCCGTTTGCCGCGAGCGCACCTCTGTGTGACGCGCAGTCAACACCTAAGGCGCCGCCGCTGACGATGGTCACGCCGTACTTGGCGAGTGAATACGCAATCTTATAGGAATTCTCGATGCCGTAGCGTGTGGCGCGGCGCGTGCCGACGATGCCGATGCTCAGACACTGTGAAAAGTCGGGCAACGTGCCCTCGATATAGAGCACCGCAGGCGGCGCATAAATATGGTAAAGACTTTCCGGGTACGCTTCGTCGTCAATCGTCAAAACCGAATAGTTCAGGCTGCGGCAGCGCTGCAGCACCAAATCCGCCTCTTCAAACGGCACGGTTTCCAACTTTTCGATGTCATGATTGTGCAAAAAGCCGCAAAGCCTCCACTCCCGCTCGCCGCCCTTGCAAAAGTCGGCAACATCGGGGTAGAGTTCCGTAATTTTCTTCATTTTGGGCGTGTTCCAGCCAAGCGCCAGCGTCAGCCAAATCCAATACTTTGCGTTTTCGGAAATCATTTATTTTACCATTTCCCAAATAAGAATCGCGGCGGCAACGGACGCATTGAGCGACTCCGCCTTGCCGTTCATCGGAATTGTGATTGTATGCTCGCACGCCTGCTCGGTTTCCGGCTTAATGCCGTTGCCTTCGTTGCCGACAACAACCGCGCAAGGCGTTTCAAACACGGTCTGCGTCACCTTTTCGGCGCAGCCGTGCACAACAGCCGCATAGGTATGCAGCTGCGGATGGCGGGAAAACCAATCCGCCAAGCACCCCGTCACCAGCACCGGCAAACGGAACACCGCGCCCATGCTGCCGCGCACCACCTTTGGGTTGAACACGTCACAGCAGTCCGCGGACATGATGACGCCGTTGACGCCGAACGCCTCCGCTGAACGCAAAATGGTGCCGAGGTTGTTCGGATCTTGGACGTTATCAAGCGCAAGGAATTTTCCGCCATTCTCTATTGTATCAAAATCAGCGCTTTTGTCAAGTGCTTTTATGACACACAAAACGCCCTGCGGCGTTTGCGTGTCGCTGATAGCGGCAAAAATCTCGGGCGTCAGCTCAAAGGATTTTTGCGCGGCTTCGGACAGCGCGGCAACCTCGGCGGCGTTTTTTTGCAGCGCCTGCCCGGTGACAAACAGTGTTTCTATCTCCGCTCCGCTGCGCAGCGCGTCCATACAAACGCGCACGCCCTCGGCGGCAAATGTTCCGCTCTGTCGGCGGAATTTCGCGCTTTTTTTGAGCTTGACGGCATTTTTGATATGCGCGTTATCTTTGCTGGAAAGAAGTAACATAGAAATCTCCATATACAGCAAAAGCGTTTGGGAACTCCAAACGCTGTTACTGTCAAAAATCATTAAGCATTTTTTGCCTGCTCCACCAAAGCGGTGAAAGCAGCGGGATCGGCGATGGCGATTTCGGAAAGCATTTTGCGGTTGGCAGCGGAGATACGGGTGATCCACAGACGGCGGAAATCTCTCTTTCTCTGCTTACGGCCGATATATGCGTAGTTGCCGGACTTCATGACGGCCTGTTTCGCCATCTTGAAATGCTTGGATTTTGCACCCCAATAGCCCTTGGCAAGCTTTAAAACTTTTTTTCTTCTTTTGCGAGTCATCATCGCGCCTTTTACTCGTGCCATTATCTATTACCTCCGATATGTTTTAATGTGGTGAATCAAGCTTATTTATAAGGAATCAAACGCTTGATCTGAGGCGTATTGGTAACATCAGCGACAACTGTCTGACGCAGACCTCTTTTACGCTTTCTGGTTTTCTTGTTCAAGATGTGGCTCTTATTTGCATGAGCGCGGATAACCTTACCGTTTTTAGAAAGTTTAAAACGTTTTTTTGCACCGCTGTGGGTTTTAATTTTAGGCATAATATATATCCTCCCTTTATGAATTACTTGTTGGGCTTTGGCGCAAGAAACATTAACATGTTGCGACCTTCGAGCTTAGCCGGCTTTTCAACAACAGCTGCTTCCGAGCAGGCTTCCGCAAAACGCTTCATGGTTTCCAAACCGATTTCGGGATGTCCCATTTCGCGTCCTCTGAAGCGAATGGAAACCTTCACCTTGTCGCCGTGCTTAATAAACTTCAGCGCATTGTTGAGCTTGGTGTTAAAATCATGCGTATCGATGTTCAGAGACAGTCTTACTTCCTTGATGTCCACGATACGCTGATTTTTTCTGGCTTCCTTTTCTCTTTTTGCCTGTTCAAAGCGGTATTTGCCGTAGTCCATGATTTTGCAGACAGGCGGCGTCGCCTGCGGCGCAATTTTTACCAAATCGAGATTTTTCTGCTCTGCAATATTCAGAGCGTCTCTGGACGACATGATACCGAGCTGTTGACCGTCAGGACCGATAACCCTGAGCTCTTTGTCACGAATTTCCTCATTGATTTGAGTGTTGTTTTCTTTCTTGCCGATGGTTGAGCACCTCCAAAGCATTAATAAATAACGCGGACAGAAATACATCCGTCCGCGCAGCAATACAATCAAATGATGGTGTATTGACCCGTGCAGACGACACCCCACAGGTGAAAGCATTTCTGCTTTGCTTTATTGTACCGTGATATTATAAACCATTTTTTGTTTCTTGTCAAGCAATATCGAAAAATTATTTCAAATTATCTTCTGCGTTGTAAATAGATGTGACCCATTTTAGGTAAAAATAAAAGCAACGATATGGTAGAATGTTTTTGCCCGCCTTTGGAGTGGAGCGTAGCGGAACG
>CADCAD010000004.1 GCA_902799325.1 uncultured Ruminococcus sp. | reverse complement strand
AAAGGGCGGTGTCTTAACCGCTTGACCACCGGGCCGTATGGTAGCGGAAATAGGACTTGAACCTACGACACTTCGGGTATGAACCGAATGCTCTAGCCAGCTGAGCTATTCCGCCATTTATGCTGTCAAAATCAGCATATATGATTATACCGTATTGCGTGTGTTTTGTCAAGCCCTTTTTCTCTATTTATTCAATTATTTTTCTTTTAAGTAAGAATTCTTACAGCATGGAAATACCGTAGCTGTTGACCAGCGCTTCAATTTTTTCGCCATTGCGGCACTTGGGACAATGGTGCGGACGATAGCTTTCGTAGTCGCCCAAATCCTTGGGATCAAAGATGGAGTGCACGGGATGTCCGTCACATTCCTCAACAGTGGCAAAAATAGCCGAAACGCCGACAACGGTGCCGCCGTAATATTTGATAGCGTCAATCGCCGCCAGCGCACTCTTGCCGGTGGTGACGGAAGCCGCCAGAATCAGCACATGCTTTCCCGCCAGCATGGGCGTTAAATTGTCGCGGAACATCATCTGTCCGCCGCCGATAAATTCGGGAGAAACAACGTAGATAGTCTGGTGTGCGTTCATGTTCATGTAATTGTCGCGCGTCAGCTCGCTTGCCATGCAGGTCCCGATGACCTCGGTGCCGTCCAGACAGAGAATGGTGTCAATTATCGTATTGGAGCGGTAGTCGTGCACAAGCTGCTCGGCAACGGCACGCGCTTCGGAAAGACGGGTTTTCTGCGTGGTTACGTCGATATAGTAGTTGGTGTGAATATGCATGGTGGCAAAATGTCCCTTTGCAACGCGCAAAAATACATTCTTATTTTTTGTTCTAATCTTATACATTTCAGCCATGGCAAAGCCCCCAATCAAATTGCTATGTTTATTGTACACTATTTTTGATGATAATGCAATGGTATTTTGTGAAAATGTTCAACAAAAATAGATTTATGTTGTATGGATACAAAGAGCTTTGCCATCTGACAAAGCTCTGCAAAATCCATTCTTATTTGATGATTTCCTTGCCGCCCATGTAAGGTCTGAGCGCAACAGGAATGTTGATGCTGCCGTCGGCATTGAGATTGTTTTCGAGGAAAGCAATCAACATTCTCGGCGGCGCCACGACGGTGTTGTTGAGGGTGTGGGCAAAATATTTACCGTTTTCGCCGGTGACGCGGATTTTCAGACGGCGCGCCTGCGCGTCGCCGAGGTTGGAGCAGGAGCCGACCTCAAAATATTTCTTCTGACGGGGCGACCATGCCTCCACATCAAGGGAACGCACCTTCAAATCTGCCAAGTCGCCGGAGCAGCACTCCAAGGTGCGCACCGGGATGTCCATGCTGCGGAACAAATCAACGGTGTTCTGCCACAGCTTATCGAACCACATTTTGCTATCCTCGGGCTTGCAGACGACAATCATTTCCTGCTTTTCAAACTGATGGATACGGTAAACGCCGCGCTCCTCAATGCCGTGCGCACCCTTTTCCTTGCGGAAGCAGGGTGAATAGCTGGTGAGGGTGTAGGGCAGGTTTTCTTCCTTGTTGATGGTGTCGATGAATTTGCCAATCATGGAGTGTTCGCTGGTGCCGATGAGATAGAGGTCCTCGCCCTCAATCTTATACATCATGGAATCCATTTCCGCAAAGCTCATGACGCCGGTGACAACGTTGCTGCGAATCATAAACGGCGGCACACAGTAGGTAAAGCCGCGGTCAATCATGAAGTCGCGTGCGTAGGCAATCACCGCGCTGTGCAGGCGCGCAATATCGCCCATGAGATAGTAGAAGCCGTTGCCGGCAACCTTTCTGGCGGCGTCGAGGTCAATGCCGTTGAAGCGCTCCATAATTTCGGTGTGATAGGGAATTTCAAAATCGGGCACAACCGGTTCGCCGAAGCGTTCAATTTCGACGTTCTCGCTGTCGTCCTTGCCAATCGGCACTTCCTCGCCAATCATCTGCGGAATTTTCATCATAATCTCGGTCACCTTGGCGCTCAGCTCTGCCTCCTGCTCCTCGAGATTTTTCAACTCCTCCGCCTGGCGGTTAACCTCTTCCTTCAACGCGGCGGCTTCTTCCTTTTTGCCCTGACGCATCAGATTACCGATTTCTTTTGACAGCTTGTTGCGGTTGGAACGCAGGGTGTCCGCCTGCTGCTTTGCGCTGCGGCTCTGCGCGTCCAGCGCAATAACCTCGTCCACCAAGCCGAGCTTGCTGTCCTGAAATTTCTTTTTGATGTTTTCCTTGACCGCGTCGGGATTTTCGCGTAAAAATTTAATATCAATCATTGCCTGTTTACTCCTTTAGCTTAATTTATTAGATAGCTCGGTGAGTTCCTCATCCGAGTAAAATTCAATCTGTAAAACGCCGCCCTGCTTGCCCTTTGCTTTGGTGACGTTAATTTTTCTGCCGAGCGCTTCGGAGAGTGTGAGCTCTACTTCCTTATAGAAGTTCGGTTTTTTCTCCGGCTCCGCTTCCTTGCGCGGCTTTTGTTCACCTCTCATCTTTTTGCAGAACTTTTCCGTTTGGCGCACGGACAAATCATTTTTGATGATTTGTTCGCAAACCTCCTGCATGATTTTCTCATCCGGCAGGGTGAGCAGTGCGCGCGCATGACCTGCGGAGATTTTATCCTCCTTCACATATGCCATGATGCTCTCGGGCAGCTTCAACAGACGCAGTGCATTGGCGACCGCCGGACGGGATTTTCCGACCGAGCGCGCTACCTCCTCCTGCGTAAAGCCGTGGTCGTTCATCAGCACCTCATAGCCGAGCGCTTCCTCCAGCGGAGACAAATCTTCACGCTGTAAGTTTTCAATCAGCGCCAGCTCCATCGTTTCCGCCTCACCCAGCTCGCGGATGATAACGGGCACCTCTGTCAAGCCTGCCATGCGCGACGCGCGGTAGCGGCGCTCGCCTGCGACAATTTCATAGCCGCCGAGCGGCAGCGGACGCACAAGAATCGGCTGCAGCAAGCCATGCTTGGAAATGCTGTCGGCAAGCTCGCTCAATGCCGCTTCGTCAAATTCCTTTCGCGGCTGCGAGCGGTTCGGCTCGATTTCCGCGATTTTCAGCTTGACGGCGCCGCCGTTTTCTTCGTTGTCGTTTTCAATAAAGATTGCGTTGAGACCTTTGCCCAAGCCTCCCAGTTTTTTTGCCATCAGCGACGCTCCTTTGCAATAATTTCCTTGGCAAGCTCGGTGTAGGCGACGCTTCCCTTGCAGTTTTTGTCGTAGTAGATGACGGGCATACCAAAGCTCGGCGCTTCCGACAGGCGCACACCGCGGTTAACCACGGTGCCGAACACCTTGCCGGGAAAGAATTTCTTGACTTCCTCCACCACCTGTTGGGTGAGGTTGAGTCTGCCGTCATACATTGTCAGCAGCACGCCCTCCAGTTCAATCGAGTAGTTGTACTGCCGCTTGATGCGCCGCACGGTGCTCATCAGCTGTGACAAGCCCTCAAGCGCGTAATATTCGCACTGAATCGGCACAATAAAGCTGTCGGCGAGTGTCAGCGCGTTTGCCGTAATCAGGCCGAGCGATGGCGGACAGTCGATGATGATGTAATCATAGTATTGCTTTATCGGCAGAATAGAGTTTTTTAAGAGCGCCTCACGGTGCGGCTTGTCCGCAATTTCCAGCTCCGCCGCCGCCAAATTGATGTTGGAGGGCAGCACGTGCAGATTTTGATAGGGCGTAGTCAGCACACATTCCTCGGCTTTGGTGCCGTCCACTAAGATATTATAGGTGGAAAGACGCACCTTGCTTTTGTCAATTGCTACGCCGCTGGTGGCGTTGCCTTGGGGATCTGCATCAACCAGCAGTACCTTTTTTTCCAGCGCACCCAAGCAGGCGGCAAGATTAACGGCGGTGGTGGTTTTTCCAACGCCGCCCTTTTGATTTGAAATCGCTATAATTTTAGCCAAAAAATCACCTTGTCAATCATTTTCAACCTATTATAGCACAGTTTGGTCTCTTTTTAAAGACTATATAAGAATTTTTACAGAAAAATTGAAATGTTTCACGTGAAACAAATAAAAGATAAAGCAAAAAGATAAAGCTATACTATTATCAAAAAAATGCTTGGTGTGTTTTCCAATTGCGCAAAAGCGCAATTGCCGTCTTATACAATCTTGATGCGCCTACGGCGCTATTAAAAAGCAGAAAGTCTTCTTTTTAATGAAGATTGGTATAAAATATATTTAAAAAATTTACTTTTAGACGATTGTTTCCAAAGACGGCATTAAAAGACAGAAGAACTTTTCAAAAGGAGAGCAAAGTATTGCCAAAGCGAAGGTCTGCCCCGCCGTTAATGAAAGTTTTCTGTTAGATGACTGTTTCCAAAGGCGGCAATAAAAGTTTTCAAAAGGTGAGCAAAGTATTGCCAAAGCGAAGGTCTGCCCCGCCGTTGATGAAAGTTTTCTGTTAGATGACTGTTTCCAAAGGCGGCAGTAAAATAAATGCAAAAGGCGTGCAGAAAAACTGCACGCCTTTCGCAAGGGGTTAGATAAGGAAATGGGTATGAGTGGAATGGATGCAAAGCATCCTGTGGAAAGTAAGAGGAATCGGCTAAGCCGATTTGTCTGTCTTGACAATTTGCGCTTTGGGAATCCTGATTGTGTATTCGATAAAATTATCGTTGTCTGTTTGGTGTGTTTTGGCGTTGATTCCGGCAAGCTGCATTGTCTCGACAGCTCTGTTAATAGTGTTCACAAAAATTCTGAAGTCTTTTATCACCGCTTTACTTTTGCCCCGCGTCTGTTTTGGCGGAGCGGAATGAAGAATGAGGTTGACAAGCGCTTCGGTCTGCGCAACATTCAGATTTTCGGCAATCACGCGTGACAGCACTTCTCTGCGCTTTGTTTCGCTTTCCAATTTAAGAAGGGCACGCGCGTGTCGCTCACTGAGTCCTGCGCTTTCAATCCACTCCTGTTCTTCTGCGCTGAGGCGTAGCAGCCGCAGCTTGTTGGCTATGGTGGATTGTGTTCTGCCGAGCTGCTCTGCCGCCTGTTCCTGGGTGAGCCCATAGCGGCGGATGAGTCTTGAAATCCCGCGGGCTTCCTCAAAGATACCGAGGTCGGCCCGCTGCAGATTTTCAAGGAGAGCATATATGGCAGACTCTTTATCAGAGCACTTGACAACAATACAGGGCACCTTTTTCAGTCCAGCCAAGGCGGAAGCGCGCAGGCGCCTCTCCCCTGTCACCAGCTCAAATTCGGTGGCGGAAATCTTTCGCACGGTAATCGGCTGCAGAATTCCGTTCTCCGCGATGGAGCGTGACAGCGATTGCAGCTCGAGGTCGTCGAACTGACGGCGCGGCTGGGCTTTGTTCGGTCGGATTTTTATGATGGGTAACTCCAAAATTTTGTTTTCGTTTTTACCTAAAAAATTCAACCGCATCACCTTGCATGAACATCAGGGCTTGTCCCTGTGCTATTATCATATCACGAAAGGTGTGCGGTTTTTGTCGCAGCGTGTGCGAGTTTATTCGGTTGTTTTGGATTTATGCGTATGAAACGGTCGAATTATAAGGGCTTGGATTTTATCTTTCCGTTGTTGCGCGGATATTTGTCGGGCGTTGGCTGTATCTTTTTGATTTCTACCAAGCTCCGCGCACCTCCGTCAAAGGGCAAGTCAAAGCTGTGCACAGCCTTGATTTTTCCGCCGAGCGTTTGAACAGCGCGTTTGGCGCTGTTCACTTCCTCCTGTGTGCCGCTGCCCTTAAAAGCAATAAAGGCGCCTCCGAGCCTGACAAGCGGCAGACAATATTCGCTGAGGGTATTCAGATTTGCCACCGCACGCGATACAACGATATCATAACTCTCGCGGTAGGCAAGGTTTTGTCCGTACTCCTCTGCCCTGCCGATGGCAAAGTCCGCCTCCAGTCGGAGCTGCTGCAGCAAGTCTGCCAAGAACAGAAAACGTTTTTTTAAACTGTCGAGCAGCGTAAGCTGTATATCCGGGCGGACAATCTTGAGCACAACACCGGGAAATCCTGCGCCGGTGCCGACGTCCGCCACGCGGCAGCCCTGCTGCAGAGCTACATATGGCAGCAGCGACAGGCTGTCCGCAAAGTGCTTGACCGCCACGCCCTGTGCGTCGGTGATGGCGGTAAGGTTGATTTTTTCATTCCATTCCTTTAAGAGCTTAAAATATAAATCAAACTGCCCAAGCTGTGCGTCGGTGAGCAAAAAGCCCTCGGGAAGGGATTGCTGTAGATAATCACGCATTTGCATGGTTTTGTCCTCTGTTGGTTGCAAGCCAAATCAGCAGAACGCTGATGTCGGCAGGCGATACGCCGGAAATGCGCGAAGCCTGACCGATGTTAAGCGGCTTGATTTTGTTGAGCTTTTCCTGTGCTTCTAGGCGCAAGCCCTGAAGCTGTGTGTAATCAAAGTCAGCGGGGAGCTGTTTGTTTTCCAGCTTTTTCATCTGCTCCACCTGCTTTAGCTGTTTTTGAATGTAGCCCTCATACTTGATTTCAATTTCAACCTGTTCAAACAGATTCGGTTCGTAATCGGGGCGCGCGGTGTCAAACGGCGCCAGGCAGTCATAGTCAAGCTGCGGACGCTTGAGCAAATCAATCAGCCGCACGCCGGTGGTTATTTCAGATGTTTCACGTGAAACAAGCAGCTTGTTCAGCGCCTCGCTCGGAGAGATGGTGGTTGTTTTCAGGCGCCTGATTTCCTGCTTTTTCCGCTCCTGCTTTTGCAAAAATTTTTGATAGCGTTCCTCGCTGATGAGTCCGAGGTCGTGACCAATCGGTGTTAAACGCTCGTCGGCGTTGTCCTGACGGAGAACCAGACGATATTCGCTGCGCGAGGTCATCATGCGGTACGGCTCGTTGGCACCCTTGGTGACAAGGTCGTCTACCAGCGTGCCGATGTAGGAATTTGCACGGGTTAAAATCATCGGCTCCTTCCCCTGCACCTTCAGCGCGGCGTTGACGCCGGCAACAAAGCCCTGTGCGGCGGCTTCCTCATAGCCGGAGCTGCCGTTGAACTGTCCGGCGCCGTAAAGGGACGGAAAGTCCTTGAACTCCAGCGTTGCAAGCATAGCGGTGGGATCGACGCAGTCGTATTCAATCGCGTAAGCAGGGCGCATCATCACGCAGTGCTCCAAGCCCTTGATGGTGCGGTAAAACTCCAGCTGCACCTCCTCGGGAAGCGAGCTGCTCATGCCCTGCATATACATTTCCTCGGTGTTCTCGCCGCACGGCTCAATAAAAAGCTGATGGCGCGGCTTGTCGGCAAAGCGCATCACCTTGTCCTCAAAGCTCGGACAGTAGCGCGGACCGACGCCCTCAATCCTGCCGGCGTACAGCGGCGAACGGTGAATATTTTTCAGAATGACCGCTTTGGTGCGGTCGTTTGTCCAGCTGATGTGGCAGTCTACTTTGTTGTCGCCGAGCGATTCGGTTTCATAAGAAAAAGGCTGCGGCGGCACATCGCCCTTTTGTACCTCCAAATCGGAGAAATCAATCGAGCGGCGGAGAATACGCGCCGGCGTGCCGGTTTTAAAGCGGCGCAGCGGCAAGCCGAGCTCCTTTAACGACAGCGCCAGCTTGGTTGCCGGGAACATGCCGTCGGGGCCGCTTTCATAGCTGACCTCGCCGACGTAAATCCTGCCGCCCAAATACGTGCCCGTTGCAACGACAACGGTTTTGCACAAATACTGTGCCAGCATTTGCGTGGTCAGCAAATAGCCGCCCTCGGCCTTTTCAATGGATGTTATTTCCGCTTGGCGCAGCTCCAAGTTTTCCTGCAATTCCAACTTATGCTTCATGGTTTCGGAATAGCGACGGCGGTCAATCTGCGCGCGCAGCGAATGAACAGCAGGACCCTTTCCCCTGTTGAGCATACGCGACTGCAAAAAGCACGCGTCGGCGGTTTTGCCCATCTCGCCGCCCAAGGCGTCCAGCTCGCGGACAAGGTGGCCTTTGGCGGTGCCGCCGATGGAGGGGTTGCACGGACAGTTGCCCACGGCATCCATGTTGATTGTAAAAACAGCGGTGTGACAGCCCAGCCGCGCGGCGGCAAGCGCCGCCTCAATGCCGGCGTGTCCGGCGCCGATAACGGCGACGTCATACGTTCCCGCAAAATAGGTCATATTGATACACCCTTTTTATTAGAGTTGAGAGTAGAATAGAATAATTATTTTCCGACGCAGAAGTTGTGGAACACGCGGTCGATAATTTCGTCGCTCGCCCTCTCCCCTGTCATTTCCAGCAGGGCGGTGATAGCGTCCTCCAGCGTGACCGTCACGGCGTCAAAGGTCAGCCCAACCGTCATCGCGTCAATCGCTTCGTTGACAGCCTGCAGCGCGGCGGCGACATTCGCGCGCTGGCGCTCATTTGCTAAAATTCCCTCGCTCGGGTTGAGGTCGTTGGTGCCTGCCAATGCGGCAATCGCCTGAATCAGCTCATCCTTCCCCTCCCCCGTTGCGGCGGATATAAATACTATTTTGTTAATACTGTCTGATATCTTGCTTATATCTAATTGGTTTGGCAAATCGGTCTTGTTGATAATCGCAATGGTCGGCACGTTCTTTGCCGCTTCCAGCAAGTGAAAGTCAAAGTCCTCCAGCGCACGGCTGTTGTCAAAGACTGCCAGCAGCAAGCCGCACTGTTCCAGCCGCTGCTTGGCGCGGTCAACGCCGATTTTTTCAACGATGTCGCCTGTTTCGCGCAGCCCGGCGGTGTCGCTGAGCCGCAAAATCACATCGCCTGCGACAACGGTGTCCTCCACCACGTCGCGCGTAGTGCCGGGAATTTCGGTGACAATGCTCTTTTCGTAGCCCGACAGCAGATTCATCAGCGTGCTTTTGCCGACGTTTGGCCGTCCGGCAATCACGGTGTCAATACCCTGCTTGACTGCCTGACCGCTGTCATAGGTGGCGAGCAGCTTTGCGAGATCTGCCTGTGCCTTTCGGCAGGTGGACAAAATCATGTCGTCGGTCACCTCGGCAATATCCTCCTCGGGATAGTCCGCCCACGCGGCAAGATGCGCGGCGAGCGACAGCAGACTGTCCTTGACCGCGGTAATGCGGCGGCGCAGCGCGCCTTCCTTGACGCTCAGCGCGGCGCGCGCGGCACTGCGGCTTTTGGCGGTGATAATGTCAATCACCGCTTCCGCCTCGGTGAGGTCGAGTTTGCCGTTGAGAAAAGCGCGCTTGGTAAACTCGCCTGCCTGTGCAGGCGCCGCGCCGGCGTTCAATACCGCGCGGAGCACCTGTTGGGTGATATACACGCCGCCGTGACAGGAAAGCTCCACCACGTCCTCGCCGGTGTAACTGTGCGGCGCGCGGAAAACCAGCGCCACCGCCTCGTCCAGTTCCTCCCCGTCGCTCACAATTTTGCCGAACGCGGCGGTATAGCCCTTCATGTCGCGCAGCCTTTTGTGAGAAACAGCTTGAAAAACCCTGTCGGCGACAGCCGCGGCGTGTTCTCCCGAAATGCGGATAACACCGATACCGCCCTCTCCCTGTGCGGTGCTGATGGCGGCAATGGTTGTGTTGTCGGTCATAATCTTCTCCAAAACATATACAAAGGAGCTGCCCGAAAAGGCAGCTCCGAAGGTTACTTATCTATTCTGCCGTAAAGACCTGTTGCGCCGCCCTCGTTGAGGGGTACTCTGTCAGGATTGGGAGCAGGATTTGTGTTGTTGCGGTTGTAGTTCTTTCTGCCGCCGCCTCTGCGGTTGTTATAGCCGCCGCGACGGTGGTTGTTCTTCACCTTGGGATCGGGACCGATAACAACGTGACGTGCGGCGCCCTCGCCCTCGCTCCACGAAATCGCGCCGTTCACCTTTTGCACAGCGGTGTGGATGATGCGTCTTTCATAGGGATTCATCGGCTCAAGGTTGGTTTTCTTGCCGGTTTTAATCGCCTTGAAGGCGAGCTTTCTGCCGAGAATCTCAAGTGTTTTTTCGCGCTTGTCGCGGTAGTTGCCGACGTTGACGGTGACCTTGACATAGCCCTCGTCGTTGTGGTTGGCAACCAGGCTGGTCAAATACTGCAGCGCGTCGAGCGTTTCGCCGCGTCTGCCGATGACAAAGCCCTCCTCCTCGCCGGAAAGGTTAAAATCAAGCGTACCTTCTCCGGGAACGGTTTCGATGGCGATATCGTCAAGGCCCATCTCGTTGAGGACGTCTCTGAGGAATTTCTCGGTTTTATCCTCGGTGGTTTCCTTAATGAAAACTCTGACCTTGGCAGGTCTGCCGCCGAAAAGACCGAACTTTTTCTTTTCCTCGCGCTGAACCACCTCAAAGTCATATTCGTCGGTTTCGGTCAAACCGAGCTCCGCTTTTGCTTTTTCAAGGGCTTCCTCTACGTCAACGCCCTCGCAAATGGCTTCTCTAATCATTATATTCTCCTGTTTTTCACTTTAATAGCAAATGTCTGTGTTTGTGCTCCGCCGCTTTCAAGGCGGAGGAAGTGCAGCGGCACTTATTTTTTCTTTTTCTTTTTCGCAGAGCCGTTATTTTTGTTGTTGGTGTTTTCTACAGCCGGCTTTCTGGGGGTGTAAACATAAGGCACCTTTGCCTCGTTTTCAAACATCAGCGCAGCGTGTCTTGCTTCGCTGTTGGCGGTGATGTGCGCCGGGCTGAACATCTTGCCGGTGATGATGGACTGCACCAAGCTGAGCAGCGCGGACATAATCCAGTAGAAGGACATAGCCGCCGGCACGTTGTAGGCGATGTACGCCGAGAACAGCGGCAGAAGATAAATCATTGCCTTCATGCAGCCCTGCTGCTGCATTGCCTGGTTTTTGCTGTTGATTCTCTGCATAATCAGCGAGGAGCCGACGTTGGAAACAAAGCAGAAAACGGGGAACAGCAAATACCATGACCAGTTCAGGAAACCTCCGAAAACGCCGACGTTGCTGGGAATGGTCAGCAAATCAACGACGCCGAACAGCGTAAAGCCGTTGGCAAATTCGCTGATGCTCTGAATTTCGCTGCCGGAGAAAATGCTCTGAATAAATTCGGTGTTTTGAATCTGCGGAAAAATCTTGAGCAGCGAAACCTCCTGATAGGTTGCGTTGCCGGTAACGTGGGTGTAGCCGGGAATGGTGTTGGCAAACTCAAGTGCCTTTTGCACGTTGTCACCGTTGAGGTGAAGCGTGTTGGTCAGCGGATATGCCACCGCGTAGAAAATGCCCAGCAGGATAATCATGGGAATCAGGGTTGTCAGGCAACCGCCCATGGGTTTCACGCCCTCTTTTTCATAGAGCTTGTTCATTTCCTCCTGGAGCTTTTGACGGTTGTTGCCGTACTTTTCACGAAGCTCCTGCTGCTTCTTTGCCATTCGGGCACTGCCTGCCATGGACTTTTGCTGCTTGAGGGTAAAGGGGAACAGCGCCGCTTTTACGATGATGGTAAAAACGATGATGGCAATACCGAAATTTTTGAAAATGTAGAAAGCGCCCCACAGGATAAAGCCGAGCAGCCATCCGATATAACCGAAAATTTGCATTGTATGTTTACCTCTTTAATTTTTTCTTCCGCTTTTTTTCGGGAACAGGGTCATAGCCGCCCCGGGAAAACGGATTACAGCGCAAAATGCGCCACACGGTAAGAGCCGAACCCTTCAGCGCTCCGAACCGCTCGATAGCCTCCAGCCCGTATTGCGAGCAGGTGGGCGTGTATTTGCAGTGCGGCGCCGTGTGAGGGGAGATAGCAGATCTGTAGAATTTAATCAACGCCAGAAGTACTCTTTTCATCTTTGTGTTCCTCGCCGCGCTGAGACAGAACTCCCAAGGTTTTAAGATGTTGTCTCATCGCGTTGTAAACCACCTGCGACTTAACGTAAGGCGTTTTTCCTCTCGCCACAAAAATCAGGACATATCCGGGCTTTAGCCGGTCGAATAATTGGAAGTAGGACGCCCTGATAACACGTCTTGCCCGCGAGCGTTTGACGGCGTTGCCGACTTTTTTGCCCGTGGTAATGCCATATCGCAGACAATTGCCCTTTACCTTCAAGGCATAGGTTACCAAAACAGGACTGACGCAGGACTTGCCGCGGCGATAGGCACGCGCAAAATCTCTGTTCTCCTTAACTGTGATGTACCGACTCATGGTTGTACCCTCAGGGTTTGGCGCGGTCGTTGGACCGCATAACAATAAAAAGCGTCGCGGACGCTCTTGCCCGCCCTTGAAAAGCGTTTCTTAAGGAGCTTTTCGTCAGCGGCGGGACGGAGAAGTTGCCTATAGAATAAAAAAGACCACGTTTTACTGTGGCCTTTTGATACCAACACCGTTTAAAAAAGCTGTTTGCATTAAACGGTGTTTGGTATTAATAGGACAGTCTCTTTCTGCCTTTTGCTCTTCTTCTCGCCAAAACTTTTCTACCGTTAGATGTAGACATTCTTTTTCTGAAGCCGTGTTCTTTCTTTCTGTGCAGCTTTTTAGGCTGATAAGTTCTCAACATAACTGAAAACCCTCCCTTCAAATTATAACCTTGCAATATAGCATTATATCGTAATTTTCCCCATTAGTCAAGCATTTTTTTGCATAGGGGGAATTAAAAAGCCGGCACAAAATCAAAAATCGGTAATGTCGGCGTCCAGCACGGGGTATATCTTGTATGTCGGATATTTTTCCGAGATTTTAACCACAATATTTTGAAAAATCGCCTCTCTGTTTTTTTCATTGTAATCCATCACCAAATCAAAGCGAATTTGCTTTTCCTCCTCGTCAACCGTGAAGCCGTGCAGCTGCAACACTGCCGGATTGTCCTTGATGATATCGCGCAAATCGGCAAACACCTGCTCGGAAAAGGCGCTGTCGGTCACGCGCGCATACACGCCGATACCCGTCATGGCAACGCCGGTTTCGGCGTACACCTTTTCGGCAATGTTGCGTTCGAGCTTGTCAAGCTGCCTTGCGTTGAGCGATTCGTCCACCTCAATGTGCACCGAACCCAGCATATATTCGGGGCCGTAGTTGTGCAAAATCAGGTCATACACGCCCAGCACCTCGGGAAAGCTGCGCACGGTCTCGCGGATTTGCCGCGAAACCTCGCTTTCCACGCGCTCGCCGAGAATCGAGGACACGCCCTCGCGCAGCATATCAATGCCTGCCTTGATAATCACCAGCGAGATCATCGCGCCGAGCCATGCTTCCAGGCTGACGCCCCAAATCAGGAAGATTGCGGCAGCCAGCAGGGTTGAAGCGGAAATCACCGAGTCGAGCAGCGCGTCCTTGCCGGAGGCGACCAGCGAGTCGGAGTTGACCTTTTCGCCTGTGGCGCGGACATAGAGTCCCAGCACAATCTTGACAACCACCGCCACGCCGATGATAATCAGCGCCACCGGTGTGTAGTCGGGCGTTTCGGGGGTGATAATCTTCTTAATGGATTCCACCAGCGACGTAATACCGGCGTACAGCACAATCACCGCGATAATCATGGCGCTGAGATACTCAATTCTGCCGTGACCGTAGGGGTGCTTTTTGTCGGGACGGCGGTTTGCCAGTTTGGTGCTGATAATGGTAATCACCGACGACAGCGCGTCACTGAGGTTGTTGACCGCGTCCAGCGTAATGGCAATCGAGCCGGAAACAAAGCCGATGACCGCCTTAAAGCCTGCCAAAAAGGCATTGGCAAGAATTCCGATAACGCCTGTGCGCACAATCACTTTTTCTCTGTTCATAAACAACACCTCAAAAAACGGTATACTATATATAATATGCTCAGCGCCGCGCTTGCGACAGGCGGAGCTTCTTGTCAAAGCCGGAGCGCTCTATCAGCCTGCACAGCGGCAAACCCAACACAAACAGCACGGCAAGCTCGCCGAGCACCACCAGACCGCCTTGCATCAGGAAATCCGGAAAATGAAAATATCCCTGGTTCACGAAAAAGAAGTCGATTTCAAAGCCGACAAAAATACCGTTGGCAAGCGCCGGCATCAGCGCCGCCAAAACCGGCAGCTTCCACAGCCGCACATGCCGCAGGGCATACATCATCACCGCGGCGCAAAAGCTCGCAAGACTGCCGAAAATCAAATCATACGGACCGAGCGCTGAAAGCGAGCTGATGTTGGCGACCGCACAGCCGACAGTCAGCCCGGGAATGGCGGCAGGCGTGTACAGCGCCAAAACGGTGAGCACCTCCGACAGCCTGAACTGCACCGCCATCGAAGCAGAGCCCGGCAGCAGCACGTTTTGCATCATCGTCATCACCGCATACAGCGCGGCAATCACCGCAGCCTGCGCAATATAAAAAGCAGACCTGCGCTTCATTGTTTCATCTCCCTGTTGTGATACAATACTATTGTATCACGGATTTTTGAAACGTCAAATGTTTATTGATACAGAAAAGCCAAAACATCCGACAAGCTGTGGGCAAATCCGGCAAAAAATCGCAAAATGCAATTGACGTAGAGAAAAAAATACAGTACAATGAAAAAGCAAGCAATTTGCAGGGTTGGGTGATTGTGTGAAATTCAGCATCAAAACGCTGATTGCCGTTGTGCTGGTCATCGCCGCGGCGGCAACAGGTGTGTTCGCGTTTGTCGCGTATAAAGGAAAATACTTTTTTCGCAGCGAGCCCGCGCTGAAGCAAACGGAAATCAATATGCAAAAAAAGGCGCTCAAGGACAGACAGGCGCTCACCACCGAGCTGTGCCGCGAAAAGCTCAGCGGCGACGGACAGGCGGAGGCGTATGCGGCAATCAAAGAGAGCGTTTTCAAGGATTCGAGTGAAACCATCCGGCTGTACAGCGCGGACAAGGACGATTTTCAAATCGCGCTCAACGCGTTTACCGCCGACCATCCCGAGGTGTTTTGGCTGAATTTGGAGTCCGGCTATAAATTCATCGAGTACGACGACAGCCTTTGCGTGCAAATGCCGTTCACCGATGAGGGAGAGGCGCTCGCCGCCAAAAAGCAAAAGCTGGAGGAGCGCATCAAGCCGGCAATAGAGGGCGCGCCCGACAACGTGAGTGACTACGAAATGGAGCTCTACCTCAACGACTACATCACCGACGCCTGCACCTATGACATCGACGGCGGCAACAAGCACACCGCCTACGGTGCGCTGGCAGAGGGCAAGGCGGTCTGCGACGGCTATTCCCATGCGTTTCAGCTGCTGTGCCGCAGACTCGGCATCGAGTGCACCATCGTGGAAGGCACCTCGGAATTCAACAGCGACGCCGACAACGGTCACATGTGGAACTGCATTTTGCTCGACGGCGACTGGTACCACACGGACGTCACGTGGAACGATTCCACCAAGGCGACAAGCCGCGCGGAGCATTATTTTTATCTCAACCTCACCGGCGACGAAATCGCCAAGGATCACACGGTCAGCGGCAGCTATGAAAACCGCGGCGACAACCGCGGCGGCTATTTCAATATTTTTGTCCCCGAATGTAACAGCGACAGGCTCAACTACTGCAAGCTCAACTTTGTCACGATTACCAATCCCGAAAAGGACGACGATATTCTGGCGGCGCTGATTCAGGCGTCGCGCCAAAAAAGCAGCTTTTGCGCCTACCTGATTGACGCGGATGCGGATTTTTCCGACATGACCGCCAAAATCACCGAAAAATACGCCGGCATATGGATACAGGGCGCCAACCGCTTCACGGGGCAAAACCGCCGGATTGCCGCCGACAGCAAGCTTGTTTCCTACGAAAGCAAACGGGTACTTGCATTTGTGCTCAATTACGAGTAAAATATAGAAGAAACATTTTAAAACAGGAGTGATGATAATGGGTATGACAATGTCCCAAAAGATTCTCGCGGCGCACGCGGGCTTGGACGAGGTAAAGGCAGGACAGCTGATCAACGCCAAGCTGGACATGGTGCTCGGCAACGACGTAACCTCTCCCGTGGCGATTAACGTGTTTGAGGAAAACGGCGCCACCGCTGTGTTTGACAACACCAAAATTGCGATGATCATGGATCATTTTACCCCCAACAAGGACATCAAGGCGGCAACGCTGGTCAAGCAGACCAGAAGCTTTGCCGACAAGTATGACATCAAAAATTACATGGACGTCGGCATGATGGGCATCGAGCATGCGCTGCTGCCCGAAAAAGGCTTGGTCGGTCCCGGCTGTCTGTGCATCGGCGCCGATTCCCACACCTGCACCTATGGTGCGCTGGGCGCGTTTTCCACCGGCGTCGGCTCCACCGACATGGCGGCAGGCATGATCAGCGGCAAGGCGTGGTTCAAGGTGCCCTCCGCGATTAAGTTCAACATCGTCGGCAAGCCGCAGGGCTATATCAGCGGCAAGGATGTTATCCTGCACATCATCGGTGAAATCGGCGTGGACGGCGCGCTGTACAAATCCATGGAATTTGCCGGCGAGGGACTGCAGTACCTCAACATCGACGACAGACTTTGCATTGCCAACATGGCAATTGAAGCAGGCGCCAAGAACGGCATTTTCCCCGTAGACGACATCACGCGCGCCTACTGCGACGGCAGATATCAGGGCACACCCGTGGAATACACCGCCGATGAGGACGCCGTGTATGACGCGGAATACACCGTCGATCTCAGCACTCTGCGCCCGACCGTGGCGTTCCCGCACCTTCCCGAAAACACCCGCACCGTGGACGAAATAGGGGAGACCGAGGTCAAAATCGACCAGTGCGTCATCGGCAGCTGCACCAACGGCAGAATTTCCGATTTGCGCGCGGCGGCGGATATCTTCAAGGGCAGAAAGGTCGCCAAGGGCGTGCGCTGCATCATCATCCCCGGCACCCAGAGCATTTGGCTGCAGGCGATGCACGAGGGATTGTTTGATATCTTCATCGAGGCAGGCGCGGTGGTTTCCACCCCCACCTGCGGTCCGTGCTTAGGCGGTCACATGGGTATTCTTGCGGCAGGCGAAAAGGCAATTTCCACCACCAACCGCAACTTTGTCGGCAGAATGGGCCATGTGGATAGCGAGGTCTATCTCGCCAGCCCGGCGGTAGCTGCGGCAAGCGCTGTCAAGGGCTATATCACCGACCCGGAAAAACTGTAAGGAGGAAATGGTTATGAACGCAAAAGGCAGAGTACATAAATTCGGCGACAACGTCGACACCGACGTTATCATTCCGGCGCGTTACCTCAACACCGCGTCCCACAAGGAGCTCGCGGCGCACTGCATGGAGGACATCGACGCGCAATTTGTCAACAAGGTGCAGCAGGGCGACATCATGGTTGCCGAAAAGAACTTCGGCTGCGGCTCCTCGCGTGAGCACGCGCCCATCGCCATCAAGGCAAGCGGCATTTCCTGCGTCATCGCTTCCACCTTCGCGCGTATTTTCTACCGCAATTCCATCAACATCGGCTTGCCGATTTTGGAATGTGACGAGGCGGCGCGCGAAATCAAGGACGGCGACACCGTCAGCGTCAACTTCGACACCGGCGTCATCACTGACGAAACCACCGGCAAAACCTACCAGGCGGAGCCCTTCCCGGAGTTTATCCAAAACATCATCTCCAAGGGCGGCTTGATTAACTCCATTCTGGGTTGATAAACAATATATAATGATAAAGGAGCCGGCTCATAACAGACAGAGTTATTGAGTCAGCTCCTTTTTCTTTCGTTGTATAGAAACCATCTCCAACCCGCCGTTGACGAGGGTTTTGGTACGATGGTTTCTCCGAAGGCGGGCAAGAGCGTCCGCCTTTAATCCGTATCCAATTTAAGCACCGCCATAAACGCCTCCTGCGGCACCTCCACGGTGCCCAGCTGGCGCATGCGCTTTTTGCCCTCCTTCTGCTTTTCCAGCAGCTTTTTCTTTCGGGTGATGTCGCCGCCGTAGCACTTGGCAAGCACGTCCTTGCGCATCGCCTTAACGGTTTCGCGCGCGATAATCTTGCCGCCGATACACGCCTGAATCGGCACCTCAAACAGCTGGCGCGGAATCTTTTCCTTCAGCTTTTCCGCCATCTTGCGCGCTCTGGGGTACGCCTTGTCCTTGTGAATAATAAACGACAGCGCGTCCACCACGTCGCCGTTGAGCATGATGTCCAGCTTCACCAGCTCGCTGGGCACATAGCCTTTCAGCTCGTAGTCAAAGCTCGCATAGCCGCGCGTGCGGCTTTTCAGCGTGTCAAAAAAGTCGTAAATAATCTCGGCGAGCGGCAGCTCATAATGCAAATCCACGCGGTCGGCGTCGATGTACTGCATGTCAATAAAGGTGCCGCGCCTGTCCTGGCACAAATCCATAATGTTGCCCACATATTCCTTGGGCGAGTAGATGTGCGCGTCGGTCACCGGCTCCTCCGCCGACTGAATCAGCGACGGGTCGGGATAGTTGGTGGGATTGTCAATGTTTTCCACCGTGCCGTCGGTGCGGTGGATTTTATAAATAACGCTCGGCGCGGTGGTAATCAAATCCAGCAGATATTCGCGCTCCAGCCGCTCCTGAATGATTTCCATGTGCAGCAGCCCGAGAAAGCCGCAGCGGAAGCCAAAGCCCAGCGCCACGGAGGTTTCAGGCTCAAACGAAAGCGCCGCGTCGTTCAGCTGCAGCTTTTCCAGCGCGTCCTTAAGGTCGCCGTACTTCGCGCCGTCCACGGGATAAATGCCGCAGAACACCATCGGCTGCGCCTCGCGGTAGCCCGGCAGCGGCTCGGCGGCAGGGTTGTTTGCCAGCGTAACGGTGTCGCCGACCTTCGCGTCGGCAAGCGTCTTAATCGAGCCTGCGATATATCCCACCTCGCCTGCGTACAAGCCGTCGGTTTTTTCCATCGTCGTGGCGTGCATCAGGCCGCACTCCACCACGTTGAACACGCTGCCCGTCGCCATCAGCTTAAACTCGTCGCCGGGGTGAATTTGACCTTCCTTCAGGCGCACATAAATGATGACGCCCTTGTAGCTGTCGTAGTAGCTGTCAAAAATCAGCGCGCGCAGCGGCGCGTTGACGTCGCCGGTGGGCGCCGGAATGTCGCTGACGATTTTCTCGAGCACCGCGTGAATGTTAATGCCTGCCTTGGCAGAAATCTTCGGCGCGTCCTCGGCAGGAATACCGATAACGTCCTCAATTTCGGTAATCACGCGGTCGGGATCGGCGCTGGGCAGGTCAATTTTGTTGACGACCGGCACAATCTCCAAGCCGCTGTCCACTGCCAAATAGGTGTTGGCAAGCGTCTGCGCCTCAATGCCCTGCGACGCGTCCACCACCAAAATCGCGCCCTCACACGCGGCAAGCGAACGCGAAACCTCGTAGTTAAAGTCCACGTGCCCCGGCGTGTCAATCAGGTTAAACAAATACTGTTCGCCGTCGTCGGCGTTGTAAACCACGCTGACGGCGCGCGCCTTAATCGTAATGCCGCGCTCGCGCTCCAGCTCCATATCGTCGAGCAGCTGCGCCTCCATGTCGCGCGCGGAAACCGAGTTGGTCATCTCGAGAATACGGTCGGCAAGGGTGCTTTTGCCGTGGTCGATGTGCGCGATAATGCTGAAATTTCTGATTTTATCCTGAGGAAATGACATTTTCATTCTCCTGTCTGTTATTTATAAGATGATTATAGCATATCACGCAAATTTACACAAGAAAATTTTGCGGAATCAACGAATTGTGCTTGTCAGCTTAACGGAAATGGTGCTATAATAATACTATCGAACAAAGGAGGTTGCATGATGAAGCTACGAAACAAAATTGCGGCAGCGCTGCTGTCGCTGACCCTTATTGCCGGAACAGCGGCAATTGCGCCGCTGAGCGTGTCGGCGGAAGCCGCAGAGGCGGCACAGACCGCGCGTTCCGTTTCCGCGGAGGAAATAGAAACCTTCGGCACCTACGGCGCCATTCAAAGCGCGCTGGATGAAGCGCGCGACAACGCCACCGACGCCGCCCCCTACACCGTCACGGTGGCGCCCGGCAGCTATTCGCTGAACAACACCCTGCATATCTACAGCAATACCACGCTGGTGCTCAACGGCGTCACGCTGACGCGTGCGCGCGACAGCATCAACCTGCTGCGCGTCGGTGACTTTGAAACCGTGACCGAAGGCGTCACCGGCTATCACTACCGCAACATCGCCCTCGAGGGCGGCGTGATGGACGGCGCCAACCTTCTCGGCACCATGCTGAAAATGACGCACGCCCAAAACTTCACTATGCACAATGTGGCGGTCAAAAACAGCAAAAACTCCCATATGATAGAAGCTGCCGGTGTGGACGGCTTCACAGTTTCGGGCTGCACCTTTACCAACCAAAGCCTGCAAAAGGGCGAAACCGGCTTTGAAGCCATTCAGCTCGATGTGCTCAAAAGCGGCAACCTCGTAGAGTGTCGCTCCGAGGATTTGTGCATGAAGAACGTGCGCGTGGAAAACTGCGTCTTTACCGACTGTCCGCGCGGCGTCGGCTCGCACACGGCGGTCTACAACAATCCGCACACCAACATTGTCATTCACGGCAACACCTTCCGAAACATGGGCAGCGTGGCAATTCAAACGCTCAACTGGACCAACAGCGAAATTTCCGCCAACACCATCACCAACGCGCCGCGCGCCATTGCGGTATATACCATGATGAACGAGGGCGAGGGCACCTTCCTGCCGAGCGTGTTTGCCAAGGAGGGCAAAACCGCCGCGCATTTCAGCGACGCCTACACTGCGCAGAAGTCCAATATTCTGATTGACGGCAACGCCATCACCGGCAGCGGCTCGGTGGATGATATCTATTCCTCCTACGAAAAGGCGGCAATCTCCGTCATCGGCTCCAAGGTCGTCAAGTCCACCGCCTACGGCAACAGCGGCGGTTCGCTTCCCAAGGGCGACTATTTCTGCGACACCGTCAACGTGCGCAACAACTACATCGGCGTCAAGGGCAACGGCGTCCGTGTGGAATACGCCAAGAACGTTAATATAGACGGCAACGTCATTCTCCATTCCGGCGGAAAAGGCAACGCCAACGACTACGGCGTCGTGTTCCGCAACAGTGTTTCCGCGTCCAACATCCGCAAAAACTATATCGCCAAATCGCCCGTCAACGGCATTTGGATTGACACGGGCTGTGCGGCGGACAACATCAATAACAACGAAATCTACACCGCCGGTAAGTACGGCATCGGCGCCTACGGCGCCACCGTCAAAACCGTCAGCAACAACGACGTGCAAAACCCCGGCAGAGAGGGCATTGTCTTTACCGAAAACGCGCGTCTGAGCAACACCGTCATCGGCAACCGCGTGCTCAACGCGGGTGAAATGGGCATCCATATTTCCGCCAATTCCTCTGCTGCGATGATTGACAAAAATCTCACCCAAGGCTGTCCCGAGGGAATCGCCTACACGCGCAGCGCAGGTAAGGTGACTGTCGGCGCCAATTACACCGCAAGCGCGGCGCTCAGCTCTTTTACGCCCGACGCCAAAACCGTCAACCTCGCGCGCAAGGGCTCCTACCGCCTTGCCAAAACCCCCAATCCGCTCCATGCGGTCAGCACCTACTCCTTTACTTCGTCGGATCCCTCCGTCGCCAAGGTGGACAGCACTACCGGCAGAATCACCGGATTGAAAAAGGGCACCGTTACCGTCACCATGAAAAGCAGCAACGGCAAAACGGCTGCCGTCACCGTCAATGTGGACGGCGGCGCGCCGCAGCCTGTTGCAGAGAAGCCCGGTGCGGCGGCGCTCAGCGTCGGCAACACAGCCGCAGGCTTGAAGGCAAGCTGGAACAAGGTCGCCAACGCGGTTTCCTACATAGTCTACTACCGCCCGGCGGACGTCGCCGCATGGTCAAGCGCCGCAACCGACGCCACCTCGTTTGTTGTTCCCGGCGCAAAGTCCGGCGTGAAATACTGTGTACAGGTGCAGACCGTCGGCGCCGAGGGCGTCAAGGGCGCTTATTCCAAGGTCAAAAGTATGACATATCTTGACCGCGTTGTCATCACAAGCATCGCCAACAGCGGCGGCAGCGCTGTCCTGAAATGGAACGCGGTCGGCGGCGCCAACGGCTACCAAATCGCCAAAAAGCCGGCAGGCGGTACGTCCTATCAGTACATCGACGCGACAGCCGCTTCCTACACCGACAAAAACGTCTCCGCAGGCGTGACCTATGTTTACCAGGTGCGCGCCAAGCTTGCCACCCAAAGCAACGGCACCGCCTACGGCGCCTATTCCGCCGGCAAGTCCGTTACCGTGATGGAGAAGCCCGTGCTGAAGCTGAGCAACAAATCTAACGGCATCCGCGCCGAATGGAACGCGGCGGGCGCGTCCTCCTATATCGTCTATTATAAGAAAACCGGCGACAGCAAGTGGTCGTCCGTTGAAAACAAAAACACCTACTATCCGCTGCTCGGCATCACCGCCGGCACCAACTACAGTGTGCAGGTGCAGCCCGTCAGCGGCGGCGCCAAGGGACCGTATTCCTCTGTGGCAAAGCTGACCTACATTCCGCAGGTAAAGCCTGTCGTCACGCTCTCCAACAAGAGCAACGGCATCCGCGCCGAGTGGAAGTCAATCGCCGGGGCAACAAGGTACACGGTGTATTTCAAAAAGACCGGCGAGAGCAAGTGGTCGTCCGTCCAAACCGCCAACACCTACTATCCGCTGCTGAAAATCAATCCCGGCACGAACTACAGCGTGCAGGTACAGCCCGTCTTTAACGGCGCCAACGGCTTGTATTCCGCCGTGGCAAAGCTGACCTATCAGCCGACAAAATAAACAACTTTATAAAAACAGCAGAAGCCGGCTCGCCTGAGCCGGCTTCTGCTGTTTAAGAGCTATTATTTCCATGATAGTGTATATCGGTAGTGGTTGTTGGAATACATCGGCGTAATCACCAGTGTGCGCCCGTAATCGGCGGTGGTAAAATGAAAATCGTCGGTTATGCGGCCCTTGGAGCTGAACACAAGCCCGTATTCGGTGTTATCCGCCAATGGCAGCGCGGATAAATCATAAGTGTAAATGTTGCCGGCGTACTGCGTGCAGGTTTCCTCGCTGCTGCCATAGGTGTAAAAATCATGTCCGTCAAGCGTCCAAACGTGGCAAATGATATCTTCGGCGTTAAACAGCTGAGAGGTGTCAATAAAAATGCGTTTGTTGGAGGTTTGCGCGGTGGTGGTGGACGGAACGGGCGACGGGGCAGGGGAGGGTGAGGAGGGCGACGGTGTCCGCGTGGCCGCAGGCGTGGTGGCGGCAGGTGTGCGCGCCGAGGTCGCGGCAGGCGCCGTAGCCGCAGGCGTCCGGTTAACAGGTGAGGTAGGGGACACGGCAGGCTGTGTTGCCGCCGTTGCCGCCGTTGCCGCCGTTGCCGCCGTTGCCGCCGTTGCCGCCGTTGCCGCCGCAGCTGCCGGAGTGCCCGGCGCTGCGCCCTGCTGCGGAGAAGCTGCCGCGCCGGTCGGGGGCTGTGCCTGCGGTGCGGAAGCATAGACAGGCGCCGCCGCCGGTGCGGTGGTAAAGGCAACCTCGCTCCATACAGGCGCTGTGGTGGCGGTGTCTTCATAGGCGTTGTGATAGCGCGTCGGCTGCGGGGGATTGTCGCTGTCTTGGGAGGCGAACACCCCTGCCGCGGCGCCTGCGCCGCCGATGCCGACCAGCGCCGCGCAGGCAATCGCCGCCACCTTGACGGGCACGGCGGAAGCCGCTGCCGCGTTCAGCGACGCCACCTTCACCGCGCCCGAAGGGGTGGTGAAGGGAATCAAAATCCCCTGCTTGGATTCCGCCTCGTGAATCAGGCTATAGGAAATCAGCTTCATCGGCGGAATCAGGCAGGATGCCAGCGCCGCTCCGCCGTATTTCTCCAGATATTTTTTCATCGACTGCCGCGCGGAATGAAGGCGGCTTTTGACGGTGTTTTCGTTGATTTCAAGCGTCTGCGCAATTTCGCGCACGCTCATTTGGTTGAAATAGTGCATCATCACGCTCTCGCGCAGCAGCACGGGCAGCGCGTTGACGGCTTCGCGCACCAGCGCGCAGGTCTCCTCGGTTTCCAGCGGCTTTGACGGGCAAATCTGTTCGCTTAAATCCTCGGTTTCAATCATTTCATCAAGGCTGTACTGCGTTTTGGCGCGGGTTACTTTGTTGTGACAATAATGTGCTGTCATGGTTTTCATCCATCCTAAAAACGCCTTGGGGTTTTCGAGTGTGTTGAGCTTTTGCAGCATGCTCAGCAAAATATCCTGCACCGCGTCGCGCGCCTTGTCGTCGTCGCCGAGCAAGGTCAGGCTGTAGTAGTACAGATAGCCGCTGATCATATTCACCACTTCTTCGGTCGCCTTGTCGTTGCCCTTTTGGGCTTTGGCAACCAGTCGGGCCAGCTTGCTGTTGTCAATTTTAAATCCCGGCTTTTGATTCATCACGATACCCTCTTTAACGTCTCCGGAGCTTTATCCTTCATCAAAAAAAGACACACGACTCCGGCTTAGGTTTGCAAAAAACGAAAAAATTTTTCAAAAATTTTCAAATAATAAAAACTTTTTTCACATATTTCCCGTTTATATAGTGAAAGGGTTAAACAAGCAACCCAAAATAACACCATAAAGGGGAATTTAAAATGAAAAACATCATTAAGAAAGCGATCACAGCATTAACAGCGGCAGTGGTTGCCGCAACCTCTCTTGCTGCGTCCTTCGGGTTTTCGGCGTCGGCAGCGGTCAACGACACGGCGGAAATTTACTACAATACCCGTTTCGTCAGTCTGAGAGGCTATTACGGAAATGAAGAAATCAACACGGAAATCCTCGACAGCGGTCACATCACCGCGCACGTTGGCGACATTTTGGAGCTGACGGTGCAGGTGCAGTCCAAAACCCAAGCGCTTCCGCTTTTGGAGGATGCACAGGCTTCCACCGTTTTCAACTGCGAAACCGAATCGGGTGATCTTTATTACCAAAACAATGAGGTATTGAAGTATTATAACGGCTATTATCCCGCCCAAAACTCACCCGTGTCGTTGAAGGGCGCCGTGCCCGGCGCTGTTGCCAATCACGAGATTCTGAAGGGCGAAAGCAACGGAATCGGCCACTTGTTGTTCCATAACGCAGTCTGCGTCGGCAACGAACCGGAATTCTACAGCCAGCCTGTCACCCTGTACAGACTGACCGTGCAGGTTAACCGTCCGGGCGCCTGCTGCCTTTCCAACCTGTTGGCGGAAATCTCCGGATGTGAGAATAAATACGCGTGGTGTTACAGCATGCTGGATAAAAACATGATTGACTTCACCTGCGACATGAAGGTCGTCGGCAAAGAAACGTCATTCCTACAGCCGGGCGACGTTGACGGTGACGGAAGAATCAGCATCAACGACGCGACCGCCGTGCAGCGTGCGGCAGCGGAAAGAATCACCTTGACAGAGGAACAATTCGTCCGCGCCGACGTCAACAAGGACGGCAAGGTGAATGTAAACGACCTGACCGACCTGCAGCGTTACCTGAGTGAATACATCACCTCGTTTGCGTAATGACAGAACGAAAGAATGGGTAGATTTATTCTACCGTATGGCGGCGCGGTGTGTCAATGATAATTAAGGAAATAGTGCTTTTTCTTGATAATATGTACAAAACTACTTTACAAATCGGCGCGAAAGTGGTACAATCTATTGTGATATATTGTGTATCAGACTACACGGACGGCGAATGTTTTGTTTGCCGTTTATATTCAAAGGAGGACGATTTCCAATGGCAAGAAAAATGAAAACCATGGATGGTAACAGCGCCGTTGCTCACGTTTCTTATGCGTTTACCGACGTTGCTGCTATCTACCCCATCACCCCTTCTTCCGTTATGGCTGACCTGACCGATAAGTTTTCGGCCGCAGGACAGAAAAACCTGTTCGGTAGAGAAGTTCAGGTGACAGAAATGCAGTCCGAGGGCGGCGCTTCCGGTGCTGTTCACGGATCCTTGGCGGCAGGTGCGCTGACCACCACCTACACCGCTTCTCAGGGCTTGCTCCTGATGATTCCCAACATGTACAAAATGGCAGGCGAGCTGCTTCCCAGCGTTATCCACGTTTCCGCACGTGCGCTGACCAGCCACGCTCTGTCCATCTTCGGCGACCACTCCGACGTATATGCGTGCCGTCAGACAGGCTACGCTATGCTGTGCTCCAACAATCCTCAGGAATGTATGGACCTCGCTGCTGTTGCGCACCTTTCCGCCATCAAGGGCAGAGTTCCCTTCCTGCACTTCTTCGACGGCTTCCGCACCTCTCACGAGATTCAGAAGATTGAGGAGTGGGATTACGCAGACCTCGCCGACATGCTCGACTGGGATGCTGTTGAAGAATTCCGCCGCCGTTCGCTCAACCCGGAGCACCCCGTTACCAGAGGTACCGCGCAGAACGACGATATCTTCTTCCAGGCAAGAGAAGCCTGCAACCCCTACTATGACGCTGTTCCTAACGTTGTGGTAGAGTATATGAACAAGGTCAACGAGAAAATCGGCACCAACTATAAGCCCTTCAACTACTACGGCGCAGCGGACGCTGAGCATGTAATCGTTGCGATGGGTTCCGTTTGCGACTGCGCAGAGGAGGTTGTTGACTACCTCAACGCCGCAGGCGAAAAGGTCGGCCTGCTCAAGGTCAGACTGTACCGTCCGTTCGTAGGCGAGTTCCTCGTCAACGAGCTGCCCGATACTGTTAAAACCCTGTCTGTTCTCGACAGAACCAAGGAGCCCGGCTCCATCGGCGAGCCCCTCTATCTGGATGTTCTGGCTGCCATCAATGATTCCAAGTTTGCGGGCGTAAAGGTTTATGCCGGCAGATACGGCCTTGGCTCCAAGGACACCACCCCCGGCGACATCATTGCTGTTTACAGAAACGCCGAAGCAGAAGCACCCAAGAGAAAGTTCACCATCGGCATTGTGGACGATGTTACCAACCTGTCCCTGCCCGTTGTGGAGAATCCCGACACCACTCCTGCCGGCACCCACAGCTGTAAGTTCTGGGGTCTCGGTGCAGACGGTACCGTCGGCGCCAACAAGAACTCTATCAAAATCATCGGCGACCACACCGACATGTACGCACAGGGCTACTTCGCTTACGACTCCAAGAAGTCCGGCGGCTTGACCGTATCCCACCTGCGTTTCGGCAAGACGCCCATCAAGTCTACCTACTATATCTCCAAGGCTGACTTCGTTGCCTGCCACAACCCCTCCTATGTTGATAAGTATGAAATCGTTGAGGACCTCAAAGAAGGCGGTTCCTTCCTGCTCAACTGCGCTTGGGATGTGGACGAGCTGACCAAGCGTCTGCCCGGCACCATGAAGAGAATTCTCGCCGAGAGAAAGATTAACTTCTACACCATCGACGCCATCAAGATCGGTAAGGAAATCGGTCTGGGCGGCCGTGTCAATACCGTTTTGCAGTCCGCATTCTTCAAGATTGCCGACATCATTCCCGCCGAGGAAGCAAAGCAGTACATGAAGGACGCTGCGAAGAAGTCCTACATGAAGAAAGGTCAGGCTATCGTAGACATGAACTACGCAGCTATCGACCGCGGTATGGAGGATGTTAAGAAAGTTGAAATTCCTGCCGAGTGGCTCAACGCTGCCGACGACGCTGCTGCCGATAAGGTAGCCGGCGAAGGCGCGCTGGTTGAGTATGTCAACGGTATCCTCAAGCCCGTTAACGCTTACAAGGGCAACAAGCTGCCCGTTTCCGCATTCTCCGATCACGTAGACGGCACCTGCCCCAACGGTTCCTCCGCGTTTGAAAAGAGAGGTATCGCGGTTGACGTTCCCGAATGGCAGTCAGAAAACTGCATTCAGTGTAACCGCTGCGCCATCGTTTGTCCGCACGCTGTCATCCGTCCGGTTGCCATGACCGCTGACGAGGCCGCTGCCGCTCCCGAAGGCACCAAGACCATTCCGATGATCGGTCTGAAGGACCTCCAGTTCGCTATGACCGTTTCCACCCTCGACTGCACCGGCTGCGGCGCCTGCGCTCAGGTTTGCCCGGGCAAGAAGGGCGAGAAGGCGCTCGTTATGAAGCCCATCGACTCCCAGAGAGCTACACAGGCAGTGTTTGATTACGGCATCACCCTCGACGAGAAGCCCGAGGTTGCCGAGAAGTTCAAGTTCAGCACCGTTAAGGGCAGCCAGTTCAAGCAGCCCTTGCTCGAATTCTCCGGCGCATGCGCAGGCTGCGGCGAGACTCCCTATGCGAAGCTCGTTACCCAGCTGTTCGGCGACAGAATGTTCATCGCAAATGCAACCGGCTGTTCCTCCATCTGGGGTGCGTCCGCTCCTGCAACACCTTACACTACCAACAAGAAGGGCTACGGTCCTGCTTGGCAGAACTCCCTGTTTGAGGACAACGCCGAGTTCGGTCTCGGTATGGCGCTCGGTCAGAACGCTATCCGCAACAGACTTGCCGGCTATGTTGCCGACATCAAGGAAGCAACCGACAGCGAAGACCTGAAGGCTGCTTGCCAGAACTACCTCGACACCATCACCGACTCCACTTCCTCCCGTCCTGCAACCGACGCTTTGATTGCAGAGCTCGAGAAGGTTGTTGACGACGCGAAGGTCGGCGAGCTGGCGAAGAAAACACTCGTTGACAAGGACGAGCTCGCCAAGAAGTCCATGTGGATCTTCGGCGGCGACGGCTGGGCTTATGATATCGGCTTCGGCGGTCTGGATCACGTTATCGCTTCCGGCGAGAACGTCAACATCCTCGTATTTGACACCGAGGTTTACTCCAACACCGGCGGTCAGTCCTCCAAGGCTACTCCTATCGGCTCGGTTGCACAGTTCGCTGCTGCCGGTAAGGCTGTTAAGAAGAAAGACCTCGCTGCTATCGCTATGAGCTACGGCTACGTTTACACCGCGCAGGTTGCGATGGGCGCTGACAACAACCAGGTGCTCAAGGCAATGGTTGAGGCTGAAAGCTACAACGGTCCGTCCCTCATCATCTGCTACGCTCCCTGTATCAACCACGGCATCAAGGGCGGCATGGGCATTGCGCAGCTCGAGGAGAAGAAGGCTGTTGACGCAGGCTACTGGAACACCTTCCGTTACGATCCGCGTCTGGCTGACGAGGGCAAGAATCCCTTCCAGCTCGACAGCAAGGCTCCCACTGCTTCCTACCGTGACTTCATCATGGGCGAGGTTCGTTACAACACGCTTACCCGTTCCTTCCCCGAAAGAGCAGAAAAGCTCTTTGCCGAGGCTGAAAAGAACGCAGAGCAGAAGTACGCTCACCTCAAGCAGCTCTCCACCTTGGAGCCTGCTGAATAAGCCGCGTAAAACACGCGCAAAACATAAAATTAACGGCACGCTTCGGCGTGCCGTTTTTTGCGGTTATTTGTGAAGATGAGAATAGTATAACAATAAAAATATCAATAAAGACTTTTCCAAAGCTATGTGGTCAAAAAGAAACAACCCCTCCGAACAAACGGAAGGGTTGAAAAAATCGAGAAAAATAAAATTATCTCTTTGAGAACTGTGAACCGCATAAACAAGCGGAAAAATCGTGATTTGTGTCATACCAGTGTCATTGAGAAAACAGCGGTTATCAGATTGAACTACAATTTATTCATTTCTTCACGCAGTTTTTCAAGTTCAAAGTGAGTATAAACCATCTCACCAATTCCCTTTCCTGAATGACCTTGGATCTTTCGCCGCATAGCTTCATCCAGTTTCTTTTCCTTCCACATTGTTGTGAAGGTGTGCCGGGTATCATCCGGTGTATGCTCCTTCTGTTCACCCTGTTCATTGGTATAGTTCAAAATTCTCATATCCAATAGCAACGGTTTCCAGTAACTATCAGTATATTGACCGTGATTTGTGTCAAATCTGAACCCCTTACCATTCAGCTGACAAACAATGTATTCTGAATCCTTCTGCATCCAGTTTTGGAAGAAAGGAAACACTTTGTCAGGGATGGGAACTTTTCTGACTGCGTTTTGGTTTTTGCCTTTCTCAATATAAAAATACCGCTCCTGCAAGTTTACGTTTTCTTTTTTGGTGTTGAATAGTTCGCCCGGTCTGACACCGGTATATATCAGCATCAACATCAGCTGAATATATTCATTTTGTTTTGACCATAACCACATTGTTTTGATTTCATCATCAGTGAAGCGGTAATGCTTTGTGCTTTTGGTTGCAGTGCCAATGTCAATATATTTTACAATGTGTTTTCCTTTGGGGATGATCTCATTCATCACAGCATAATCATATACTTGACTGATCATACTTTTCAGCTTTTTCAACATGGGATGGTTTTTGCCCGATGAATCCACTATTCCCTGAAGATGCGGAAGTTTGATTTCTATAATCGGCATTTTCGCAATACTTTCACACAGCTTATATGCCGCCTTATAACCATTTACATTTGCTCTGCTGATTTCTTCATATTTTTTTGCTGACCATTTGTCATAGACTTCTGCAAAAGTAACATCCGGTCTGATGTCAAAGGGGTTCGCATTGTATTCCGCTAATGCTTGAATGGCATCTTGCCTTGTTTCGTAATAACCAATGGTTTTATATACCTGCTTTAACTGAAAACGGAGTTTCCCATCTGATAGCTTTTCAAGTGGGTCGGTATCTTTTGGAAGTTTATCAAAGAAGGCATCTGATTTTTTATCATAATACATCCATCCTTCAGTTCTTCTTGCTCTCCATGGTTTTCTTCTTTTTCCCGGTAGTTTTGACACATTGCCAAATCCATTTGGTAAACGCATTTTTTCACCTTTCCTGTTGATTTTTCAAGGTGAAAATGCTATAATAGAATAACCAGTTCACCTTGAATATTTTGTGTGTTTTCATTGTTGAATTTGGTTTTAACACAGACCACCTACTACTGCAATAGTGGGTGGTTTTTCTTTTTGCTTGAAATAATTGTGAATCATTATGTTCTGCAAAACTTAATGATCCTCGGCTTTGTACTTTGATATTTCTGTTAAGTCAGAAACATATTCACAAGCCTTTTGTTTCCCGATTTGGTTCAAGGAATCGAAATCATTTAATAAGGATAGTGCTTCTGTACCGAACGCCTTTTGAATGTTTTCCTGAAGTTTAATATCAGTTCGCAACTGTTCAATATCAACAGTTAAGTCGAATGGTGAAACATCAAGCGCACCGGCTATTTCTTCAATGACATTCCATGGTGCTTCAATAGAACCGTTTTCATATTTCCTTATAGTGGTTTCCTTTTTTCCTATCATTTGGGCAAGTTGAATTTGTGTCATCTGTTTTTTCTTCCTCATAGTTTTTACACGCTTGCCAAATTCGATTTTATCCATGTGTTCACCCCTTTCTTTCTAATATTATACTAAAACCGATATTATAAATCAAGTATTTTCTAAATAAATCTAAAAATATATATTGACAATCGCACAGAAAAGGTTTATACTTTAGTATAGTGATATTGTAAATATCATCATTCAATCGAATACGCAATATCTGATATTTTAAGTGTCAGATAAATCACCCGAACATTGAAAGGACTGATTTATTATGATGAAAAAGCTGGAACAAGCATCATTGCAACAAGAAAAGTTGTCAAGCCTGATACACCTTGCTTCATATATGATGGGGCGGCTGAATGTATGTGATGGCAAAGTAACGGATTGTGAAGAAATACAAGCTGAATATCCACATTGGATAGAACAGTTACTTGACACAGCGGCAGGTTTGGCATCTGAACAAAATTCTGCTATTGATGAATTGATCACCGGTTTTGACAAATGAAAACACACTTAAAAAAGGAAGGTATTGCAGTGCCTTCCTTTTTATTATGCTCTGAGAGGTGGTGAAGTTATGAAAGTAAATACAAAAAAATTAGAAATTGCTATGGCTAACGCTTGTATATCCGCAAGGGAATTATCAGAAAAATCCGGTGTATCTCAATTCACGATTACAAGGATACAGTCAGATGCAAACGTATTCCCGGCAACCGTGGGCAAGATTGCAAAGGCATTAAATGTCAATGTCACTGAAATCATTGAAGCAGAAGGATAATGAAAACCAAAGAGAAAGGCGGTGATGAAATATGGACTTCAATGAACAAATCGGTGATATATTATTCCGGGGATTTTGGCAGGGCGGCAAAAGTGAAAACGGCGTTGTGAATCCAAAAGCACGAATAAACAAAAAAGCCCCTGTTTCATACGCAGAAGCGCAAGCGTTCAAGTATAAACTGGGTGCTTTGAAACCACATATCATTGTGGTTGATTATGATACTGATGAATCGTTTTATGCCGCTGTCAAGATAGCACAATCAAAGGGTGAACACTTCATTGCTATCAAAGGAGCGCACAAAGGCGGTCATCTGTATTATTATAACAATACCCATTCCATAACAAAAGCAAGCAACCACAATGAAACAGCTTTATCATTGTACCCGGCTGATTACAAGTTGGGATGCAAGAAGGTTAAGGATGAATACAAACCATCTGACAGCTATGCGGCTTTGTCAAATGATGACGGTTCAGACCGTGAAGTTATATTCTTCAATCCTTCTGATGATGGAACGCTTGACGAAATACCGTTCTATCATAGACCGATTAAATCAGCGGCAGAACACAAGTTTTTGGGGATGGGTGAAGGTGATGGACGGAATGAAAGCCTGTACACCTTTATGATTGATCTGAAGAAAAGCGGCTTTACCTATGAAGAATATCTTGAAAGTGTCAGTCTGATTAATGAACATCTTTTTTCAAATCCTTTGCCAACAGATGAATTTGAAACCGTTACAAGGCGTAGTGAATGGGAATCCATTGATGCAGGGGATGACAAAAAGACCGTTTCACCTGCAACTTTTATGGAGTTTCTAAGGGGCAAGGGTATTCAGATAAAGTATAACGAAGCACTGAATATTGTGGAATATACCGGCATGGATAATTTGCCCGGTTATCGTAAAGTAAATGATAGCGCAAATTATAACCCCGTCATTTTACAGTATGCCTACCGTGATTATATCCACAACAAAAGCATTTCAAAACAACAGACTTGTGATTTGATCGGTCTGATCGCTGACCAAAACGCATATAACCCCATCAAAGACTATCTGACTGATGGTGTGTGGGATGGTACAGACAGATTTCAAGCCGTGTTTGATTTCCTTCAAATCACGGATGAATTTGAACAGATACTTGTCAAAAAATGGTTTATCCAGACAGCGGCAATGCCGTTTAATACTCTTGATCATTCATTACAGCCTGAAGGTGTGCTTATACTGCAAGGTGATGAAGGAATCGGAAAAACAAGGTTTTTCAGACTGATGACACCAAATGCAAGGTGGTTTTCTTCCTTGGATAAGGAAATGACCACCAAAAACAAAGATATTGTCCTTGAAATGCTTTCAGCATGGATTGCAGAAATAGGAGAATTTGACCGCACAACAAGGGCAAACAAATCTGATCTGAAAAACTTTATGACACAGGACAAGGACACCATCCGCAAACCATACGCCAAAAAACCCCTTACCAAAGCAAGAACAACTTCTTTTTGTGGAACTACCAACGAAGAAAAATTTCTGAACAGTGATACCGGTTCAAGGCGTTGGTGGGTAATTCATCTTGCCGCTGAAAAAACATTTGATTTTGAACATATTTTGAACGGCGTTGAACTTCATCAGTTTTGGTTGCAGTGCTATCACCTGTTTTCTGAAAATGCCGCTTCATTCCGATTGATCGATGAAGAAAAGCAGATAATGAAAATCAGAAACGGCGTAGCAATGGAAACAAAACCGGCTGAAGATGAATTGATGGCATGGATGGATTTTGAAGCATCAAAAGAAAAATGGGTGGAACTGACTGCATCTGATTTTATTATTCAGAATCCTATATTTGACAGATACACGCCTAAAGAAATAGGTGCGGCATTATCCAGCTTGAAAAAGAACTATTATCCGGAATTGCAGGTCAGGCATGGCAAAAAGGGAAATATTTGGTTTATGCCGCCTATAAATCGGATTTGGAACAGTGCTATTGAAAACGCTGAAAAAACTGTTGATGATCTTGTGAACAGGTGAATGTGGTGAATGTGGGTGAATGTTCGTTTTGTATCACCTTCACCCATAAAAAACCGCATTATTACTGAACTTTTATTATATGGTGAATGTGGTGAATATAATTTTCTATATAATCGTAGATAATAAAAAATTTTAATTATTATACTATATTATATTTTTTATAATATATATGAAACGATATTCACTTTCATTCACCTTCACCAAGCAAATAAAGAAAGGATAAAAAAGAATGTGTGAAACAAAATTACCACTTGCATCAGATAATCTTGCGGTGGATATAAGCAGAATCAAAGAACTTGAAAAAATAAAAAGTATCAGAGTTCTCCGCAGTACAAAAACAAAGGGTGTGACCATCGTTTTTGTGTGCGAACCTGAACCGGGGAAAATGAAGGAATTGCCTTTTACACCTTGGAATGTGATATATAAAAGCAAGCACTTCTACCTTGATGACCCGGTGCTTTGCTTTTTTGATCAAAAGAACAACTGTCACGAAGATACAGTTGCGTTCACTTTGGCTTGTATGAAAGCATTAAATGAAAAGGGCGTTGACTATGAGTACATCAATCTGATGTTTTCAAAACCGGCTGAAATAGCAAACGAACTGTTAAAGGCGTACCCGTCAACGGAAGTTCAATGTTGAACAAAAACACATAACAATACAGTTTCGGTGAGATATACCCCCACCAAACGCAAGAAAGGACGGTGAAACCATGACAAAAAAAGAATCGTTTTTACAAGCAATGTTACAATGCCCAACGGTATCTGAAGCCGCCAAGGTTGCAGGAATATCACGAAGCACAGCTTATAAATACATCAATGATGAAGATTTCAGATTGAAATTGTCAAAAGCGAAGTCCGAAATACTCAGCGGCACTGCTACATATTTGCAACAAAACCTTGCAATTTGCGGCAAAGAGTTGATGAAGATTGTGAAAGACCCGGCAACCCCGGCGGCGGTCAGAGTTCAGGCGATCAATACTGTGTTCTGCAATGCTAAAGCCTTGACGGAAACAGCGGATATTGTGCAAAAACTCACAGACATTGAAAGCAAAGTGAAAGAAGGGAAAACATGATTAAGGTCGATATAATCAAAAGGCTTAACGCATTGGAACAGCGATTTGCAAAGCAGGATGTTCCGGTATCGGTAATGATTTATTATAACTATGCTTCAAATGACTGGATTGTTAATGAAAGGTATTCGGAAAAAGCCAAAACAAAAACCATTCATCTGAAGCATTACAAGGAATACATTTTCCACCCGGAATTTGAAGGTAATGTTATAATTGATATTCTTGATGCACCGGATGGGTATGTTGGAAATCTGCACCGGTTTATGATGAAAGACCTGAAAAAAGAAAACCATCTTGAAGGTTGTAGTATCAGCATTGAGATAATTGCGGATTCATCTGATGGTGATCTGGAACAGTCATTTGTGGTGACGGTGCATCAGAAGCCTTGATTTTTAACTACATGACACAAATATGACACAATTATTTGCAAAAACGTACATTCCAAGTAAATACAAAGTTCTCTAACTGACAATTAAGGCGGTGAATCACTTGAAAAACATATCACCAAAACAGTTAGCATCTGTAATTGGTGAAGAAAACGTCAGAAAAATAATTGAAGCGTTTCCCGGTGGTCGGTTTTATGTTAGAAACAACTACCTTGATGTAAAGGAAAGAAATGAAATCATCAGAACAGACTTTTATTCAGGTGACCTTGACCGGAATCAACTTGCTGAAAAATATAAATTATCTCTATCGGCGATTGATAAAATAATTGGGAAAAGCAGTGAACACAATATATAGCTAATAATGTTGTAACTTTTGGCAAAAAATACAATATATTGTTTGAAGTAATGAAATGAAAATCATCCTATGGTATAATAATCACAGGATGATTTTATTTCTTTTTGCTTGGAAAGGATGAAGAAAATGATTAGAAATATTGCAACAGAATTAAGAGCTTTTGTGGATTCCTGCGAAGAAGCACACAAAAACTATCTGAAAGAGAAAACAGAAATTGAGCGTGTTTACAACCCGGCAGGACAAGCGTTTTCAGAGAAGATGGATGCGGCAAAAATCAAATACGAAAACGCTATCCAAACATTAAAGACCGCATCCAAGGCAAAGGTTGATGAAGAATTCAACAGCGTGTTCCTTGCACTTGGAAAGGTTGTTGCTGTTCTTCCTTCCTCAGAGGTCATGAACGCCATTGATCTGATTCAGAAGGGTGTAATTGATGACACCGAAGCAAAATGTATTCTTGAATCTCGCAAAACCTGCTACATGGAAAGCAAGCTGTTAAACCGTGTCATTGCTGATCGTGAGCCGCTTGCCGCTATAGTTGTGGATGCCATTTATTCAGAAAACAACTTTGTGTTAGCCGAAGCAGTTCAGTCCGGCGTTGCAGATTATCAGAAACAGGTCAATGAATTTTACAGGGTGTTTAACCCGGATGTTTCAACAGGTTCAGACCTTCAGCTTGCGTTTCTGTATAACGGCATACTTGCAGACGGAAAACCGGTTGCAGGCGTTGCCAACATGGTTGAAACCTTCTTGAACGCATATCAGGAAAGTTCAAATAATGATTAAATCGTGACCTATATTTGGTGTTTTTGTTCGCGGTGTTTATCCTTTCTCCGGCGTACAATTACATAGAGCTTCTTATTTTAGTTATTTACGGGAAGCAAACAAGGAACTGCGCCGTATATAATGCGGTGCAGTTTTTCTTGAAAGTGAAAAGGTGGTATTGATATGATTTCAATTATTATTTCATTTGGGTGTGGATTTGTTGCAGGCGCAATTTCGCTTGCCGCTTTTTGCCTTTATTATGACAAAAAACATCCGAAACAATAAATAATGATTCTATTATCCAAAAAAGGGGGTGAAATATATGGAACTATTCAAATTGTTTGGCACTATTGCCCTTAAAAATGAAGAAGCAAACAAGGGAATTGATGAAACATCCGATAAGGCAAAAGCAGCGCAAAAAAGTGTTGAAGATTTCGGCAACGAAGGCGAGAGAACGGAAAACAAACTTGGAAAATTCTTCACTGGCGTTGGTAGGGTAGCCGCTACAGCTGGAAAAATCATTGGCGCAGGAATGGTGGCGGCAGGAACAGCGGTTGTTGGAATCGGAAAAAAGGCACTTGATTCCTATGCAGATTATGAACAGTTAGTCGGTGGTGTTGAAACCCTTTTTGAAGATTTGAGTGATGATGTCATTGATAATTCAAAAGTGGCATACAAAACAGCCGGTCTTTCTGCAAATGAATATCTTGAAACCGTCATGGGCTTTTCTGCATCTTTGAATCAGTCGCTTCAAAAGTCGGAAGGTAATATTGCAAGGTCTGCTGAATTGTCGAATCAGATCATTATTGATATGTCAGACAACGCAAACAAGATGGGTTCTGATATGGAATCAATACAGAACGCATATAACGGTTTTGCAAAGCAGAATTACACAATGCTTGATAACCTTAAACTGGGTTATGGTGGCACCAAAGAAGAAATGCAAAGACTGCTTGAAGATGCTGAAAAGCT
>CADCAD010000003.1 GCA_902799325.1 uncultured Ruminococcus sp. | reverse complement strand
GCAAAAAGAGAGCTGACGCAGGAAACTGCTCTCTCACCTGGGTGATGCCATATTTATCATCGGATTATACACATAATCAGGAAGACTACGAAAGATATTATGATGCAATAGAAGTCTGTGAACAATCTGCCTTAGCTCATCCAAAATCAGCCATACAAATACGAAACAGAGCAATCGTTGACCGTTCTGATTTATGCGTATTTTATGTTTGCAAAAATACTGGCGGCGCATTTCAAACGATGAGATACGCCGCGAAGGAAGGCAAAAATATAATCAATCTATCTTTCATTTCTCATATGTCGGTATAATTGGAACAAATAGAAATAGCGATGTTCAACATCGGCTTGCTATCGAGGAACTTATTTTGCAAGATCTCAGTCTGAAGCACAAAGCACTTTCCGAAATGGTTATACCCTATTATACCCTTTTATAGCAATTAGTTGAGGGTATAATAGGGTATAATTTTTAATGCGCACGGTGCATTTATTGCGATTTTAATACAATAAACATCAAATAAACAACAAATCCAATTTTTCGGCTTTTGCGGCAAAAAACAAAAGCGGCTCAAACATCACTGTTTAAGCCACTTTCGGATGGTTGCGGGAGAAGGATTTGAACCAACGACCTTCGGGTTATGAGCCCGACGAGCTACCGAACTGCTCTATCCCGCGATATATTGTGTGCTCTCTAAAGCTTTATCAGTATAGCATTTCCCGGCGGATTTGTCAACCCCCATTTCTAAGTTTGCCCATTCTGCCCAAAAATCCCGCGTTGCGGACGCTGTATTTATATATAGAAAGCGCCGGGACGGTTGGTTTTTATCACTTCTTGTCCGCTGTGAAAGGAAAAGCTTTTGCGGCGCCGGGCGGCAAAGGACTTGACTTTTGCATGGGCTTGCTGTATTATTTAATATGTATAGCTATGGAAAGAAAAGGAGGTCTGCCGGTTTGGATACTTCGGTCATTTTTGACGCGGGCGTTGTCGGCCTGCGCATACTGATGCCGCTTTTTGCGATTATCATCGTCTATCAATGCTACGCGGCGATGCGCCGCCGCAGACGTCCCGAAAAGCCGCTTGTTTCGCTCTATAATCCGCGCACGGGAGGCATGATTCCCGTGGTGTTCTGGGAGAATTCCATCGGGCGCAGCAAGTCGAGCGATATCATCGTCAACGACCTCGCGGTTTCGCGCAACCACTGTGTGCTGCTGCGCAGGAGCGCAGGCTGGTTTATTTCCGACGTCGGCTCCATGTCCGGCACCTTTGTCAACGGCGTCGCCGTTCACGGCAGGGCGCAGGTGCTGATTGACGATGTGATTACCATCGGCAACACCGAATACCGGCTCAAGCGCGGCGACGATTTCAGCTCTCCGCTGCGCGCCAGCCGCTTCTTTTCCAAGGTCAGTGACAAGCCTGCCATTCAGGCGTGGAAGCTGATGCTAATGATTACGCTGTTCCACCTGTTTATGGCGGTGGAGGCGATGTTCTGGAACGACCACACCAATATCTATTCGCCGCTGGTGCTGTTCGGCGCTTTGGCGGCGGTGGAATGGGGCTTCTTCTCCGTTTCCTATTTTGCCCTGCGGCGCGTCAATTTTGAGCTGGAGGCGCTGGGGCTTTTCCTGACGGGCATCGGCGTGATGATGCTGGTGCGGCAGGTGGAGCGCTCGGCGTATGTGCAGCTGATTGCGGCGGCAATCGGTATTGTGCTGTTCTGTGTGATTATCAAGTTTATCGAGGATCCCGACCGCAGCGAAAAAATCCGTATCCCCATGATGATTGCCGCGGTGCTCATGCTGTCGGCGAGCATTGTGCTCGGCAGGGTGACAAACGGCGCGGCAAACTGGGTGTATATCGGCTCGATTTCCTTCCAGCCCTCTGAATTTGTAAAAACCATCTTTATCTTTATCGGCGCCGGCGCGCTCGACAAATTGCAGACAAAGCGCAATTTGATTGAGTTCATCATTTTTTCCATCGTCTGCGTCGGATTGCTCGCCCTGATGGGCGACTTCGGCACCGCGCTGATTTTCTTCGTCACCTTCCTGCTGATTGCGTTCATGCGCTCGGGCGACTTCAAAACCGTCATTTTAGCGGTGGCGGCGGCAGTGTTCGGCGTGGTAATCGTGCTGACCTACAAGCCCTATGTCGCCGACCGCTTCAAGGCGTGGCGCCATGTTTGGGAATATGCCAACCAAAACGAGGGCTACCAGCAGGTGCGCGTGCTGACCTATATCGCCAGCGGCGGTTTGTTCGGCGTGGGCATCGGCAACGGCTATTTTAAGCAGTATTTCGCCTCGGAAAGCGATTTGGTGTTCGGCTTGGTGGCGGAGGAAATGGGCGTAATTGTGGCTATTGTCATCGCCCTTTCGGTGGCGCTGATGATGCTATACGCGCGCGCCATCGCCACCCGTACGCGCAGCACCTTCTATTCCATCTCATCCTGCTGCGCCGCCGGCTTGCTGGTGGTACAGCTTTCCCTCAATATTTTCGGCGCAACCGACATCCTGCCGCTGACGGGCGTCACCTTCCCGTTTATCAGCTCGGGCGGTTCCAGCATCATTTCCTGCTGGGGCTTGCTCGCGTTTATCAAGGCGGCGGACGAAAGAACCTATTCGATGAAGCGCTGATTTTTCATCTTCCGTTATCCGTTAACAGAAAGGCGGTGGGCAAATGAAACGAATACTCCGGCGCAGTACGTTTGTGCTGCTGTTTACGCTTGCGTTTATCGTGGGCATCGGATTTTTTACGGCGGAGCTGGTGCTGAGCGCCAAGGATTGGATTGCCCAGCCGTATAACGCCCATATCTCCGGCAACAGCGGTCTGGAGGAAGCGGGCAAAATTTTAGACCGCAACGGCGACGTCCTCGCCGAAACCGTCAACAGCGAGCGCGTGTATCACAGCGACGAGGCTGTCCGCCGCGCACTGCTGCACACGGTGGGAGACGACAGCCTGAATATTTCCACGGCGGTGCAGAGCAAATACCGCTCGCTGCTGACCAACTACAGCCTGCTGTGGGGGCTGAATATGCCGCAGTCCATGCGCACCTCGCGCGACATCACCCTCACGGTGGATGCGCTGACCTGCAAGGCGGCGTATGAAGCGCTGGAGGCGACCGGCTGCAAGGGCGCCTGCGTCGTGTACAATTACAAAACCGGCGAGGTCATCTGCTCAGTCAGCAACCCGACCTACGATCCGCAGAACCCGCCCGAAATCACCAAGGACAACGAAAGCGAGTACGACGGTGTGTATCTGGACAATGTGCTGTCCTCCACCTACACGCCCGGCTCCATTTTTAAGATTATCACCGCCGCTTCGGCGCTCGAAAACAACCTTCCGATACTGCGCGAACCGTATATCGTTGACTGCTCCGGCACCGAAACCATCGGCGGCAACGAAATCCACTGTTACGACGGCGAGGCGCACGGCAGAGTCAACCTGCAGGAGGCGATGAGCGAGTCCTGCAACGTCGCGTTTGCAAAGCTCGCTGTGATGCTCGGCGCGGACAAAATGCAGAAAACCGCCGACGCTATGGGCATCAACCGCTCCTTTAACATCGACGACGTCAACACCGCCAAGGGACACTACAAGGCGCCGCAGTCGGACGAAAACGTGCTCGCGTGGACGGGCGTAGGACAGGGCAGCGGTGACTATGAGGACAAGGTCAATCCCATGCAGATGGCCATTATCTGCGGCGCGATTGCCAACGGCGGAACCGCCGCCAATCCCACCTTTATCCAAAGCGGCACCGGCGGCGTGCTGGAGCTGATTGGCTTAAAGCAGAACCAAACCCACAGCCTGCTCAGCGCGGACACCGCGGCAAAGGTCAACGACGTGATGCGCTCCTACACCTCCGGCGGCGTCAACATCCGCGCCAAAACCGGCACGGCGGAAATCAACACCGAAAACAGCAGCCACAACGCGTGGTTTGTCGGCTACAGCACCGACGCCGACTGTCCGCTCGCCTTTGCGTGCGTGGTCGCAGGCACCGACGGCGTCGGCGAAACCGCTGCCCATCCTGTGGTGGACGCGGCGATGGAGCAGGCGGCGCAGGTCATAAAAGGTTACTGAGTCAACCGAGTACAGGATACTTTGATATAGAAAGGAAACACTTCCATGGCGAATTTTTTGAAAGCGATGTTCGGCAACTACAGCAAGCGCGAAATCAAGCGCGTCCAGCCCATCTGCAATAAGGTGCTGGAGCTGGAGGATAAGTATGCCGCAATGTCCGAAAGCGAACTGAAAAACCAAACCACCCTGCTCAAGGAGCGCCTTGCCAACGGCGAAACCCTTGACGACATTTTGCCCGACGCATTTGCCGCCTGCCGCGAGGCGAGCTGGCGCGTGCTCGGCATGAAGCACTTCCCCGTGCAGGTCATCGGCGGCATTGTGCTGCACCAGGGCAGAATCGCCGAGATGAAAACCGGTGAAGGTAAAACCCTGGTGGCAACCCTGCCGGCGTATCTGAATGCGCTGACCGGCGACGGCGTGCACATCGTCACCGTCAACGACTATCTGGCGCGCCGCGACTCCGAATGGATGGGCAAGCTCTATAAGTACATGGGGCTGCAGGTCGGACTGATTGTTCACGACCTCGACAACGACGGCAGAAAAGCCGCCTACAACGCCGACATCACCTACGGCACCAACAACGAGCTGGGCTTTGACTATTTGCGCGACAACATGGTTGTCTACAAGGAAAACAAGGTGCAGCGCGGTCATGCCTTTGCCATCGTCGATGAGGTTGACTCTATCTTAATCGACGAGGCGAGAACCCCGTTGATTATCTCCGGCAAGGGCGACAAATCGACTGATTTATATGAAAAGGCGGACGCCTTCGCCAAAACCCTGAAGCTGGAGTGCTTCACCGAAATCGACTCCAAGCAGGACATGGATGAATACTACGCCGAAAATAAGATTGACTATGTGGTGGACGAAAAGCAAAAGACCGCCACGCTCACCCAGCTCGGCGTCAAAAAGGCGGAGGAGCACTTTGGCGTCGACAACCTCACCGATCCCGAAAACCTCACCCTGCAGCACCACATCAACCAGGCAATCAAGGCGAACGGCGTCATGAAGCTCGATGTTGACTACGTTGTCAAGGACGGCGAGGTCATCATCGTTGACGAGTTCACCGGCCGTTTGATGTACGGCAGACGCTTCAACGAAGGTCTCCACCAGGCTATCGAGGCAAAGGAAGGCGTCAAGGTGCAGTCCGAGAGCAAAACGCTCGCCACCATCACCTTCCAGAACTACTTCCGCCTGTATAAAAAGCTCTCCGGCATGACCGGTACCGGTCAGACCGAGTCCGAGGAATTTCAGGAGATTTACAAGCTGGACGTTGTGGAAATTCCCACCAACAAGCCCGTTATCCGCAAGGATATGCCCGACTCCGTCTTTAAGACCGAAAACGGCAAGTTCAACGCGGTTATCGACCAAATCATCGAGGCGCACCAAAAGGGACAGCCCGTGCTGGTCGGCACCATCTCGATTGAAAAGTCCGAGCTGCTGTCCAAAATGCTCAAGCGCCGCGGCATTCAGCACAATGTCCTCAACGCGAAGCAGCATGACAAGGAAGCGGAAATCATCGCGCAGGCAGGCAAGTTCGGCGCCGTCACCATCGCTACCAACATGGCAGGCCGTGGTACCGATATCATCCTCGGCGGTAATGCCGAGTACATGGCAAAGGCGTCCATGCGCAAGCAGGGCTATCCCGAGGAGCTGATTGAGGAAGCCACGGGCTATGCCGAAACCGACAACGAGGAAATTCTGGAAGCGCGCAAGACCTTCCAAGAGCTGAATAATAAGTATAAGGAAGAAATCAAGGACGAGGCGGACCAGGTGCGCGAAGCCGGCGGCTTGATGATTATCGGCACCGAGCGCCACGAGTCGCGCCGTATCGACAACCAGCTGCGCGGCCGTTCCGGCCGTCAGGGCGACCCGGGCGTCAGCCGCTTCTTCCTCTCCACCGAGGACGACCTGATGCGTCTGTTCGGCGGCGACAGAATGCGCGCCATGATGGAGCGCATGAACGTGGACGAAAACACGCCCATCGAAAACAGAATGTTGACCGGCATCATCGAAAGCTCACAGGAAAAGGTGGAGCTGCGCAACTTCGGCATCCGTAAAGACGTACTGCAGTACGACGACGTGCTCAACCGCCAGCGTGAAATCATCTACGGTCAGCGCGACCAGGTGCTCAACGGCGAGGATCTCCACGAAACCGTGCTCAAAATGCTCAGCGACACCATCGACACCTCGGTGGCGCACTATCTGCCCGAAGGTCCCAAGGAGAACTGGAACTACGCCAGCTTGGTAGAGTATTACCGCGGCTGGATTATCACCGATGAAGAGAAATACAAGCTCGACGCCGACGACCTCGAGGAGATGGACGCCGACGAAATCGGCCAGATGATCAAGGACGACGCGCTCGCCATCTTCAAGGCGAACGAGGAGCTGCTGCCCGCCGAAACCATCCGCGAGATGGAGCGCGTGTATCTGCTCAAGAGCGTTGACACCCACTGGATGGATCACATCGACGCGATGGATCAGCTCAAATCCGGCATCCGTCTGCGCTCCTACGGTCAGCACGATCCCGTTGTAGAGTACCGTCTGGAAGGCTTCGATATGTTCGACGAGATGATCGAAAACATCCGCGAGGACACCGTCCGCCTCATGCTCATCATGCCCAAGCGCGTCTACGAAATCCAGAAGCGTCAGGAGGCAATCGAAGCCGCGCGCAAGGCGGCGGAAGCGGCTGCCGCGGCAGCGCACCAGGTTGCGCTCAACAACGGCGAGCAGAAGGAACAGCCCAACGCCGTGCAGGCGGCGCTCAAGCGCGAGCAGGTGGCGCAGCCGACGCAGACGTCCGGCGACGGCACCGACACCGCCAACAAAACCGTGCGCAAGGGCAAAAAGGTCGGCAGAAACGATCCCTGTCCCTGCGGCAGCGGCAAAAAATATAAAAAGTGCTGCGGACGCGACGCGTAATACTATTCTCTGATAGAAAGTAGAAACTTTCTATCAGAGAGAAAACGCTTGGCGCGTTTTCCAATTGCGCAAAAGTGCAATTGCCGTCTTATACAATCTTGACGCGCCTACGGCGCTATTAAAAAGTAGAAAGTCTACTTTTTAATGAAGATTGGTATAACGCAGAAAACAAAAAGCCCCTTCGGGGGCTTTTTGCTATATAAGAAACTTCTCCGTCCCGCCGTTGATGAGCAGTGTCGTCAAGCCGTTTTTTCCCAAAGGCGGGCGAGAGCGTCCGCGACGCTTTTTTTGTTTATCTGTTCGATAAAAAACCTGCACAAAAACGAACTGTAAAATTTGTCGGAGTTCACAAAAAGGGAAAAATATGCCCTTTAGTGCGAAAAAAGTAAAGCTTTATCACATTCCTATCCAAAAAAATGCACAAAACCGTCACATTTGATTTGTTTATTCCAACGAAAATATCCTTTTTAAACGAAAAGAATTGATTTGTTTGTAAAAAAATAGTAAACTTTTATATATATAAGAGGGATTTTATGTAATTTAGCCAAAGGAGTGTTGACGATGGGACTGTTTCAAAAAGCGGTTGACCGTGTGGTCAGCGATAAAGTGCCCCATAAACAGCGCAAAAGATTAATCATTTTTATTGCGCTGATCACGGTGCTCTCCATGGTCACCTCCACGGTTGCGTGGTTTACCGTCAACACCTTTGCCGGTGTTCAGGTATTTGAATTGCATATCAGCACAGCGGACGATTTGCGTGTTGCAATGGAAAATCTCGGCCCTGATATCACAAAATACACCCATGTTATCACCAACGACATGGTCAATACCTATCTCGGGCGGGACAACATGACGCTCAACGATATGCTGCTGGCGCCTGTCACCTCCGGCAACGGTACAACCTACACCTTCCAAAACGGAACAGTCACGCAGCCCAATCGCCGCGGCACCTATCTCCAGTTCAAGTGCTGGTTCATCGGCACCAGAGAAATGTATGTCCACCTTACCACCGAGGGCGACGCCACCGAAAACAACGGCGTCAGCACCACTAAGGTGGAAACCACCTCTCCTGCACCGCAAAGCGACATCGTCCGTGCCATCCGCATCGGATTCCTCAGCGACAACGGCGCAAAAACTTGGGAGCCCAACCAGGGCGCTCAGGTCACGGCACTTACCACCTTCGATTTGCCGTCCGGTCAAATGGTCTACAACAACGGCAATCAGCTTTTCCATCTCGACGCCTTAACCCCCAAGGAGGTCACCATCACCGTATGGATGGAGGGCGAGGATCCCGAGTGTGATAACGACGTACAGGGCGCGCAGCTTTCCCTGCAGCTTTCGTTTGTGGCGTGTGACGAAAACGGAACGCCGATTGCATAAGGCAAACCGCTTGATGCATCATTCATTTTCATTAAATCGACCGGAGGGAGTTGAACACCTTGGCTTTCGGAAAAAAGAACAACAATCCCGTGACGCCTGAAGAGGTCGCCGACCTTGGCTTTAAAAACGAGGTCGCGGCGGCAAAGGATAAAAATTCCTCCGTTTACAACCACTTCCACTCACAGGAAAACGCCAAAGCGGTGGCGGACGCCAAAAAGCGCAAAAAACGCTACGCAATCATCCTTGCCTCCATGCTCGGCATTTTGATTGTGGTTTACATCATCTCCATGCTCACCACCCAATGGGGTGACCTCACCATCACCATCGGCGATTTATACGACGGAAAAACCATCATGCTTTGCGAAAACGCCGATTTTGACAGCGACGTTTCCGTCAAGCTCAACGGCGGCTCCATCAAAGAGGTCACCAACATCACCAAAGACTGGCTGCCTGCCGGTTTGGATAATGAAAAGGACGGTCAGCACAACGGCGAAAATTATCTCGCCTATACCTTCTACCTGAAAAATACAGGCGAAAAGGATCTCGAATACAACACCACCTTCGACCTCACCGGCGCCACCAAATCTGCCGACGAAGCGGTTCGTTTCCAGATTTACCGCAACGGCAAGGATCAGGTTTTTGCCAAAGGTCAATATGACGACCGCGACAAAGCCGAGGAGGATGCCACCAAGTTTGTGGATGACAAAACTATCTACACCGCCCAGGCAACGCCGCTGGCGGCAGGTGCGGTCGACAAATACACCGTCGTCATCTGGGTGGAGGGCAACGATCCCCAGTGTGTAGACGACATCCGCGGCGGCTCTGTCCGCTCCCACATGGTCTTTGACATCGTGCCCGAGGTAAAAGACTGACATTTCACTTTCCCGTATCTTTGGTTTTCAAGCGTGGTTGCTGGACGCGCGCGAAAACTGCGATAAATATTAAAAACGCCGAAAGGCAAAAAATTTTAAGGAGGACTTCTCTATGACAAAATCAAGAAAGAGGATGCTTATTTCCTCAATCGCAATGCTCTTAGTTGCTCTTGTAGCTCTTGGCTCTGCAACTTACGCATGGTTCACCGTACAAAAGACAGTAACTGCTAATGCAATGAAGGTTAAGGTTGTTGCTGAATCCGGACTTGAAATTTCGAACACAAAGGCAGACGGAGATTGGTCAAGTTGGCAAAAAACTGAGGTTAGCTATACTGATGCTTCTTATTCCGTAATTCCGATTTCTTATGCTCCTTCCAATACGAATAAGCAGAGCTATGTTCCCGCAGAAGCGGTTGAAAGCGGCGGTAAAGCTTATGCCGGCACCTATAAGGCAAGTTCTGTTTATGATTCTGTACCTGTTCCCTCAGAAGGCAAGCAGCAGATTAAGTCCGGCAACTTTATTGTTTACGATGTTGCAATTAGATCTGCGGCAGCGGAAACAGGTTCTCAGGCTGTCGCGCATTCTGGCATTACTGCTACCGTGAAATATAAGACCGGTGCCAACGAAGAAGCTGAAAAGTTTATCCGCGTTGCACTGTTTGAAAGCGATACTCTGAAGGCAACCTACGGCATCGAAACCGGTGCACAGGCTGTCAACGGCACGGCTGCAAATGCAAAAACCGACGTGACTCTTACCTCGTTTGGAACCGCAACTACCGGTCTTGCTAACACTGCTGCAGATAACACTGCAAACACTTATAAGCTCGTAGTTTGGTTTGAAGGTAATGACGATGATTGTAAAGACACTAACAAAGGCGTTACCGGCGAGCTTGAAGTAGTATTTGGCTTTACTGACTAATGCTTTTGCCGAGCGAGTTACTTAGTTAATAGTATTTCCCCGAGCCGAGCACGCTCGGCTCGGGGCTGAAAAGCGAGTGCCCTGACAGCACAGGGCTGGCTTGCTTTTTTAAAAACAAAGGAAATGAGGAAATCCCGCAATGAATTCAAAGGCAAGAAAAATTATTCATATCATCGTCGACGTACTGGTGATTCTGGTGCTGGTTTTTTCGGCAATCACAATGATATTGGCACTCACCTCACGCGCGTCAGGCGGGATTCCCAACATTTTCGGCAAATCCCCCATCGGGGTGCAAACCAACTCCATGCACGGCGACAAGCCGGACAGCTTTGACGCAGGTTCGCTGATTATCTGTGACAGGGTAGACAATGCAAACGTCGATTCCTTTAAGGAGGGCGACGTTATCACCTTTATGCAGGATCTCAACGGCGACGGCGCACCCGAGACCGTTACTCACCGTATCTACAAAATCAACGAGGATGGCTCCTATCTGACAAAGGGCGACAACAACGACACCTACGACCAGAACCCCAACAACGGCGTCGTGTTCCCCAACAAAAACTACTATGATGTGCTGGCGGTATACCACGGAACCAAAATTCCGTTTGTCGGCAGCTTCATCAACCTGCTGCAGGACAGATGGGGATTTTTCTTCATCATCCTTCTGCCCATGATTCTGTTCTTTATTTATCAGGCGGTACGCGTCATCATCAACGCGATGGCGTACAGCAAGGAAAAGGGAATTGAACAGGCAAAGCAGGCGGTGGATAATGCGGAGCTGACCGAGGAGCAGAAACAGCGTGCGATTGCGGAATACCTTGCTCAGCAGGGCAAAGCGACCGAAACTGCCGAAGCTGCCGAAACTGCCGAAGCCGAGGAGCAGTAACCCCCCAACCGCAAACGGAAACGTACAGCATATCAGCAGTGCTGTATTTCCGCTGTGCGGCACCATCCGACTATACAACTTTTATAACGCAACTTTCAACTAGAAAAAGGATTTTTTTAAGGAGAAAATTATGGATAACGTATTTGCTTTTCTCTTTCAATTTTTAGGACAGTTCTTTGGTTCCATTTGGAACGGATTTGTCACAATGCTCGGCGCGTTTAATATTCCTGAATATATCCGGATCATTACCCGCTACACCACCGTTCTCGGCGGCTTGGCTTGGGTTGTGGCAATTATCGCTATTGTCCTGCTGGTTGCGGTACTGGGATTCATCGTATTCCTTATTGTTGTTTCCTTAAAGAAATTCATCCGAAACAGACGTGCGCGCAAGGATACAGGCTCTCTGGTTCAGGAAGTGCGGGCGCTCAACCGTGAGGTCATGCGTCTCAACCTCGAGAAGGACAAGATTCTCTCGATGAAGGTCTCTCAAATCGGTCTCAATCCCAACGAAATTGCCGAGCTCACCGGCGAGGAAATCGAAGCGCTCAACAAGGGCGAAGCCGAGGGCGACGAGGACACCGGCGGCGTCCGCTTCCTCAAGCTCACCCAGCTCGACGAGCTTTGGGCGGATTATCAGCCGCCTGAGTACGACAACGAAATCACGCTGCCTGAGTTCTGCGACCGTTTCCGTTTGTTTGCGTGCTCGCGTCTTGGCCTGTTCTACGACATTTCCATGATTCGCCGCTTTGTGGCTGCCTTTGCTTCCACCCGACTCATTGTATTACAGGGTATTTCCGGTACAGGTAAAACCTCACTGGCATACGCCTTTGGCAAGTACGTTTGCAACCCCTCCGTCATCACGCCGGTTCAGCCTTCGTGGCGCGACCGCTCCGAGCTGTTCGGCTACTTCAACGAATTCACCAAGAAGTACAACGAAACCGAGCTGCTCCGCGCGATGTACGAAGCGAGATTCAACGAAAACGTTTACCTGGTTATCCTCGACGAAATGAACATCGCGCGTGTTGAGTACTACTTCGCCGAGATGCTCTCCATCCTCGAAATGCCGCGCCGCGATGAGTGGGTTGTTGACCTCGTTCCTTCCCAGTGGAAGAACGACCCGAAGCTGCTTGAAAACGGCAAGTTTACCTTGCCTCCGAATATGTGGTACTGCGGTACCATCAACAACGATGACTCGACCTTCGCCGTCACCGATAAGGTATACGACCGTGCGATGCCGATTAACATCGACAACAAGGGCGTAGCGTTTGACGCGCCCGACACACCGCCTGTTGTCATCAACTACCACCACTTTGAGGCTATCCTCAATAAGGCTAAGGCTGACAACCCTGTTTCCGCCGATACGCTCAACAAGCTCGCGCTGATTGACGATTACATCATCGCTCACTTCCGCGTAGCTTTCGGTAACCGTATCATGAAGCAGATCAAGGACTATGTTCCTGCTTATGTCGGCACCGGCGGCACCGAAATCGACGGTCTGGACTACATTCTCGCCCGTAAGGTTCTGCGTAAATTCGAAGCGCTCAACTTAAGCTACATCCGCGATGAAATCGACGGCTTGATTGCTTACATGGACGAACTCTTCGGCGAGGAGAATATGAACGAGTGTAAGGAATATCTCCGTATGCTCAAGAAGCTTGTTTGATCTCACATAACCAATTGCGGGATGTCAGCGGAAACGAAGGCATCCCTCAAGGTGTTTACAGCGTTTACGAATGAATTTGAGGTGAAGTTGGTTTGGAAAATTTTGATCAATACTACCGTTCCTATAAATATATGCAAAAGCACCTCGCAACGGATTTTACCGCCAATTATCTCCAAACCAATATGGCGGATAACGACAAGGGCAAGGACGTCCTTTCCGGTAAGCTCCACGAAAAAGTTATCGATATGGACTGGGTTACGGCAATTGAGGATACCCTTCCCTATATCGAAAAGGCAATCGACGAGCAGCGCCGTTTCATTATCGAAAACAATGAGGTTTACCGCATTGACAAGGCAAAAATCATCAACAAGGACTCTGTCAAGCACCTGATTCAGCATACCAACTTTATTGATAACATTGATGATAAGGGCAAGGTAACGCCCAACAAGGTGTTGACCATCGAGCGTGAGGACAGCTTTGAAACCTACGAAAACCGTTTCCTTATCACGCTGATTGAAACCGCGCTGGCGTTCGTTGCGGATAAGTACCGCAAAATGGTTAACGCGCCTACCGATACCTATAATAAGGTGGAAATGGAGCGCGACCTGGTGCTCAACAACCAGCACATCACCTTCAAGATGGAGTATTCCAACGAGGTGAAGGACGCGCAGGAATCGCAGCTCGACGTCAAAGACTATGAAAAGCTGTCGGACTTTGACCGCGTTCGCCGTATTCGTGAAAAGCTCAATTCCTTCCTCGGCACCGACATGATGCAGGCATTGAAAAAATGCATCCGCGTCAAGCCGCCTATCAACCGCACCAACCTGATGGTGAAGAACCCGAACTACAAGGCGAGCTTGGATTTGTTTACCTATCTCGGCGCCTATAACAAGCCCGGCTACGAAATTGTCGGTCGTGACTTCTCGGGTGAAATGGACAAGGAAGTGCAGGAGGCTATTTATATCTCTGAAGGCTTCCAGCATTTCATGATTTCCATCGCCACCAACCCCGCTCTCAAAAAGCTCCTTGAGGAACGCTATCAGGAGAACAAGACGGGACGCGGCAAAGCGGGCGACTCGGAATTAGAGGAAATGATAGAAAACGTCCGCAAGGAAGAGCTGAAGCTTCGACTTCAGGAAATCCGCGAACGTGAAAAAATCATCCGCGATCAAAAAGCGGAAATCGCCGCGTTAAAGCGAGAAATCGAAAAACGCGACAAAACGATTGAATCCCTCAAGAGCTCCATCAAAGCGCTCGAAGAACGCGTCAAAGAGCTCGAGAATGAGATGCAGAAGCTCAAGGCAGAGCTGATAAAAGCCAAGGAGCGCATCCAAGAGCTCGAAGCAAAGGTCGCCAAACTCGAGGCGCGGATTGCAGAGCTGGAGGCGCAGGTGGCACAGCTCGAGGCAAGAGTGGCGGAGCTGGAAGCACAGGTTGCGCAGCTTGAAGCCAAAATTGCCGAGCAAGAGCAGATTATCGAAGAACAAAAAGCCAAAATTGCCGAGCAGGAGCGCACCATTATTGCACAGCGCGACCGCATCGCCGAGTTGGAAAAATATGTAGCCGAGCTGGAAACCACCAAGGCAATGCTGGAGGAAAAGGTTGCCGGCTTGGAGGCGGAAAACGCGCAGCAAAAGGCGACCATCGCCGCGCACGAAGCCACTATCGCCGCCCAGCTTGCCACCATCGGAAGCTTGGAAACGGAAATCTCCTCCGCAAAGTCGCAGATTTCCGAGCTCAACACAACGCTCGCGCAGCGTGATGAAACCATCGCGCGGCAGACTGCGAGGATTGCCGAGCTCGACAGCAGCGTAGCGCAGCTCACCGCGGATTTGGCAAGCGAAAAGCAGAACCATACCGCGGATGTCGAAGCCGCCAACGCCGCCGCAAAAGCCAAGGAGGAAGAACTCAACAAGCTGTTTGACGGCGAGCGCGCTTATCTGGAAAACAAGCATAAAAAAGAGATTGAGAAGCTGGAAGCCGACCATAAGGCGGCGCTGGATAAGCTTGATAAACAAAAAGAAAACGAAAAGGCAAAGATACAGAAGGACGCCGACAGCCGCGTAAAGGCAGCGCAGAAGGACGCCGAAAAGAAGGCGAACGACCGCATCAAGTCCGAGGTCGGCAAAGCGCAAAATCAAGCGAAGGACGCCGCCAAGAAGGCAGCCGCCACCGCCGCGATGTACAAGAAAGAGCTCAAAATCGACCGCGGCAACGACGGGCTGTTTAAATATGACTTTACGCTCGGCGCGCTGGGTGTGCAGGGCTTGAAGGCAGTGTCCCTTGCGTCGGCAGGCGCCGATATGGGCAATCTGCCGCACAACAGCAAAATCGAGTGTGTTTACATCGTAAAGGACAATAAAAAGGTCACGGTCTATACCGGCAAGCATAACAAGCTGGAGGTTGTTCAAAACTTCCGCGGCGCCGACAACTTTGATGTTGCCAAGGAGCTTGTCAAGGAACAGCTCTCCGGCGCGGATAAGTCTTGCGCCTACTTGTCCTACAAATCCGTTGACAAAAATGCTGTCAGCAATTTTGCCGCTTTCCTCAAATCGGACGCTGCGTTTAACGTCACCCAGACCTTCCACAACAAAGCACAGAAGGGCGGCAAAGCCACCATCGGTATCTATTTTTACAGAGGTTAAGCCATGAAGAAAAAGACAAGCCGCAAAAGGCATCTGTTTTTAACTAAAAACTTCATAATGATGCTTGTGTTGCTTGCCGCTATCATCATGGCTATCAGTGCGTGGTTCACGCAATACAAAACTGTTACAGCCAACAACATCAGTGTGCAGGCTGTTGCCACAGAAATTGATATTGCGCCGTGTATAAAAACATATAACGCTAACGGAACCGTAAAAACCGACGGTCCCGGACAATTTGGACCTAATGTTCTATTTGATATTCCAAAAGAAATCGGTAACATCAGCAAGGACTGCACCGGTGACGGAATGAATATGATTATTCCACAGTTCAACGTTACCAATGACTCTGAAAAAGCCCGTAAAAACGACGGCAAAGAAGTCAATGAAAATGCAGCACCCAGTTCGGCTGTCTCTAATCTGGATGTCTTAAAATATGAAAAAGAGCATCCCGGTGTTTTGCCGGAGGATTACCCCGAACAGTATCAGCAAAAGCAATATTACGATTTTGAATTTTATATTCGCTCGAAGAATAAAGCGATTAATATTTCCCCGGATTCTGTGGTGATTTCTGCAACAGAGCTCGAAGGAAATTTAATTGATTCCTATTCGGCAACGAAAAAAAGCGCATACGGTGATTTTAACGTCGACGGTCTTGTTGGCGCTGTGCGCGTTGCGCTTATCGGCGAATATTGCACAAGCGTTACCCAGCATGTTAAAGATGGTACAAATGAAATACTTATAGATGATGATTATGCACCAACAACCCAGCGGAGCAAACAAGTAAGACAGTTATTTTGGGTTCCCCGACCGGATGTGTTTTTGGAGGTTAATCCCGATACCGGTAATATAGACGATTGGCACCTTCGAACCGGAAGAACCGAGGGGATTACTTACACTGCTCCTTATTACCTCAGAAATAACAGTGGTGGGGTTGACAAAATCACAGACGATTCATCCGTTGTGTTTTCATCGGGAACCAGCATACAAAAAGTGAATGACGATAAAACAAATACGATAAAGTCATTGGGTCAGACATTAAGTATTACCGAGTTTGGTGAGGCGCAAGGGTGGAATCCGGTTAAGTTATTGGTAGATACCACCGGCGTGCAGGATAATTATTATGTAGTGAAATATACTTTGCGTGTATGGATTGAAGGCGCAGACAGCGAAGCGCGCCGTGCTATGGATGGCGGCGAATTCAGCATAAGACTTAAATTTGCTTAATTAAGTCGATTTATTATAAAAGAAACGAGGTGAGATTATGGACAGACGCGCAAAAGCGGTTTGGGGCAGCGTAATGAGCTTTGCGAAAAGCCGACAAAAGACATTACGGTTCGCTTTGATGTCCCTAATCTCGCTTGTTCTTGTTTCAACGCTTTTAATCGGTGTTTCGTTTTCTTGGTTTTCCACCAAAACCTCGGAGCTCCAGGCGAATCAATTTGTGTTGGATTGCGGTAAAGGCTTGCGCGTTAACGATACCGGCACAAGCAACCTGAGCTTTAACAAAAACGATCAAACGTTAGTGCCTGCTTCTTCGGTCAATGGCAGAAACCTGTTTTTTCCGACAGACGGTTCCGATTTTTCGTCTGTAACGTCGAACATGACTTTCCGCAGCGCTAATGCCGGAGATAAAAACCAAAACTACATCCAAATTGATTTTACACTTACGGCACAACAGAACCATACAGCGCTTTATATCAACGAAAAAGAAACCAGTATTTTGGTAAAAGCAGGAAACGAGAATAACTGGAGCCAAACACAGGCAGCGCCTTTGCGCGCAGCGCTGTGGTCATCTACGGCTGAGGGAGGCGTCCCCAACACACCTATCGTTTTTAACCCAACCGATAATACATTGTATACCGCGGCAGTTGAGGATGTTGACCGTTCCACCGGCGCGTTTATCAGCAGCGGCAGACAGGTGGCGCATCCTTTTAGCGACTATTCATACGGCGGCACGCCGGTTGCAACGCTTGCAAGAGGTGTTGAAACCAAGTTTTCCTACATCATTTGGCTGGAAGGCACAGACTCAAAATGCACCGACAAAATCAAAGGAAAAAACATTCAGATAAATCTGGCGTTTACCACCTCGTGGGATAAAACGCAGGCAATCCGCTTTGAAGATAAAAGCGGAACAGTTGAAGTTAATGGCAATCAAATCGGAAAAATTCGAGATTTATATAATCAGGGTTATACGCTGATGCTTCATTATTATGAAGAGGGCAAGGACAGCGATAATCAAACGATAGAAAAAAACCCGTCCGATTTTGTTATGTATGACTACAACGGGGCTACACAGGGAAATATTTGGACATGTAATATCCCCGGTGATATGCAGGAGCATATTGTGTTTGTTCTGCAAAAGAAGGGCGACGATACAGAGTACAGGTTTTCCGCTACTACGGGCGGTGCATCAACAACCAACCGCGGCGTGAATCGTTTATATATTGCCGATACGCTGGATACGCAGGATGGGCCGCACGGCCACTGGGTTGCCATCGGCGATAGCGACGGCGCAGGCAGCGACGAAGGCGGCGGATTCGAAGGCGACGACTTCTAATAACACAAACAAAGGAGGTGACACTGTGAAAAAGTTTGTTAAACTCAAAAACAAATTCGGAAGAAAAACTTTAATAGCCGGTGCAGTGTCGCTTCTTCTGATAGGTCAGCTTGCAATTGGGAATACCATCAGCTGGATTGAAGACGTTTCGCAGGTTAAGTTTTCCACACAAAACGATGCGCAACAGACGCCTGTCAATATTTCTGGTATGAATTGGAAATCCGACGCGATTATGAAAAAAGGAGAAGGATTGCAAAGCGTCAGCTTAGGCGAATATTTCAACAAGTCCGGTGATATGCACCTTTCTCCTTGCTACAGCGACGGTGAAAACTTTTATTTTCCGGTGCAACAGTCTGTCGGCAAAACGGATGTTGCTTTCCGTGCCGGCACAAAAGATGACGCTAATGTGAATTACCTCAGCGCCACCTTCCGCATCCAGTCAGCCGGTGCCAATACCGCTTACTGGTTTGAAAAATCGGGAGAAAATCACGATACGAACTTTGTAACGTTTAAAGATCAAAATGTTGTCACGGCAACCGACCCGCAAACGTTCATGCCGTCTGAATATAAAACTGCCGAGGATGCGACCAACTTATCACAATATCTTCGCTTTTCCGTAACGGTAGACGGCGCCACCATCGTATATGCGCTAAACAGCAGCGGCGAATACTACACGCTCAATGCTGCCGGTACCGCAGGCAAGCTGCAGACAAACGGCCGCAGCGTTGAAAAGTATACTTATTATCAGGAAACGTTAAATGACAGCGCGCCGGAAGAGAGTTATAAGGACGATAACAATAAGGATAAGCCCAACCAAGGCGCGGGCGAAAATCTTAATGGCAATACGCTCTTTACCGTCAACAAATATGATTCCTCCAACAAAAACACGGCAAAAACCGTCACTGTCAAAATTTGGTTGGAATATGATCCGGATCACAGCACCTCAGATGCGAACCTCGCCGCCATCAACATGAATCTTGTTTCATCATGGGCAAAGGAACGCAGAATTTATGTCAAGGACGCGACGGTAAATCAGACGATGCGTACACAGGCAAAATGGCTTTCTCATGACGGAACAAATGATAACGTTGCCGGATTGTTTTGGGTGTTAAAGGATAATCCGGATGTGTATTATCAACTTAAAAGAGTAGACGATTCCTCCGATTATTACTTCGCCGATATTCCCGCTGTATACAATAATGAAGCTGTCAAACTTTCAAGACGCAGTTCAAAGTCTTGGGAGTCAGCCGAAGTATGGGATGAATGGGAAACTACTTTCCCCAATACATTTCACAGTGAAACCTTTACGGTATATACTACAGAATTTGGAACGTGGGATCCGGCCTCTGATGTGCATCACTACAAGTTTGTCAGCTCTGCAGGCGTTGAAGAAGATGCTATGACATTGCCCTTTGCATATATGTGGGATAGTTCCACAGACATGAAAGATGCGCAGGGCAAAAGAATTGGTTCTGTTGTTGAAAACGCAGTATGGCCCGGCACAAAAATGACCAAGTTAAATGAAACGTTTAACGGAAAAAGTGTTTTTACTTTTTATTATAACTCAAAATATAACAGTTCAGTAGTGAATGATGGTCGAGGAAGCGGAAGCGATTCGAAAGGCTATCAGTCTCAAGATATTAATGCAGCAGCCCATGAGGATGAATATTTTGATATGGCTTCGTTAAAGTGGTATGCTGCTGCAGATACACGGCCGACATATACCCTTAACTATCTTCGCAGTAACGTTAACCAGGAATCCGGACATTGGGCACAGACAAACTTTGTTCACGGTGGCGGATGGACCGGAACTAGTGGCGATAACGAATTGTGTCGGTTGTATGTAAAGAGTGATGGTGATTATCAATTTCAGTTAAAAATTGAAACAAATAATAACGGAACAATAACTGAAACCTACTACGGAAAAAAAGACGGTACCGAGTTACCGGAGAATAGCGAACAAAAAACAGGGATTAACTGGACACTTGAAAACATAGGTGGTAAGCCAACAACAGATGATAAAAACATACATGTTTCTTTGGTGAAAGGGCTACACCAAGTTTATTTGAAATTTGTCAACAATGAGCCTCAGTTATATATCAGCTATCAGGTTGACGCCAGTTAAATAAAATTGAAAGGTGGTGATACCATGAACACAACTAAAAAGCTTTTTGCAGGAATGATGATTGGCGTTTTAGCTGCGGTGAGCTTTATTCCGCCCACTTTTTCATGGTATAGCCACAACCAGTCTGCGGAGGGAAACAACATTCGCTATGTCGATAATCTGGACGTTTCCATCAAGTCTGCAGAAAGCGAAGTAACCATGCAGACCTTTCAGTGTGATGCAAACGGTGTTGTCACAGCAGGCGCATCGCCTTTAACCGGCGGCGTGAGCGTCAATCCCAAATCGACTCTTTACTATAAAACAACGCTTGAAAACACAGGCGAGAACGATGTCATGGTCGATTTGGAAACCGCTGATTTGCCCAACAATGCCGACTTTCTTCTCGGCACTTTTGAGCCTACCCTGAATGAAAAGGCATATGCTTCGCGCCCGGTGCGTACAAAGGTTTCTCATGACAAGGTGCGCGTTTATTTTAAAACGAACACTACCCACGCGTCCTACTGGGGCACCTATGATCCGGATAATTTCTATCCTGCAAAACCGGTTGATAGTAATAACGGCACGAAGAACGATTTCAACATTGCCTATGTTGTCGGCACAACAACAACTCTGGACAAAATGACACAGTGCACCACAACCGATCCTGTCAATGATGGTGAAGGCAACCGTACAGATGTGTACTATTACGATTTGCCCTCCAACGCGTCTTCCTTCTTCTTCTTCAATCACTGGTATCTTTGTTCATCTTCCAACACCGAGTGGAACCGCACTATTGATATCACCGACTTGTCTGCCGGCAAGCTTTATTATCTCACCGGCGGCAGCGTTGACGGCAAATGGAAGGAATATAATGTCAGAAGCGTTGACAATACGCTTGTTGCGGTAAACAGCTATTATAAGTCTGTCCGCATGAGTATGGGTACCGGTGTTTCTGCGGATATCAGCCTGAAAAAAGACGGTGACGGCGATGATTTTATTCCCGATTACTTTGGCTCAACGGTGTCGTACAGCAGTGACAAACCAGCGGTTGCCTCTGTAAACAAGGACGGCGTTATTACGCCGAAGGGATATACAACGGAAGATGACGAAGACCATCCTGTTACCATCACCACTACCATCACAGGACGATATGGTGACACAGAAACAGTAACCACATCGGTAAGTATCCCTGCAAATATTGCACAGGTTCCCATCATCAAAAACGTTCGTGTTCCACATGGCAAAACGGTCGATGTGTACTGGTATGCGCGCAATAACAGCGCTCCCGCCGAAAATCAGCAAGACAATAAAGTAATGACCACTTCTTCTTTGTACATTACCATCTAACAATATGGCAGTAAAAACAAAAACCAAGCGAAAACTGAAAGACAGTAAGTTTATCAAAGTCTTTCGCATCATAAAAAACACAATATTTGCCCTGATACTTGTGGCGCTTCTCTGCATGCTTGCCGTCATTTTGACGGCGCGCATGAACGGGGAAACGCCAACTTTGTTTGGACATACCGTCTATCGCGTCAGCTCCGCCAGCATGGTGCCCTATTTGCAGGTTGGCGATGTTATCTTGTGCCGCGAGTGCGATCCCATGACGCTCAAGCAGGGCGATGTCATTACCTATGACGGCAAAAGCGGTACCTTTGCAGGTAAGCGTGTCACCCACCGCGTGACGGTCGAGCCCTATCTTAACGAGGATGACGGTCAGTACTATCTTGTAACAAAAGGCGACGATAATCCGATAGAGGATACCCCTATCACCGTTTCTCAGGTGACGGGCATCATGGTGCAAAAAATTGATTTTATAAAAAACTTATACGATTTCTTTATAACCCCATGGGGCTTGTTGACGTTGCTCGGCTTGATAATTCTGGCGTTTTTCAATGAAATCGTCAATTTTGTCAAAGCGATATTCGGAATCGGCGTCGAGGAAGAGGAGCACGAGGATATTCAGGAAGTCATCGAACGTGTGCAGCGTGAGGAGGCGGAAAAACAAGCCTTGCTTGCAAAAGCGGAAAAGACTGATTCCGAGGATATGCCCGACAGCAAAGAACCCCCTTCTGACGCAGATAAGCAAGAAAATTCCGAAACAAAGGATAAAAATGAAGAATAACTGCAAGCCTTCCGCGTGAAGGCTTGTTCTTGTTTGTCAAAGTTTATTGTGACATAGGTCAAAAATAGATTAACAAAATTATGCAAAGCTACAATTCATCTCAAAAATGCACAAAATTTGCACAAAACCGTTGAGATTTTCAATGTCTTATGCTAAAATATATAATATATAATTATGGATAAGTATGTCATTTTGTGACAACAATATACTATTACATTACCGCAACAATCCCAGATACGGAGGTACTGTTATGAAGCTGACGAAAAAGCGTTTGACAAAATCTGTGATTTCTGTTTTGCTGTCCATTTGTATGGTGGTTTCATGCATGACTGTGGCGTTTATTCCCACCGGCGCAGCACAGGTGGAGAGTGAGAGTGTGGGAGATTCTGCTACGATTTATTATGGTATTACGCCATATGAAAAAGGTAATAATGATGTAAAACTAAACTCTAATTCCAACTATGACGGGCATGATCACTGGAGCAATAATTCTGGTAGTTCTACGGGCTATTTTTACAATGGTTATGAGATATATTCTTCGAGTGGACATACCTATAAAGATGGGTTTACGAAGTTCGAATTTCATTATCAGGGCAGATCCGGTTCCGATGAGTGGTCTAATATATACTCTCCTTTTTCTAGTTGGACTACAGATTGGGATAAGCTTTATATAATTAAGGGAAATGGATCTGGTGAACAATTATCCACTACATATGCCGCTACATCTAAAGGTTGGAATAAATCAGCAAATTATTATTTAAAAAACAATTTCACAGCGACTTGGATTATGGGTAATCCGAAAATGCTGTCTAATTCTTCGGATAATAGCATCAAGTATTATGATTTTTATGGTTTAAAATCAGACTTTTCTTCTGATAGTAATCAGTTTAGATTCAGATTTTATGGGGATAGTGACCAGATAAAATCTGACATAGTGCCAACTTCTAATGCTGATTCTTCATCCGCATCTAATAATGTAGCTCGATCGGTTTCAGATTATTCAGATAATTATTGGTATTATAACGTTGGTACACCAATGGCCAGCAACACATCTTGGTATAGGTTACGTGTAACATTTGATACAGACGCAAACAATGGTAAAGGTTCTGTTCAAGCTGTAGCGACAGCCTTGGCTGATATGAATCCGACATTCTCAACAACGAGTTTTGAAGTAGGCGAAACATATAATCTAACCAATTTAGTTGGAATAACCAGTGGTTCAAATGTTGGTACGGTATCATATGAAACATATCAGTATTACGATACTTCATGGCATGATATTTCAAATCCTGCATCATGGACACCTACTAGCACATCAATAACAAAATTGAGAGTTACTGCGACAGATGGTGGAATGGTTACTACAGATGGTGAAACTAAGAATGCAAAACAAAGTCGTACACAGCAAAAGGAAACAAGTATAACCGTCGCAAATCCCACTGTTCCTACTATCCAATCTTTCACCATCGACGGAGGTTCGTCTGCAACGCTGAATATTGGTGAAACCGCCACGTTGGCGTCCTCAAAAATTAATAGCGATAATTCTGTAGATTACTCGTCTAGCCCGAGCAATATTGTCAGCATCAGCGGCGATACCGTTACAGCTGTTGCGCCCGGCAAAACCACCATTACGGCAAGCCTTACCGGCGCCGAACCAAAAACGGTCGAAGTTACTGTCAATCAGCCGTCGCTCAGCTTTAGTTACCCGGTGAACACAATTTACACCGGCTGTGCGTCTACCGCACCCGGTACCGTCACCTTCAGCAACGCCAACAGTGAGTCTACATTAAGTAATCTCCACTATGCTATCACGTCAGGAAGCGCGGCAACTATCGACGCCGACACCGGCGTTGTAACGCCGTCTGCTTCCACGACAGGCGATGTCACGGTGACTGTCACCGGCACGTTGACATATAACAACATTTCCTGTACGACCACTGCAACCGCGACGGTTACTGTATCGGCAGCGCCCGAGATTTATTTGAATGCATGGCAATCAACAGTCGAGTTTAATAAAGAAGCTAACCTGATGGCATATGATTCCGTTGCCACCAATACCGTACGCACACGCCAAACCAATCCTTGCACAAATGCGGTGGTATATAAAATTGCCCTTAACGTTCCGTCTAAGGATTCTAAATTTTATTTTCGCAACTATGTCAGCACTGAAGACAAAAACTATAAGCCAACGTCCACCATTTCAGGCGATTCTCTGCTTACAGGCAACGGACTTGCTGCGGAAGAAGCTACGGGGGATTCCAGTATAGAAACCACTCCGACTGAAGCCGGAACGTACAATATCTACTACGATTTTATCAACAAAACCTTCTATATTGAATACCCGCGCGTCGTTACGTTTGATATGAACGGTCACGGAACAGACATCGATCCCCAAGTGTTAGCATATGGTTCCCCGGCAACGCAGCCGAATACGCCTACCGCGGAGGGCTATACCTTCCTCGACTGGTTCAAAGACAGTGTGGTTTATGATTTTGTTCTGGCGGTCGTTGAAAACATAACGCTGACAGCGCAGTGGCAGGTTAACAGCTACAACATTACCTATCCGGCAACGCATACCGGCTATTCGTTGTCCAATAATCCGAATTCTGCTGATTATGGCACCACTGTCAGCTTTACAGTTACGCCCGCAAGCGGTTACCGCATTAAGTCGGTCAAGGCGAACGACACAACCTTGACGCCTTCCGGCACAACCTATTCCTTTACTATGCCGGCGCGTAATGTTCCAATCAGCATTGAAGCCGTTCGTATCTATCAGGTGACTTTAACGACAGATGAAGGCTTTGCATCAGAAAAAACATACACCGTTGGGAGTTCCACGCAAACTTATACCGGTTCGTTCTATGTGGATGCCGGCTCTACCGTTACATTCAATGTCAATTATAAACCCGGCTATGAGTTCAATTCGCCATCAGACAACGTCACTGCGTCCGATAATAATAAGAAATTTACAACAAGCGCTATCAATGCAGATACTACCGTTACGCTGACTTCCAAGAAAACAAATTATACAATTGAAGCGAATTTTGCCAATGCGTATGATTCCAAGAACACAATAAGCTCCAGCAGAAGCGGCGGCAACATCGGCGACGCCTTTACCGTTACTGTCACTTTGGCTCCGGGTTATCAATTCAGCAGCATAAGCGCTACCGGCAACCCAACCAACATGACCGTTATTGCCAATACTCCCACTAAGTATGAAGTACAGTATACGCTGAATACTTCAGATGTAAAAGTAACCGTTACGCTTGAAGCGGTAAAGCCGACCTTGAGCAGCGTGCAAATTAAGGACACCACCTTTAACTATCAATCGTTCAGCGCCGGCGCAATAGTCAATCATTACTACAAACAGCCTGTTGAAGCGAAGGCGACTACACAGGCTTTCTCCAAATTGACTTACGGCAACGGAACCACTACAATCGAGGATATTCTTTCCGGTACCGAAATCACGCTTCCATCCAATCATACGCTTATCCCTTTAACGGTTGATGGGTATATCGATTACCCGCTTACAATCACCGCCATTAACAGCAAACCCGGTGTAAACACAAAAACCACACCGCAGACCTTTACCATCCGTGTTTATTTTAATGACAGTCAAAAGGATTATTTCAACCTTAACCAATTTATCGGTCAGCTGCCAAAGACAAATGAGATAGACCCCGCCTATTTCACAGATGCGGCAAACGAAATCTCAACCTATTCAACCGCATACAATAACGCAAAAACTTTCCACGCAGCCGGGTATCCCGACTACAACGCTCAAGCCACAACGCATACATCTACTTTGCAAACAGCACTCGAGCATTTGATGGACAAGGCGGTCAAAACAACATTGTATGTGCTGTCTACTTCACCAACGGTTCCGACGGTTACATTTACAACGAACGAAACGGATACAACGAACGAAACGGACAAGGATGGGAATCATTTCAAGTTGTATTCCGTTAACGAGGGGCTGAGAACAGGCGGCACAAAGGTTAATAAGAACTTTACTGACCATACATTTAATATGACATACGACGGCAAAGTGACAACTACCGCCAATCAAACGCGTTATCTGTACAAAATTGCCTATGCAGGTTTGGCAAAGCCGCAGGTGACCGGTTTGTCGGGTGTCATTACCAACGCCGGCACGCTCGGCAGTAAGTACTATATTAATACTGTCAGCGACAAGACAAAAACGCAATGTGAACCCTGGGTGGATTTTGCCCACAAGTCGAAACCGGGAAAAGTATTTGTTGAGTTAAACGACAAAATTACGGCGCAAACGGGCACAGATAATATCAACATCACTGAGTTGTTTGAAGTTTCATATCTCGGCTCGGTTATGACCGATCCCGGCAATATCAAAACAACGGTGACCTCCATCAAAATCACAGGTCCCGTCGGCAAGTCCACCGTAACCCGCGAGTTAGTGAATACAGCAGACGAAAACTATTCCGCCATATTTACCGCTGCGGTGCAGGGAAAGTATAATGTAGAGTATACAACAGAATTCGGTACAGACAGCGGTGGTGTTACCGGTGAAAAAATTAAGCGCACAGAGCATATGGTGCTGTGGGTAGCGTATGATGACATCACCATTTATGTGGACATGAATGACAATGTCGGCACGCCGATTCTCAATTTTGAATATCCCGCCGATGCAAACGGCAATCCTGATGCAGCAGGAACAGGGCATGCTAATTTGCAGTATGAAATGGATTTGGTGACCGGCAGCGAGTCTGTTTACCGCTACACAGTAAAAACCTCAAAGCTCAGAGATGATTACTTTATCAAGTTTGGCTATAACAGCAGTACGGAAACATATGATCCGCTGAATATTGCCTATATCTTGGTAGAAGGTCAACCTGTCTATGCTAAAGGCGACGGTGCGAATCTTCCGTTCAAAATTGACAACGAGGCGCGTATCGACGGCGAAATGTGGTTCAAGGCGGATTCCCAGCACTTCACCACCTTTGAAACCATTGCATACGGCTCGGTCAATACCGGTTTTGTGGCAGTGAAACAAACCGGCGAAGCGTACACCGTGCTGAGCGGCGCAATCGCGGCTGTCCGCGGAACAGGTATTGTCACTGATGATGATGAAATCTATAACGCCAAGTACGCTGCTGCCAAAACTTATGACGGCTTGCGTGATTTTAACTATGTCTTAAAAGCAACTGCCAATACAGAAACATCGGACGGCGCCTATTACTTTGATAAGTGGGTTAAGGTGACAACACCCGGTGAGGGGTTAATAGTTAAAGACGGCAACATCCTGGCGCTGAACAATTCGGCTCAAACGCCATACGCCTTAACCTCTGCGACCGACTATACAGAAGCTGCCGACATTAATTTCACCGGCGCAATCCCCTTTAACAGCGGCGTTTGTGACTACACCTACGTTGCGCTGTATAAGCCGGTCATTGAGGACGATACAACCGTCCGTGTGGAAATCACCTACAAGTTTAAAGATTTCAACACCTCTGACGGAAACTATGTTTATGACGAGCACAAACAGCTGGAGGATGCAAGTTACACCAAGACCGTTAAACTGACGAATAAGACCTTGGCCGCAGCAGCGGAGGATGCCGAAACGATTGCACGGGATAACCTCCCGTATATTCGCAGTAATTACTTTAACTATTCGTTCAAACCTGAGACGGCTAACGTTACAACTACAACCGAAAGCGGAAAGAGCAAGCTCTTGATTACCGCAACGCTTGAGCAGAAGGAGCGTCAATATACAGTTATCCTAAAAGACGGCGCCAAAACCACCACCGAACGTGGCGCATTCCAAGTCAATAAAACATTTTCTTCCAACTATGAGCATCCGGTTTGGGAAATGAAAAATGACGACGGAAACTATATCATTGTCGGCACCGGCGCAACCTTTACGGTTAAATTTGCCACCACCGGCACCGACGAAAACAGCACCGTGAACGACTGCATTGTGATTAGGGTGCGTAACGGCAACGAAAACGAGCATGCCGTAACCAACAAATCCATTGTCGAAAAAAGCTACAACGAGGTGTATTTCACCGACAGTGGCACCGAAATGGTTCGGCACAATTTCTATATTATCGACTTCTGCGCAAAAGGAAAACTCCTGGGCGGCGGCGTATTGTTTGCTACCGCGAAAGACGGCAAATACCGTCAGCAGAGCGCCGCAGATATTCTCGGCGAAACGGCAGAAACCAGAGGCTTTATTAAGGGCATTTTGGGAACGAATCTGGAACAGTCCGGCGTGGAATATAAGGCGCAGACAATCGACAACATCGGGTTCCGCTATCTGCCGTTTGAAGATGACGGCACCGCATTCCGCTATTCAGACGATTATCAAGCCTACACCACCGTCTACAGCGGTACCAACGTCAACAATGACGCCAACTACGGCAATCAAACGCTTCGACTGTATTCGTTTATGATTTACGAGGACGGAGGCGTCAAGAAGATTGCAATTTCCGATGGCTATGCGGAGGTCACCAGAGTGGAGCCGCATCAAGTTGAATCCGGCGGGGAGGGTTAAGCGATGAAAAGAATTCTCGGTTTGACGCTTGCGTTGGTTCTCCTTGCAATTTTGGCGCTTGGCGGCTGCGCACCGCGTGCCGACCAATCTCCGGACACCTATACGGACATCCGCTGGGTAACGCCCGACTACAGCTTCCGCTTCAACCCGGAGGACGACTGCAAGGGTAACTACACCTTTAACGGCGCAAAATTTGATGTAAAAGTCAAATTTGACGGCGCTCACGTTACCGTAACCGACACCGCCGCAGACAAAGAGCTGTTCAGCGGCGAGTGGATGTACGAGGATGGCAACCACCTGTACATTCACAGTCTGCACTATAACACGGATGACTATGAGGAGCTGAAGAAAAACTATTCCGGCTTCTACCGTCTGCATCAGGAAGCGCTGAAAAAAGCAGATGAAGAAACAACAGAAAAATCCAACTGATTTAGTTAAAAAGCGGAGGCTTTTGCTTCCGCTTTTTATCCGTATAACGGAGGAAGGCTATGAAAGCACCAAAACGAATTCTATGCGCCACGCTTTGCGTGGTGCTGACAGCGGCAGCGCTTTGCGCCGGCAGCCTGACGGCATTTGCCGACACCTTTTTTACGGAGGGCGATTTCCGCTTTGCTGTCATGTCCGGCAACGTGCTGGCGGTGGCGGCATACAACGGCGACAGCACCGACGTCACCCTGCCCGAAAGCGTCGGCGGCAGAGCGGTGACGGGCGTCTACAAAAACAGCTTCCAAAACACAGCGGTGCAGTCGGTTACGATTCCCGAGGGCTACACCTTCATCGGCAGCTTTGCCTTCAGCGACTGTCAAAGCCTAACAGCGGTTGCGCTGCCCGACAGCCTGCAGACGGTCGGCATCATGGCGTTCAGCGGCTGCACATCTTTGCAGTCAATTGATTTATCGGGCGAAAACCTGTCAACCGTGTCCTTTGCCGCCTTTAACGGCTGCCAATCGCTTGCCGAGGTGGGGTTCGGCGACAACCTTGACACACTCGGCGAAAACGCTTTTGCCAATTGTGTTTCCCTGCAAAGTCTGACGCTTCCCACTGCGCTGACGGCAATTCCCGAATACGCCTTTTACAACTGTCCGCTGATGGACGTCTATGTGCCGGAAACCGTGACGTTTATCGGCGAAAACGCCTTTGCGCCTGCCAACGCTATCGTCGCCTTTGAGGGCACCGCCGCGGCGGAATATGCCGCAGACAGCGGCGCAGACAACGTGCGGATACTCCGGAAAATCATGGGCGACGTCAACTTTGACGGCGTGGTCAATGTCAACGACGTGACCGAGCTGCAGCGGATAGCAGCCGAGCTGCGCCCCGTATACGCATGGGAGAAGATAGTGGCGGACGTCAACGGCAGCAAGGACGTCAGCATAGACGACGCAACGCTGATACAGCAGTTTTTGGCGGAATATGACGTGGCGTTTGTATCATGAGCTTCTACGATAACATCTACCGTGCGGTGCAGCGGATACCGCGCGGGAAGGTGGCGACCTACGGACAGATAGCTGCGATGGCAGGCAACGGCAACGCGGCGCGCGCGGTGGGCAACGCCCTGCATGTCAATCCTGCGCCGGGCGTGATTCCCTGCCACCGGGTAGTCAACGCGCAGGGCAGGCTGGCGCCGCATTTTGCCTTCGGCGGCGACGAGGAACAGCGCCGCCTGCTGGAAGCCGAGGGTGTGGAGGTGCACGACCACCACGTCGATTTGGCAAAATTTCAGTTTCGCAGCCAATAATATCATAACAAACGGCAAAAAAGCGCGGAAATTTGCATTTTTCCGCGTTTTATGTTATAATATAGCTGATTGATGTGTAATAAAGACTTTGGAGAGGTACGATGGACTACAAATTAATTGCGCTCGACATTGACGGTACACTGACAAATTCCAAAAAAGAGATTACGCCGCGCACGCGCTATGCGCTTTTGGAGGCGCAGGCGCAGGGCAAACGCCTGATTTTGGCGTCCGGCAGACACCCCATCGGCGTCTATCCGATTGCGCGCGACCTGCGCATGGACAACTACGGCGGCTATATCATGTCCTTTAACGGCGGCAAAATCATCGACTGCACCACCAACCGCACCATTGTCACCAAGCTGTTTCCGCGCGAGTACCTGCCCGACATCATCAGCGTTTTGCAGGGCTCCAACATCACGGCAATCACCTGGGACGACAAGCGGATTTTTGCCAACACCACGGTGAACGACTACACCTATGTGGAAAAGGACGTGCTGAAAACCGAGATGGTGGTGGTGGAGGACTTCGTTTCCAAAATCAAATTTGACATCAACAAAATCCTCCTCGCCGGTGAGCCGGACGAGCTGGATGAATACCAAAAAATCTTTTCCGAGCGCTATGACGGCTTGCTGGAGGTCTACAAAAGCGCGCCGTACTTTTTGGAGCTGATGCCCTTCGGCGTTTCCAAGGGCTCCATGCTGCCGCTGCTGCTCGACCATCTGGGCGTCAGCCGCGATGAGCTGATTGCGTTCGGCGACCACTACAACGACATGACCATGATCGGCTACGCCGGCATGGGTGTGGCGATGGGCAACGGCGAAGCCGAGGTCAAAAAAATCGCTAACTTCGTGTGCCCCTCCAACGACGAGGACGGCATTGCCGAAACACTGCATAAATTTGTTTTAAAATAACGGACAGGAGCGGCACAGCGCCGCTCCTTTGCTTTGCCGTGACAGGCAGAATCGTGCCGCACGGTAAAATTTGCCTTTTTTGAAAAAGTGTGTTATAATAATAAATCAGAGAAACACCGAGAGAGGAAGTGATTGAAATGACGCAAACCGGGTGGGAGTATTCGGACATCATTCCCGAAATCCACGGACTTGCCGAAAAAATGGAGGCAAATTCCAAAATTGATATCAACCTGTATCAAAAATACGACGTAAAAAGAGGTCTGCGTGACATCGACGGTAAGGGCGTGCTGACCGGTCTTACCGACATTTCAACCATCAAACAGAACGAGCTGATTGACGGCAAGCTGGTGCCCTGCGACGGCGTGCTTTCCTATCGCGGCTATAATGTTGTGGATATTGTCAACGGTATCATGAAGGACAACCGCTTCGGCTTTGAGGAGGTTGTATATCTGCTGCTGTTCGGCGAAATGCCCAACGCGCAGGAGTTAGCGGATTTTAAAGAGCTGTTGGTGCGCTACAGAACGCTGCCGCAAAACTTTGTGCGCGACGTTATCCTCAAAGCGCCCAGCCAGGATATGATGAACACCATCGCGCGCAGCGTGCTGACGCTTTTCTGCTATGACAAGAACGCTAACGATATTTCCATCAGCAACGTGCTGCGCCAGTGTATTCAGCTGATTTCGGTATTTCCGCTGCTGTCGGTGTACGGCTATCACGCCTACAACCACTACATCAACGACAAGAGCCTTTACATTCACTACGCCGAGCCCACCATGTCCACCGCGGAGGTTATCCTTTCGCTGCTGCGCCCCGACCGCAAGTATACCGAGCTCGAGGCAAAGGTGCTGGACATGGCGCTGATTCTGCACATGGAGCACGGCGGCGGCAACAACTCCACCTTTACAACGCATGTGGTCACCTCCTCCGGCACCGACACCTATTCGGCAATTTCGGCGGCGCTGGCTTCCCTGAAGGGTCCCAAGCACGGCGGCGCCAACGTCAAGGTGTATGAGATGTTCGAGGACTTGAAGCAGAATGTGTCCGACTGGACAGACGACGAAGCGATTGAAAACTATCTTGAAAAGCTGCTCGACAAGCAGGTGTTTGACAAAAAAGGCTTGATTTACGGCATGGGACACGCGGTATATACCATCAGCGACCCCCGCCAAAAAATCCTCAAGGGCGCGGTGCAGACGCTCGCGCATGTGGAGGGCTACTCCAAGGACTTCGATTTGTATGAGCGCGTGGAGCGCTTGGCGCCGATTGTCATCGGCAGAAAGAGAAAAATCTACAAGGGCGTCGCGTCCAATGTTGACTTCTACAGCGGACTGCTCTACAGCATGCTCGACATTCCCTGCGAGCTGTACACGCCGCTGTTTGCCACCGCGCGTATTGCCGGCTGGAGCGCCCACCGCTTGGAGGAGCTGATTAACGCGGGCAAAATTATCCGCCCGGCGTATATGAGCATCTCCACCGAAAAGACCTACACACCGCTCAACGAAAGATAATATAACACAAAAGGCGGCCTTGCGGTCGCCTTTATTGTATGAATGGGATGAGAATATGAGGAGAATTATGCGCTGGCAGCGGCTGGTTCATTATGCCGCAAGTATGATTGGCGGATTTTGGGGCGGCTATACGATATTCAACCACACGGATATCTTCGGCAACGCCCAAACGGGTAACTTGATAAAAATGGTGCTGAACACCGTCGAGGGCGACTTCACCTTCGTGGGCTGGATGTTCCTCAGCTTTTTGGTGTATGCCGCCGGCAATGTGTTCTATGTGCTGGTGCGCCGCAGGGCGACGGTCAGCATGAAAATCATCAGCCTGTTTTGTTCGTCTGCCGCTGTGGTGCTCACCGGCGCCGTTGCCCATGTTGCGCCGAATGACTTCGTCGCGTGCTATCCGCTGATTTTCGCTGCGCCCGTGCAGTGGAACGCCTACAAAATCGCCAACGGCAATTCCAGCTCTACAATTTTCTCCTCCAATAATGTGCGGCAGGCGGTTATGCTGACCACCAACTTCGTCCTCAGTCGAAACCGCCACACCGGCGCCAAGGCAGGCTTTTACTGGCTGACGCTGCTGTCGTTCCATATCGGCGTGGCGCTGTCCTGCGCCGTCAGCCTGCTTGTCGGCGTGCAGAGCATATGGCTTTGCTTTGTGCCGATTTTGCTGACTGCGGCGGCGTATTTTGTCTATCAAAACGAAAAGCTCCGCGTGGCGGCGCTGGTGAACGCGTAATACTATTCTCTGATAGAAAGTAGACAACTTTCTATCAGAGAGAAAACGCTTGGCGCGTTTTCCAATTGCGCAACAGCGCAATTGCCGTCTTATACAATCTTGACGCGCCTACGGCGCTATTAAAAAGTAGAAAGTCTACTTTTTAATGAAGATTGGTATAAGCAACGCCGTGCAAAAATCATTCCTTCAGCTTATTTAGCTTTTCGATTTGCTTGGCGCGCTTGTAGCGGTACAAAATGTTTTCCGCCCACTCGCTGTCAATTTTGATGAAGCCCTTCAGCCGCTTGTCCTTGACGGCAAAGCGCTCCACAATGTCCTTGGACTTGCCGTAAATCTCCAGCCGCGCGGTCTGCACATAGGGCGTGCGTTCGTCGCCGGTGAAGTAGGTGAAGCCCATCGTGTTGCTCTCGCGGTCATACATGGACAGGTAGCCCTCGTGCACCTCCACACCGCCGAGTTTTTTGGACACGGTCTGGCTGATGGCAACCTTGGTGAGCTCCACCGCCATGTCGTCCAAGCGCGACTCGAGAACGAAAATCTTTTCTTTAAAAGAATTAAAATCCGACACCACGCGCTTGCTGATGTTGCGCAGATTGCTGTATTTTTCCTCCAGCTCCTTGTCGCAAAGCTGGAAGCGGTCGATCTTGGGAATGAGGTACACCATAAAGCGGTGCTTCATGTCGTTGTAAAGAATAGGGTAGGTGAGGCGCGCGTTGTAGCCGCAGGACGGGCACGTCCACGCGAACAGCTCGCCGTCGAGCACCCGGGCGCGGTAGTCCTTGTGCTTGGTAACGTTGACGCTCGTAAAGATTTCCGCTTTGCCAAGCTCGCCGCACATGGGACACACAACCGCCTTGTTGACTCTGTTTTCAGCCATATTTATCCGCTCCTTTCGGGATAATGGGTAAATTCTGCCTCTATTATAACAATTCCTCGCACTTTTCACAAGTAAATTTGAAAAAAATATTGATTTTATCGTGATAATCTGTCATAATACTAGTAACTATTCGTTTAGTATGGAGGTATTTGAAATGGCATTTTTTGATACATTAAAGGGAACATTCAACACAGCGGTAGGCGCGGTGTCCACCATGGCGCAGACCTTGTTTGAGCGCCAGCGCGCGGCGGCAAGACTCAACCGCCTCAGAGCTGTGATGAAAAGCGAAAGCGAGCTGATGAACCGCGCCTATATCGCGCTGGGCAAGGGCTATTATGAACAGCTGAAAAAAGGCGAAAAGCCTGCCACCGAGCGCGAGGAAAAGCTGGTGGCGCTGATTGACACCTGCAAGGCAAAGATTGCCAAGGCAAGAGACCGCTACCGCGAAATCGTGGAAAGCAGAAACGAGTTTTTGTATCGCTCCGCCGCCGACAAGGAGGAGGAGAGCTACGAGCAAAAGGACGTCGTTGATATCACCGTCGCCTGCTCCAATGAAAATGAGTATGCGTCCAGCCCGTTTGCACAGGCGGCAGCCCCTGCGCCGGCAGAGGAAGCGCCTGCGGACGAGGAATCTCCGGCGGAGGAATTGTTTTAAGCTGCATCAAAAAGGCACCCTCAGGGGTGCTTTTTTCAATGGAAAATGGCATCGGGGGCGCCGGGGGCGCTTACACCGCCTATTGAAAAGTTCATCAGACTTTAAAGTCCATCAACGGCGGGGCAGGCGTTTGTTTTGGCAAAGCCTTGCTCGCTCTCAGATTCGTCGCGGACGCCGATTAACAATTATCATTTACTTTTTTCACATTCTCTAAGGGTAAGGTGATAATTGATAAGAGTTGAAAAAAGCCAGTATTTAAGCCATTTTTAACTCTTTTCACCTTGGTTTTAATATGAGAAGAGTTAAATCTTGTTCTGAAATTAACGCTGAAAAAGCAAGATTTTTGATTTGCAACGTCAACAATTATCATATTATTTTTAGGGTGAGAAGAGTTGGAAACCCACTGTTTAAGCCATTTTTTCAACTCTTATCAATTATCACCGTACCCTTAGGGAAGATGATAATTTATACAGTGACACATTATATTGTAGGGTAAGGGCTTGCCCTTACCGAGGATAAAGCCACAACGTTTTATTCCCAACCTGCGGTAAGGGCAAGCCCTTACCCTACAGATTATATAATGAAACCTTGCAGATAAATCTAACCTTTCGGCAAAATCCAACCTATCCTTAACATTGTAGTGACAGCTGTACCTCCCCTGAGAGAGAGCAAAGCATTGCCAAAGTAAACGCCTGCCCCGCCGTTAATGATAGTCTTGGAAAGATGGAAGCTGTCCAAAGGCGGTGTAAGCGCCCTCGGCGCCCGCCGTTGATGAACGTTTCATAAAGATGAATCTTTCCAAAGGCGGCACTAAAAAAAAACAAAAAGGCTGTCAAAATGGTTTGACAGCCGCTTTTGTTGAAATTGTGTTGAATTGTGCAGGGTAATTAGCAGAAGTAAACGTCCATTTCGCTCTCTACGCCGTCAGCTACAAAGTAAGCCTTGCTTTCTTCGGGCTTGAGATAAACAGCGATTTCCTTCGCGTCCTTGCCGTAGGTAGCCTTCACGTTGGCAACAACCTCGTCGATTGAAACCTGAACGCCGCCGAACTCTACGAAGAAGTTAACCTTTGTCTCAGCAGGCTTCTTGGGAGCGGTTTTCTTAGCAGGAGCTTTCTTGGCAGGAGCCTTCTTAGCAACCTTTTCAACCTTTTCCTCTACAGCCTCAGCAGCCTTGGTTACTTTTGTTACCTTTGTTTCTTTTTCTGCTGCCTTAGCAGCCTTTTTTGTTGCCATCAAAAATCCCTCTTTCCAGTTTTTTGATTAATATCATACTGATATGCAAATAAAAGCGGACTGCCTATGAAAATCATCAGTCAAAGGAATCCGTTTGTATTTGCATACCTGTATTCTATATTTTCCTTTGACTTTACCAACATTATACATTTATCGGAAAACTTTGTCAATCATTACAAATTATTTTTGTCGGTTAGTACATATTTTAAAAAAATACAAATTTCAGTTGGTTAATTTTAACAATATATTTTGCAGGATTTTGTCAATAATACAGTATTGACATTGTGAAATGCCCTTGTTTATTGAATTTTTCCTGTCACTATGATACAATTGCTGTGTATAAAAGGAGGGTATGAACTTTGTTTTTGGACAACTTTATTCTGATTGCACAGCAGGTGTTGGTGCTGTTTATCTTGATTGCCGTAGGATTTGCCTGCGGCAAGGCAGGCATGCTGACGGAGCACGCATCCAAGAAGATGACCGACGTGGTGCTGTACATCGTCACGCCCTGCGTCATGGTCAATGCGTTCCAACGCGAATTTTCCGTTGAGCTGCTGGGGCAGGTGTTTCTGGCGGCAGGCATCGCGGCGTTGATTTTGGCGCTGTCGATTGTGCTGGTCAAGCTTGTGTTCCACGATAAAAACGTCGCGCGCAAAAAGGTGCTGCAGTTTGCGGTGGTGTTCTCCAACTGCGGCTTTATGTCGCTGCCGCTGCAAAAGGCGCTGCTCGGTGACGATGGGCAGTTCTTCGGTTCTATCTTCGTCGCCATTTTCAATGTGTTCTGCTGGACATACGGACTGGTGGACATGAGCGGCGACCGCAAACAGCTTTCGCTGAAAAAAATTGTGCTGAACCCCGGCATTATCGGCGTGGTGGCGGCATTGATTTTGTTTGTCTGCCGCGTGCAGCTGCCGGTGTTTGCGGCGGAGCCGGTGCGCCACCTTGCCAACCTCAACACGCCGCTGCCCATGCTGATTATCGGCTATTATCTGTCAAAGGCGGATTTCAAGAAGGCGTTCACCGACGCCGGCGCTTATGTCGCCATGGCAATCCGCCTGGCGGTCATTCCGCTTGCCGTGCTGTTCGGCATGGCGCCGTTTGGACTCGACCGCAATATGGTCATCGCGTTTGTCATCGCCTGCTCGGCGCCGACCGCGGCAACCACCACGATGTTTGCCGCCAAGTTCGACCGCGATGTTGCGCTGTCGGTCAATATCGTCACGGCGTCCACCGTGTTTTCCATCATCACCATGCCGGCGGTGGTTTCGCTGGCGTATACGGTTTGCCCGTAAGACGGCAAGGGAGGGGGATTTATGCCTAGAAGCTCACGTCAAAAGGAAAAGCTGCTCTATCTGCAAAAGATATTGCTCGAAAAAACGGACGAAAACCATCCGCTGACCGCCAAGGAAATCATCGACCTGCTGGCAGCAAACGATATTCAGGTCGGCAGAAAGGCGCTGTATGACGATTTGGAGATATTGCAAACCTTCGGCTTGGATATCTGCCAAACGCGCGACCATACCGTGCGCTACTTTGTCGGCAGCCGCGACTTTGAAATCGCCGAGCTGAAGCTGCTGGTGGACGCGATACAAAGCTCGAAATTCATCACCCACAAAAAGAGCCTGGAGCTGATTAAAAAGCTGGAGGGGCTGGTCAGCGAAAACGACGGCAGACAGCTGCAGCGCGAGGTGGTGGTGAGCAACCGCGTCAAAACATTTAATGAACATATTGTAACTATTCAGCACCCTATCCCAAAAACCTGATTGATCTGACCTGATAAAACCATCTTAACTGCGTGATAAGAATCAAACCCGTTTTTGCGGGCGG
>CADCAD010000002.1 GCA_902799325.1 uncultured Ruminococcus sp. | reverse complement strand
CCTGTTTGTTCTGCCGATTTCATATTTATAGTATTATACATCATTCCGCTGTAAAATGCAATTGATTTTTTCTGCACGGGAAATTCCTCTGTCTTTCCGTTGACAAGAGGGATGTATCAAAAGGCGAACGGAGATTTTTATAGGTTTACAAAGCGGCAGATTTTCTGTATAATAGAAGCAGAAAACGGAGGGATACATATGTTTCGAAAAATGAGACGCTTCAAGCAGGCGCTGGACAAAGAGCGCTGCATAGACATCCTGAAAACCGCACCGCGCGGCATTTTGGCGGTCAACGGCGACGGCGGCTACCCCTACACCGTGCCGCTCGACTTTGTATACGACGACAACAAGCTGTACTTTCACAGCGCCGTGGAAGGGCACAAGCTGGACGCCATCCGGCGCGACGGCAAGGCGAGCTTTTGCGTGCTGGAGCAGCTGGAGCAGTCGGAGGACGGCTGGTCGTACTTTTTTGACAGCGTGGTTGCCTTCGGCACGGTCGGCGTCGTGGAGGACGAAGCCGAACGCATGGACAAGCTGCGCCTGTTGGGGCTGAAATACTTCCCCACCGCTGACATGGTGGACAGCGACATCGCCAAAAACGCCCACCGCGCGCTGGTGCTTTGCCTGACCGTTGAGCACCTGTCGGGCAAGCACGTCCACGAACGGTAAGCGCATGAAGAAAAGGTTTTCGTCGTTTATACGGGAATGGCGGCAGGACTACAACTTCAAAACCGTCACCAACGCCGCAGGCTCCACGCTTATCACCGCGGCGTTTGCGGTGTTTAACGGCGCAACAGGCATTTTTTACCGCGCGCCGTGGCAGCTGAGCATCAGCGTGTACTATCTGCTGCTGGCGGTGCTGCGCGGCTATATTGTATGGTCGGAGCGCCGCGCGCATGTGACGCAGAACGGCAATCTGCGCGTCAAAGCCCACCGCGTCGCCTCTGTCCTGCTGATTGTGCTGAGCTTGCTGTTGGCGGTGCCGGTGACGCTGCTGGTGTTTTTCCGAAAGCCCGTGCAGATGAACATGATTATCGCCATCACCCTCGCCGCCTACACCACCTACAAAATCATTCTCGCCTCGGTCAATCTCAGCCGTAAGCGCAACGCCGACAGTGTGCTGGTGAAAAAACTGCGCGACATCAACTTCATCGACGCGCTGGTGTCGGTGCTGGTGCTCCAGTCTACGCTGATTGTGGTGCAAAACGGCGCCGACGACGCGGATATGATTCTCCTCACACGCATCACAAGCGGCGTGATTTGGGTGGCAACCATCGTGATTGCCGTGTGCAGCGCCCTGCGCACCAACCGCCGTTTTGCAGCGATGGCGACGCGCAGGCGTGAACGGCAGACAAAGCATTATTATTCTAACAAAGAAATATACAAACCGCTCAGGCTGCGGTGCGGCGGCGATATATAATGTGATGAAGCGGCAGGGCAAGCCGCAGGCGCTGCCCGAAATCCTGCGCGACGCCGAGCGCCTGCGCATGCCGTGGCTGTTCGGGCTGTTCGGCACCAAGCCAAAGTCGCTCGGGCGCTACCTTGACGAGAAGGGCGTTCCCTATTGGCTGACAACCGACGCGGATGTGCTGCGCGCCATGCTGAAAAATGCCGACGCAGTGATAATATGCACCTGGAACAAGCCGCGGACAGGCGGTATCCATTTTTACACGGTTTTCAACGATAACGGCAGGCTAACCGCGCTCAACCGCTTCAGCGATGACCGCGCCACCGCTTTTGCAGCACAGGACATCGACCGCAAGCGTTTGATTGCCGGGTATGTCTTTCTGCGTTAACGGCAAAGCGGTTGTACCAAAAAGACAAAAATCAGCAAATTTTTTGGTAGAATCCCCCAATAATACGCTTTTTCTCACAAAACAACTGCCATTTCCCTGCGTAAAACTCTTGACACCTCCAAGGCTAAGTGATACAATATGACACATAGTCATATGATAGACTGTCACACACGCTTTTGGAGGTGTTTTTTTGATTAAATCCACATTCTATAATCTGCCCGACGCCAAGCGGCAGCGCGTCATTGATGCCATCGTGGTGGAGTTTTCCAACACCGAGGACGAAAAAGTCAGCATTAACCGCATCATCAAGCGCGCCAACATCTCGCGCGGCAGCTTTTACCAGTATTTTGACGACAAGGTTGACCTGGTGGAGGTGCTGCTGAAGTCCTTTGTCGACCGTGTGCTGGTGGGCGTCAACAAAGCCTTTGACGCTTCGCAGGGCGATATCTTTGAAACCTTCGGCGCGCTGCTCGACATCATTGTCACCTGCGGTGACGACCCGGTGCGCCATGTGGTGCTTAAGCGCCTGATGCGCAACCTGCGCGTCAACAATGATTTGATTTCCGATTACATGACCAACCGCTTTCGCGGCATTGACGAATTTAAGGACTGCTGCAAGCATTTCAACCGCAGCAACCTGCGCTTTCAAAGCGACGAGGATTTGGAGCTGATGGCGCAAATGCTGACGGGCATGCTGAAAAACGCACTGTTCAACTACTATGTCACCGAAGCCGATTACGAGCAGGTTAAGCAGCGCTATCTGAAAAAAATTCAGATAGTCAGACAGGGCGCGGCGCTGACCGCATAACACATTCTCGGAGGTACTATGCTATCTAAATTCAGTGTAAAAAAACCGATGACCGTTTTTGTCGCGGTGATATTGGTGCTTGTTCTCGGCGTGACAGCATTCACACGCATGACGCCCGATTTGCTGCCCAATATGGACTTCCCCTATGCGATGATTTTAACCACCTACTTCGGTCAGACGCCCGAAACCGTGGAAGCAGGCGTCACCAAGCCGCTGGAGCAGTCGCTCTACACAATTGACGGCGTCAAGCAAATCAACTCCACCTCCACCGACAACTACTCGATGTGCATCATCGAATTCGAGGACGGCACCGACATGAACACCGCTACGGTGGACATGCGCTCGGCGCTGGACACCATCTCGGACGGCTGGGACGACGCGGTGGGCACGCCCTACCTGATTAAGGTCAACCCCAACATTCTGCCCGTGGCGATGATGGCGGCGGACTATGAGGGCAAGGAGCGGCGCGATATCTCCGACTTTGTCAGCAACACCCTGCGCAACCGCTTGGAGGGCATCGACGGCGTTGCGTCCGTGTCCGACACGGGCGTTGTGGTCGAAAAGGAAAACGTGGTGATTTCGCAGGAAAAGCTTGATAAGCTCAACAAGGAAATCACCGCCGCGCTGGACGCGAAATTTGCCGACGCGGAGGATAAAATCAATGAGGCAAAGTCCGAGCTGGAGGCAAATGCCGCGCAGGCGCAGGACGGCGCAGCGGTTATCACCGACTCCATCTCCGCCATCAACAGCCAGCAAGAGGAGCTTGCCAAGCAGCTCTCCAAGGCGCAGACAGAGGCGGACAACGGCAAAAGCAAGCTGCTTTCCGCCAAGATGGAGCTGCTTGATCAAAAGGCAACCCTCACCACCACCAAGCAGCTGCTGGAAACCACCTATCAGGCGCTGCTGAACGTCAAAACCACCTACAACGACTTGCTCGCGCAAAAGGCAGAGCTGACGCAGCGGCTGGAAGCCTTAAAGGCGATTAACGATGAATATACGGCGCTCCTGCAAAAAATGCTCGACACGGAGCTGCCTGCCGAGGAACGCGAAGCCTTGCAGCAGCAGTTTGCGGAAATTGACAAAAAGCTCGAGCCCTACAACCTGCGCAAGGAGGGGCTTGCCATAGCAATTGCTGCCGCAGAGGCAGCGCTGCAGCGCGTGGGAACCTCGCTTGACGAGGTGGGCGAATCGCTGGCGGAGCTCGGCACCGACACCACGCAGCTTGACAACACGCTCAACACCATCAGCGAGCGCATCGGACAGATAAACGATGGCTTGGCGCAGCTGGACACTGCGCTGGGCGGCTTGGACGACAACACTGTCACCGTCAACGAAGCGCTGGCGACGATTGCGCAGCAGCAGTCGAGCGCCGACTTCAAAATGTCGGGCGCGCTTGCCACGCTGACCGCTAAGCAGAGCGAGGTCAACGCCGCCGCAGCGCAGCTTGCCTCGGCACAGGCGGAAATCGACAACTCGCTGAAAACGCTCGGCGAGCAAAAGGACGCCGCCAAGAAGAAGGCGGACGCCAACAGTATGGTGACCATTGACACCGTTTCGGGCATTTTGACCGCGCAAAACTTCTCTATGCCGGCCGGCTACATCACCGACGACGGCAACAACCGCTACATGGTTCGCGTGGGCGACGAGGTCGCCGATGAAAAGGAGCTGACGTCCCTGCCGCTGTTCGACACCAAAATCGACGGCATCGGCGTGATTAAGCTCAGCGACGTGGCGGACATCTTCATCGCGGACAATTCCGACGAGCTCTACGCCAAGGTCAACGGCGGCGACGGCGTGATTCTCAGCTTTACCAAGCAGAGCGACATCGCCACCGCCAAGGTCTGCGACAACATCAACCGCGAGCTGGACACCCTGCAAAAGGAATTCGACGGCCTGCACTTTACCAAGCTGTACAGCCAGGGCGACTACATCAACCTCATCATCAACAACGTCTTGCAAAACCTGCTGATGGGCGCGGCGCTGGCAATTATCATTCTGCTGATTTTCCTGCGCGACATCAAGCCCACCCTGATTGTGGCGGTGTCTATTCCCGTCAGCGTGGTGTTCGCCATTGTGCTGATGTATTTCAGCGGCATCAGCCTGAACATGATTTCGCTGTCGGGACTTGCCATCGGCGTCGGCATGCTGGTGGACAACTCGGTGGTTGTCATCGAGAACACCTACCGCCTGCGGCACTTGGGCTACTCGCCCGTGCAGGCGGCGCTTAACGGCGCGCGTCAGGTGGCAGGCGCCATCTTTGCCTCCACCCTCACCACCGTCTGCGTCTTTCTGCCGATTGTGTTTGTCGAGGGCATTACGCGCCAGCTCTTTGTGGACATGGCGCTGACCATCACCTACTCACTGATGGCAAGCCTGATTGTGGCGCTCACACTGGTGCCTGCCATGAGCCAGCGCATGCTGCGCAAGGTGCGTCAGCCCAAAAAGACGGGCGAGGGCAAAGTTCTCAAAGCCTACGACAAAAGCGTGCGCTTTGTGCTGCGCCACAAGGTGGTGTCTATTCTGCTGGTGCTCGCGGCGCTGGTTGGCAGCGGCTTCGGCGCGCTGGCGCGCGGCTTCAGCTTTATGCCGAGCATGAGCAGCACCGAGGTGCAGGTCAGCATTACGCTTGACCCCAACACAACCTTTGAAGAAACCGTCGCCGTTGCCGAGCAGGTCAACGAAGCGATGCGCGAATACAGCGAATTTGAAACCGTCGGCGTCACGGTCGGCAACAGCGCCGCCCTGCTCAACATTGCCGGCAGCAGCGGCATCAACAACGGCGCAGGCGCGCTGACCGCCTACGGTGTGCTGAAGGACGAATACGCCAAAAAGGGCGCGGACATCTCCAAGGAACTCAAGCGCACACTGGAGGACATTGACGGCGAGGTCACCATCGGCGGCAGCACCGCCTCCATGAGCACCCTTCTGGGCAACCAGAGCGTGCAAATTGACCTCACGGGCGACGACCTTGCCACCCTGAAGGCAACCGCCGAGGACATGGCAAAGAAGCTCGAAGGGCTCAAGGGCATTGACGAAGCGGACAGCGGCGTCGGCGCGACCACACCCGAAATCAAGGTGACCATCGACCGCAAAAAGGCGGCGGAAAAGGGACTGACCACCGCGCAGGTGTTCCAGCAGGTGGCGCAGGCGGTGTCGAGCGAAAAAACCTCCACCACCCTGAAAACCGAAGGCGGCAAGCAAATTGACATCGTGACCGTCAAGGACGAAAAGCAAAAGGTGACGCCTGCCAAGCTGGGCAGCATCGACCTCACCTATACCGACGCCGAGGGCAACGAAAAGAAAACCTCGCTTTCCTCGGTAGCCTCCATTGAAAAGAGCGAGGCGATGGATTCCATCACACGCCAAGACCAAAAGCGGCACCTGACCATTGAGGGCAAGCTGCAGGACGGCTACACACTGACCGACGTCACCAACCGCGCCAAGGAGCTGTTTGACGACTACGACCTGCCGGCAGGCTTTTCCATCAGCTACGAGGGCAGCAACAAAAGCACCATGGAAGCCATGACACAGCTGATGCAGATGCTGCTGCTCGGACTGGTGATGATTTACCTGATCATGGTGGCGCAGTTCCAAAGCCTGAAATCACCGTTTATCATCATGTTCACCATTCCGCTCGCCTTCACCGGCGGCTTCCTGGGCTTGCTGATAACGGGCTTTGACGTCAGCGTTATCTCGCTGATTGGCTTTATTATGCTGTGCGGCATCATCGTCAACAACGGCATTGTGCTGGTGGATTACATCAACACCCTGCGGCTGGAGGGCAAAGAGCGCACGGAAGCGATTGTCGAAGCCGGCACAACGCGTATGCGCCCCATCTTCATCACCGCACTCACCACTGTGCTGGGACTTTCCGTTATGGCGCTGGGCATCGGCACCGGCGCGGAAATGATGCAGCCGCTGGCGATTGTCTGCATCGGCGGTCTGCTGTATGCCACGCTGATGACGCTGTATATCATTCCGCTGATTTACGACGCGTTTAATAAAAAAGACCTCCGCAAGGTTGACGAGTCCGAGCTCGCCGCTTTGGAGGCATGAGAAAAAGAGCAAGTCGCCGTTTGGTGACTTGCTCTTTTTTGCGGATGGGTTTTATTGAGTGGATAATATTGGCGATACGCTACGCGTTTTTGATAATGTCCGCGGTCTGTCCGTTTGTCAGGCGGATTAAGTCCTTCGGCGACAAATCAATTTGGTGCCCGATTTTTCCGGCGCTGACAATGATGTTGGGCAGCGCTGCGGCGGTTTGATGGAAGGTGGTCTTGAACGCCTTCTTCATGCCGATGGGCGAGCAGCCGCCGCGCACATAGCCCGTCACCTTGGTGATGTCCTTGACGGGAATCATCTCCACGTGCTTTTCCCCAATGCTTCGCGCGCACTTTTTCAGATCGAGCTCCTCGGCAACCGGCACCACAAACACATAGTAATCCCTGCCGGCGCCCTTGGTGACGAGCGTCTTAAAGACACATGCCGGGTTCTGCCCCATCAGCCTTGCCACGGTCACGCCGTCCACCGCGTCCTTGCCGTGGGGGTACTCGTGGGCGGTGTAGGGCACGCCCTCCTTCTCCAAAATACGCATAACATTAGTTTTGAGTTCCTTCATATTTATCACCCAACCCTATTGTACATAAGAAAAGTGCGCTTGTCAAATCCCGATTTTCGTTGAAAAACACGACAAAACAGCGAAATTGTACAATAAATTGCTCCGGTTTTTATTGAATTTTTTTCAAAGATATGGTATGATATTCTCTGTGTAGGGCAAACCCGCCCGAACTTCTTCAAGACTGAAAGGAGAGAATATGGCTAAAGAACTGTTAGACGCGATTTGCGCGGCTGAGGAAGCGTTCAGCCGCCGCGAAAGCGAAGCAAAGGCACAGTCCGCGCAGACCGCCGCGCAGGCGAAAAAGGACGCGGACGCGCTGATTGCACAGCGCGTTGCCAAGGCAAACGCCGACGCCGACGCCGCTGTTGCGCAGGCAAAGGCGGCAGCCGAGCAGGTGCTGCAGCAGGCAGACAGGGACACGCAGGCAGAGTGCGCCGCCATTTCCGCCGCGGCGGAAAAGAACCGCCCTGCCGTCATCAAAAAGGCGGCGGAAGCGCTTTTGGCGTGACCGACGCACAACATCTACAACAAAAACGTACCGAGGTACTCGGACGGAGGTGATGCCGATTGGCAAAATTAAAAATGAAAACCGTGAGGATTATCGCCTTGCGCCAGGACAGAAAGCGGCTGCTTGAGCACTTGCAGGACAGCGCGCTGGTGCAAATCAGCCAAAGCGATACCTCGCGCAAGGGCTTTGGGCGCGTGAATGTTTCGTCGCAGATGCAGGTGTTTGAACGAAACGTGGATTTAACCCAGCAAACGCTGAAGATCCTTGACAACGCCTCTCCCGAAAAGGCAGGCATGCTTGCCTCGTTCAAGGGACGGCGCGAGATTGACCCGGACGAAATCGGGGTAATCGCCGCGCAGGCAAAGGGCGTCATTGAAGCCTGCACGCGGATTACAGAGCTCGACAAGCAGTGCGCCGACAACGCCGCCGAGCAAATCCGCATCAAAACCCAGTTGGCGCAGCTGGAAAGCTGGCAAAAGCTGGATATTCCGCTGAATACGGGCGACACCAAATCGACCGCCGTATTCATCGGCTCGCTGCCGGAGCAGTACAGTGAGCAAACGCTGAAGGAAGCGCTTGCCAAGGAGAATCCCAAGCTGGAATTTGAGCTGGAGATTCAGTACAGCGAGGCAGGACTGACCAATGTGGTGCTGTTTGCACCCAAGAGTCAAAAGACCATGGCGGAGGAGGCGCTGCGCGCGCTCGGCTTTGCGCGGCCGATGTCTCCCACGCACAAAACACCCAAAATCAAGGCGGAGCGGCTGCGTGACAAAAGCCGCGCGCTGAGCGAGTCCACCCAAAAGGCAAAGGAGGAAATTGCCGCCTACGCCGAAATGCGCGAGCAAATCAAGAGCACGCAGGACTATTTCCGCTTCCGCGCCGACAAGTATAACGTCATCAACCACCTTGACCACTCTAAGCACGTCTTTGTCATCGAGGGCTATGTGCCCGAGGAGGACTGCGAAAAGCTCGAGGCGCTGTGCACGCGCGTGGCGACCTGCTCGGTCGAGTTCGACGACGCGGGCGACGACGCGCCCGTCAAGCTGAAAAACAACAAGTTTGCCGAACCGGCGCAGGGCATTTTGACGATGTATGCTTCTCCGGGACCAGCCGATATCGACCCTACCCCGGTGCTGGCGTTCTTCTTCTACTTCTTCTTCGGCATGATGTTCTCCGACGCGGGCTACGGCTTGTTGATGATCATCGCCACGGGACTGATGATTAAGCTGTTCAAGCCCGACAAAAAAATGCGCAACAACCTCAAGCTGTTCCAATACTGCGGCGTGTCCACCACGCTGTGGGGCTTGGTGTTCGGCAGCATCTTCGGCGACGCCCCGGCGGCGCTGTACAATTTGTTCACCGGCAGCAACGCGGTGATGGCGCACTCCATCTCCAACATGGGCGACCCCACCCCGGCGCTGTTGCCGTGGCCGGTCATCGACCCGCAAAAGGACGCGCTGACGCTGATGATTATTTCCATCGCGTTCGGTCTGGTGCACATTCTGGTCGGCATGGGCTGCAAGTTTATTGTCTGCTTCCGGCAAAAGGATTACGCAGGCGCGTTTTTTGACACCGGCTTGTGGATGCTGATGCTCGTGGGCTTCGCCGTTTTGGCGGCAGGTCTGATTACCGCACCCGTGCTGGTCACTGTCGGCGCCGTGATTGCCATCGCGTGCGCGGTCGGCTTGGTGCTGACGCAGGGACGCGGCAAAAAGGGCATTGTGGGCAAGGCAATCGGCGGCTTGGCGTCGCTGTATGACATCACCAGCTACATCTCCGATTTGCTTTCCTATTCCCGTCTGCTGGCGCTGGGACTGACCACCGGCGTAATGGCGCAGGTGTTCAACATGCTGGCGACGATGATGGGCACCAACGTTCTGGGCATTGTGTTCATGATCGTGATTTTCCTCATTGGCCACTTAATCAACATCGGACTCAACGCGCTGGGCGCGTATGTACATACCATGCGCTTGCAGTATGTCGAAATGTTCAGTAAATTTTATGAGGGCGGCGGCAAGGAATTTACGCCCTTCTCATTAAACAGTAAATATATCAAAATTCAGGAGGATAAATAATTATGACTTACGCACTCTTTTTAACCATCTTAGGCGCGGCAATCGCAACCGTTTTGGCAGGTATCGGCTCGGCAAAGGGCGTCGGCGGCGCCGCACAGACCGCCATGGGCGTTCTCAGCGAGGACAGCTCCATGTTCGGTAAAATGCTCGTATTAACCCTTCTCCCCGGCACCCAGGGACTGTACGGCTTCATCGTAGGCTTCTTGATTCTCGTCAGCAGCGGCGTGCTCAGCGGCACCCCCAACATCACCATTGCGCAGGGTATGGCATACGCAGGCGCTTCGCTGGCGATCGGCTTCGGCGGTCTGTTCTCCGGCATCGCGCAGGGCAAGGCGGCTGTTTCCGGCATCGCTATGACCGCCAAGGACGAAAAGAACTTCTCCAAGGGCATGGTTTCCGTCACCCTGGTTGAGATCTACGCGCTGCTCGCGTTCATCGTATCCCTTCTCGTTGTCATTCAGGTTCCCAACATGAACGCTTAATCGTTCACCGCATATTGACAACACGAAAGGAAGGTGTCTGCATGAACGGCAGTGACAGAATTATCAGCCGTATCAAGTCAGACTGCGACGAAAGCGTAAGGGCGATTGAAGCGCAGGCGCAGCAGGAGCGCGACCGCATCATTGCCGAGGCACAGCATCAGGCGGACAAAAGCGCCGCGGCAATTGCCGAAAAAGCAGCGCAAGCCTGCCGCCAAACGGAAGCCTCCTCAAAGAGCCGCGCCCAACTGGCAACCCGCAACGCCCTGCTCAAGCAGCGCAGACTGGAAATTGACAAAACAATAGCCGGGCTGGAAAGCTATCTTCTCGGCTTGGAAGTACACGAATATTTTGAGGCGCTCTACCGCCTTGCCGCCCAGCTGCGCGGCAAAAGCGGCGTGGTGTTCCTCAATCAAAAGGATTTAGACCGCAAGCCCGACAACTTTGAGGCGCGGCTGCAGGCGGCAGGACTCAACGCCACCGTCAGCCCTCAGCCGGCGGACATCACCGGCGGCTTTATCCTCAAAAGCGGCGACATTGAAGAAAACATGGAATTTTCCGCCATCATCAGCGCCCGGCGCGACGAAATGGAAGACTTGATTCATCAAGAGCTGTTCGCGCGGTAAGGAGGCTTTATGGCATTATCATATGAATTTTCCATTGGCTCCGTCCGCGCAAAGGAAAACGCGCTGTTTAACAAAACCGATTTAGAGCAGTTCCTCGCCTGTGACAGCACCGCGCAGCTCTGCGCCCTGCTGCACGACAAGGGCTACGGCAGCGGCGACGACTTTGCCGCGCTCGTCCAAAGTCATATGGACGGCGTGTGGGCGTATCTCAGAAGCGTTGCCCCCGACTTCGGCATGTTTGCGCCGTTTTTGATTCAAAACGACGTGCACAACTTCAAAATTGTGCTCAAGGGCACCATGTCCGCGCGCCACTACTACACCGCGCTGCTGCTGTCCCCCTCCACGGTGGAGCAGCAGGTCATCATCGACGCGGTGGAGCACCGCGACATGCGCGCGCTGCCCGAGTGGCTGCAAACGGCTGCCGCCAAGGCGTATGATTTGCTGGCACATTCCGGCGACGCCAAGGCTGCCGACGCAGCGCTGGACAAGGCGCTGATGAAGGAAATGCTCCGCTTTGCGCAGAGCTTCAAATCGGCGTTTTTGAAGGAATACTTCAACACGCTGGTGTTCTACAGCAACGTAAAAATCGCCGTGCGCGCCGCGCGTACGGGTGCGGACAGGAACTACTTGAAATCCGCGCTGGTGCAGGTGGACGGCTTTGACCGCGACCGCGTGATTGCCGCCGCCGTCAAGGGCAGCGACGCCCTGCGCGACCTGCTCGCCAAAAACAACAGCTATGGCTGCAAGGAAGCGATGGAGCGCCTCAAGGCGTCCCCCACCGCATTTGAAAAATATGTGGACGACCGCCTGATGATGCTTGCCAAGGAAAGCTGCAAGCGCGCAAGCGAGGGCGCCGAGCCGCTGCTGGGCTACTACCTCGGCGAGGAAGCGGAAAAGAAGGCGCTCAACATCATCTACAGCGGCATCAAAACCAATACTGACCGCGATACTGTCAGGGAAAGGCTGCGTGAGATTTATGGCTAAGAATATTGCTGTCCTCGGCGACAGCGAAAGCATCAAGGGCTTCTCCGCTGTCGGGCTGGACATTTTTCCCTGCGACGACTTAACCGAAGCGGGCGCGCTGCTGCGCCGCGTGGCGGACAGCGACCGCTACGCCGTTATCTATCTGACCGAGAGCGTGTATCTCTCCTCGGACAAGGTGCGCGCGCGGTATGAAGAACGGCTGACGCCTGCCATCATTCCCATTCCCGGGGTGACCGGCAACAAGGGCACGGGCGTAAAGCGTCTGTCCTCCTTTGTGGAAAAGGCGGTCGGCTCCGACATCATCTTTAACGATTGAGGTGTAATATTTGAAACAAGGAATTATCACAAAGGTCGCAGGCCCTCTGGTTATCGCGGAGGGTATGCGCGACGCGAATATGTTTGACGTTGTGCGCGTCAGCTCGCAGCGTTTGATCGGCGAAATCATCGAAATGCACGGCGACCGCGCGTCCATTCAGGTGTATGAGGAAACCTCGGGACTCGGCCCCGGCGAAACCGTGGAATCCACCGGCGCGCCGCTGTCCGTTGAGCTCGGCCCCGGTCTTATCGGCGCCATCTACGACGGTATCCAGCGCCCTCTGGACGAAATCATGAAGGTCGCCGGCACCAACCTCAAGCGCGGCATCGACGTGCCCTCGCTTGACCACACCAAGAAGTGGCAGTTTACCCCTGTTGCCAAGGCAGGCGACAAGGTAAAGGCGGGCGACGTGCTGGGCACCGTTCAGGAAACCGCCGCCGTGCTGCACAAGATTATGGTGCCCAACAAGACAGAGGGCACTGTTGCCGACATCAAAGCCGGCGAATTCACGCTGGACGACACCGTTGCGGTTGTCAAGACCGACAAGGGCGACGTCGAAATCAAAATGTATACAACCTGGCCTGTCCGTGTCGGCAGACCGTACAAAAAGAAGCTGTCCCCCGACATTCTGCTCACCACCGGACAGCGCCCGATCGACACCCTCTTCCCGCTTGCCAAGGGCGGCGTTGCGGCGGTTCCCGGTCCGTTCGGCTCCGGCAAAACCGTTGTGCAGCACCAGCTCGCCAAGTGGGCGGCGGCGGACATCATCGTCTACATCGGCTGCGGTGAACGCGGCAACGAGATGACCGACGTACTCAACGAGTTCCCCGAGCTGAAGGATCCGCGCACCGGCAACTCCCTGATGGAGAGGACCGTGCTGATTGCCAACACCTCCGACATGCCCGTTGCGGCACGTGAGGCGTCCATCTACACCGGCATCACCATCGCCGAATATTTCCGCGACATGGGCTACACCGTTGCGCTGATGGCGGACTCCACCTCCCGCTGGGCAGAGGCGCTGCGCGAAATGTCCGGCCGTCTGGAGGAAATGCCCGGTGAGGAGGGCTATCCGGCATACTTAGGCAGCCGACTGGCGCAGTTCTATGAGCGCGCCGGCCGCGTGATCGTCAACGGCACCGAGGACACCGAGGGCGCGCTGTCGGTTATCGGCGCGGTATCGCCTCCCGGCGGTGACATCTCCGAGCCTGTTTCGCAGGCCACCCTGCGCATTGTCAAGGTGTTCTGGGGCTTGGACGCCAACCTCGCCTATAAGCGCCACTTCCCTGCCATCAACTGGCTGACCTCCTATTCGCTGTACACCGACCAGCTCGAAAAGTGGTTTGCGGAAAACGCCGCGCCCGACTTTATGGAGCTGCGCGGCAGACTGATGGCGCTGCTGCAGGACGAAAGCGAGCTGCAGGAAATCGTCAATCTGGTCGGTATGGACGCGCTGTCCGCACCCGACAGACTCAAGCTGGAGAGCGCACGCTCTATCCGTGAGGACTATCTGCACCAGAACGCGTTCGATCCCACCGATACCTACACCTCGCTGCCCAAGCAGGTGCTGATGATGCGCGCCATTTTGAGCTACTACGACAAGGCGCGCGAGGCGCTAAGCCAAGGCGCCAACATTGAAATGCTGGTAAACATCCCTGTGCGCGAGCGCATAGGACGCTTTAAATACGAGCCCGAGGACAAGATTCAGGCGGAATTTGAGTCGATTGAGTCGCAGCTTGACAGCGAAATCAGCGACGTACTGAAAAGGAGTGATGACTGATGCCAAAGGAATATCGTACCATTCGAGAGGTAGCAGGTCCTCTGATGATGATCAGCGACGTTGACGATGTTAAATATGACGAGCTGGGCGAAATTGAACTGCCCAACGGCGAAACACGCCGCTGCAAGGTGCTGGAGGTTGACGGCAGCAACGCGCTGGTGCAGCTGTTTGAATCCGCCGCCGGCATTAATTTGGCAGGCTCCAAGGTTCGCTTTTTAGGCCGCTCGATGGAGCTGCCCGTATCCCCCGATATGCTCTCGCGCGTCTTTGACGGTTTGGGAAACCCGATTGACGGCGGTCCTGCGCTGATTCCCGAAAAGCGCCTCGACGTCAACGGCACCCCGATGAACCCTGCCGCGCGCAACTATCCGCAGGAATTTATCCAGACGGGCGTTTCCGCCATCGACGGACTGAACACGCTGGTAAGAGGTCAGAAGCTGCCGATTTTCTCGGCTTCCGGTCTGCCCCATGCCCAGCTGGCGGCGCAGATTGCGCGTCAGGCGACCGTCCGCGGTAAAGACGAGCAGTTCGCCGTTGTGTTCGCCGCGATGGGTATCACCTTCGAGGAATCCGAGTATTTTGTGCAGTCCTTTAAGGAAACCGGCGCGATTGACCGTACCGTTATGTTCGTCAACCTCGCCAACGACCCCGCCATTGAGCGTATCGCCACCCCGAAAATGGCGCTGACCGCCGCGGAGTATCTGGCGTTTGACCTCGGCATGCACGTGCTCGTTATCATGACCGATATCACCAACTACGCCGACGCCCTGCGCGAGGTTTCCGCCGCGCGCAAGGAGGTTCCCGGCAGACGCGGCTATCCCGGTTACATGTACACCGACCTCGCCACCCTCTACGAGAGAGCCGGCAGACTGCGCGGCAAGGACGGCTCCATTACGCTGATTCCGATTCTCACCATGCCCGAGGACGACAAAACCCATCCCATCCCCGACCTCACCGGCTACATCACCGAAGGTCAGATTATCCTCAGCCGTGAGCTGTACCGCAAGGGCGTCACGCCGCCGATTGACGTTTTGCCCTCGCTGTCGCGTTTGAAGGACAAGGGCATCGGTCCCGGCAGAACCAGAAAAGACCACGCGGCTACCATGAACCAGCTGTTTGCCGCATACGCGCGCGGCAAGGACGCCCGTGAGCTGATGGTCATTCTCGGTGAAGCGGCGCTGACCGATATGGATAAAAAGTACGCCGAGTTTGCCGAAGCGTTTGAAAAGGAATACGTTTCCCAGGGCTACAACACCAACCGCTCCATCGAGGAAACCCTCGACATCGGCTGGAAGCTGCTTGCCATCCTGCCCCGCAGCGAGCTGAAACGTATTAAGGATGATATGCTGGACGAGTTTTATCCCGAAGGATAATGATTTTGAAAAAATCAATTCATGTTGCCCTGCAACAATTCACGGCACAGCCAATTCATGACGCCTGCGTCTATTCATTCACGAGGAAAAGTTATGAAAGAGAATCTATTGGTTGATTACTCTAAGGCGTTTGCAGTTGATATTTTTAATCTTTGCAATCAAATCCGAGAGCGGAAACAAGGAAATATTCTTATCAACCAGCTTTTAAAAAGCGGAACCAGTATCGGCGCCAACATTCACGAAGCAAACTACGCTTCCAGCAAAGCTGATTTCATCAACAAACTGCAAATCGCGCTGAAGGAATGTTACGAAACCGAGTATTGGCTTGAGCTGTTTAAAAACACGGACACCATTTCCGTGCATGAATTCAACGGAATGATTTCACAATGCTTCAAGCTAAGACGATTGCTGATTGCGTCCATCAACACCGCTAAAAGCAATCTTCCTCAACAACAAGAATGAATTGTTCCTTCGGAACATGAATTGTCACGACATGAATTATACCTTCGGTACATGAATTGCACTTTGTGCATATAAGAGGTAAAAATGGCAGTAATGAATGTAAACCCCACGCGTATGCAGCTGAGCAAGCTGAAAAAGCAGCTTATCACTGCCGTCAGGGGACACAAAATGTTAAAGGATAAGCGCGACGAGCTGATGCGGCAGTTTTTGGAGCTGGTGCGCGAGACGCGCGATTTGCGCGACAAGGTGGAGCGCGAGCTTGAAAACTGCAACGCCCACTTTGTCAACGCCTCTGCCGTGATGAGCAAGGAGGCACTCGACGGCGCACTGCTGTCTCCCAAACAGCAGGTGAACGTGGAAATCACCTCCAAAAACGTCATGAGCGTCGAGATTCCGCAGTTTGAAGCCGGCACGCGCACCGCGGACAAGGGCGATATCTTCCCCTACGGCTTTGCGTTTACCTCCTTTGAGCTGGACGACGCGGTGATGTCGCTTGACCGTGTGCTGCCCGATTTGATTCAGCTGGCGCAGTACGAAAAGAGCTGCGAGCTGATGTCGGCGGAAATCGAAAAAACACGCCGCCGCGTAAATTCGCTGGAGCACGTCATGATTCCGCGCTATCAGGAGACGATTAAGTACATCTCCATGAAGCTCGAGGAAAACGACCGCAGCAGCCGTACCCGACTGATGAAGGTCAAGGACATGCTGCTCGACAAGGCGCATGGCTACAGCGCGCAGCAATAGGCGCTGACAATTTCCTATAAATTGAAAAGGGTTGGCCAAACGGTCAGCCCTTTTGTTTTTGCCTTTGGTCAAAGAAAGTCAAAAATTTCTGATTTTTTAGTATTCGTGAGTATTTGGGAGAATATAAAAGAAAACGCGAGAAAAGTGCAATTTTCTTGACTTTGCTTGACTTTGACTTTCTCTGACCTTACGGCTATACTATAATCAAAGCCCGGAAGGGTAAGGAAAGAAGGCATGTTTATGAGAATGAGTGATTTGGTTGCTCAGTATATTTTGGAAATGCTGGACGAGCAAAACGGCAGCGCCGAGATTCAGCGCAACGAGCTGGCAGGCAACCTGGGCTGCGTTCCCAGCCAGATAAACTACGTCATCACCTCGCGCTTCACGCCCGAGCAGGGCTACATTGTCGAGAGCCGTCGCGGCGGCGGCGGATTTATCCGCATCAGCCGTGTCAAGATGGACAAGGGCACCGCTCTGATGCACATCATTAATTCCGTGGGCGCAACGCTCGACAAAGCGACCGCCGAGGTCATGCTGCGCAATATGCTGCAGCGGCAAATGCTGGAGCTGGAAACCGCCAAGGTGATTGCCTCCGCGCTTTCCGACAGAACGCTGAAAAACGTGGAGCAGGAAAAACGCGACGCCGTGCGCGCCGATTTGTTCAAGAACATGCTGCTGACACTTGACAGCTAGGCAGCTTTCAGAAAGTATATGAATCAAAATTTTCAGAGGTGAATGATATGAAATGTCAAAAATGCGGCGCTGATAACGCCAATACCCATGTAAAAACCATCATCAACGGTGAGTTCAAGGAATATGATTTATGCAGCGAGTGCGCCGGCAAGCTCGGCTACACCAATGTTTTTGCCGGCATAGACAACGATTTTTCCAACCTGCTGGGCAGTTTCTTCACCAATGTGCTCCCTGCCAGGTCGCAGGCGACGCGCTGTGAGTTCTGCGGCAGCACCTACTCCGAAATCGCCAAAAGCGGTCAGGTGGGCTGCGCTAACTGCTACACGCTGTTTGCCGACCGGCTCTATCCGTCCATCCGCCGCATCCACGGCAACACCACCCACTGCGGCAAAAACAGCGGCAAAACCGCAAAGTCGGAGGTCAAGCCGGCGGAGATGACCAAGGAAGAAAAAATCAAGGATTTGAAGGCGCAGCAGGAGCAGGCGATTCAGGAACAAAACTTCGAACGCGCCGCCGAGCTGCGAGATCAAATCAAAGGATTGGAGGGTTAACCGTGAGTAATGTAGTCATCACTACGCGCGTGCGTTTGGCGAGAAATCTAAAAAACTACCCCTTCCCCTGCAAGCTCAGCGCACAGGGACGTGAGGAGGTCATCGAAAAGGTGCGCGATGCCGTCAAGAACAGCAACAGCGTATTGGCGGACGACTTCTCCTTTATCAAAATGAGCGAGGTTGATCCGCGCAGAAGCGTTTCGCTCGTGGAAAAGCGGCTGGTCAGCCCGGAATTCATCAGCGACAACACCGGCAGAGCGCTGCTGCTCAGCAGCGATGAAAGCCTGTCGATTATGATTAACGAGGAGGATCACATCCGCTTGCAGGTCATCACCAAAGGCTTGTCGCTGGAACAGGCATACGACACCGCCGATAAGCTGGACACCCTGCTCGACGAAAACCTCGACTTCGCGTTTGATGAAAAGCTGGGCTACCTCACGCAGTGCCCGACCAATTTGGGCACCGGCATGCGCGCGTCCGTCATGCTGCACCTGCCGGCACTGGAAAAGAGCCGCGCCATCAGCCGTATCGCTGGCAACCTGTCCAAGCTGGGGCTGACCATCCGCGGCGCGCACGGTGAGGGCACCGAGCCCAAGGGCGCGCTGTATCAGCTGTCCAACCAAGTGACGCTCGGCATTTCCGAGCAGGCGGCGATTGAAAACCTGAAAAATATCACCCTGCAGCTTGTTGCGCAGGAGGAGCAGGCGCGCGAACGCCTGTGCCAAAGCATGGACGTGCAGGATACCATCGCGCGCAGCATGGGCATTTTAAAATACGCAAAGCTGATCAGCCACGATGAAGCGCTGAAGCTACTGTCCAACGTGCGCTTAGGCGCGATAGCCGGACTGCTCGACGCGGACGTTGAAGCCATCGACCGGCTGATGACGGACGTGGAGCCCGCCACCCTGTCGGTCAGCGCAGGCAAAAACCTGACGCCGCAGGAGCGTGACACGGAGCGCGCCAAACTGATTCAAAGGGTTTTACACTAACGATTGATAAATGATTTGGAAGTATATGAAAGCACACTGAAAGGAGCTGGTATTATGTTCAAATTCCAAGGCTTTACCGAAAAAGCGAACAACGCCCTCAACCTCGCCGTGCAGTCTGCGGAGCAGCTGGGGCTCAGCTATGTCGGCACCGAGCATGTGCTGCTCGGCTTGCTTAAGGAGGGCTCGGGCGTGGCGTACACCGCGCTGAGCCGCTGCGGACTGACGGCGGAAGCCATCGAGAGCAGGCTGGCGGCAAGCGGCAGCGGCTCCCCTACCCAACTGACCGCCAATGACTTTACACCGCGCACCAAGCGCGTGCTTCGCACGGCGGTGTCGGCTTCCGCGCGGTTCGGCAGCAGCTATGTCGGCACCGAGCACCTGCTGCTCGCGCTGATTTCCGACAGCGACAGCTATGCCGTCAGCTTCCTCAACGAAGCCGGCGTCAGCGTCAACGCGGTGGTGGAGGCTATCCAAAACAGTCTCGGCGGCGGACAGCAGGGCGGCTTTTCCGAGGGCGGTCAAATGCCGCAAAACAGCGCACAGGAGGGCGGCTCCGCGCTGGATAAATTCGGCAGAGACCTCACCAAGGCAGCCAAAAACGGCGAAATTGATCCCGTCATCGGCAGAGAAAAAGAAATCGAGCGCGTGATTCAAATTCTCTCGCGCCGCACCAAAAACAACCCCGTCCTCATCGGCGAGCCGGGCGTCGGCAAAACCGCTGTCGCCGAAGGCTTGGCGCTGGAGATTGCCAAGGGCAACGTGCCCGAAATCCTGCGCGACAAGCGCGTTGTCAGCCTTGACTTGACCGGCATGGTCGCCGGTGCAAAGTACCGCGGCGACTTTGAGGAGCGCATCAAGGCGGCGATTGACGAGGTAAAAAGCTCCGGAAACACCATTCTGTTCATCGACGAGCTGCACACCATCATCGGCGCAGGCGCGGCGGAGGGCAGCGCGGACGCGGCAAATATTTTGAAGCCCTCGCTGGCGCGCGGCGATTTTCAGGTAATCGGCGCCACCACGCTCAACGAATACAGAAAATATATCGAAAAGGACGCCGCTCTGGAGCGCCGCTTCCAGCCGGTGAAAATCGGCGAGCCGACGCAGGAGCAGGCAGTGGAAATTCTGAAAGGTCTGCGCGACAGCTATGAAGCGCACCACAAGGTTAAAATCACCGACGAAGCGATTGAAGCCGCTGTCAAGCTCAGCGCGCGCTACATCGCCGACCGCTACCTTCCCGACAAGGCAATCGACCTCATCGACGAGGGCGCGTCCAAGGTGCGCCTTGCCGCCATGACCTCCCCCGGCAACGTGAAGGAGCTGGAGGACAAGGTGAAGGCGCTCGAAAACGAAAAGGCAAGCGCCGTCAACGAGCAGGACTTTGAGCGCGCGGCAAAGCTGCGCGACGAGCAAAAGACGGTGCAGGAACAGCTTGACGCCGCCAAGAAGAACTGGCAGGAAAAGCAAAAGGACGACTGCGGCGAGGTGGACGCCGAAACCATCGCCAAGATTGTATCCGACTGGACGGGCATTCCCGTGGTGCAGCTCACCAAGGAGGAGAGCGAGCGCCTGCTGAACATGGAGCAGGTGCTGCACGAGAGGGTTGTCGGTCAAAACGAAGCCGTCACCTCTATTGCCAAGGCGATTCGCCGCGGCAGAGTCGGCTTGAAGGATCCCAAGCGCCCGGTCGGTTCGTTCATCTTCCTCGGTCCCACCGGCGTCGGCAAAACCGAGCTGTGCAAGGCGTTGGCGCAAGCGATGTTCGGTGATGAAAACGCCATGCTGCGGCTTGATATGTCCGAATATATGGAAAAGCATACAGTGTCCAAGCTCATCGGCTCACCGCCCGGCTACGTCGGCTTTGACGAGGGCGGCCAGCTGACCGAAAAGGTGCGCAGAAAGCCCTATTCGGTGGTGCTGTTTGATGAAATCGAAAAGGCGCACCCCGATGTATTCAACATGCTGCTCCAGATTTTGGAGGACGGCAGACTCACCGACAGCCAGGGCAGAACCGTGGACTTCAAAAACACGGTCATCATCATGACCTCCAACGTCGGCGCACGACTGATTACCGACAAGCAAAAGTCGCTCGGCTTTACGCAGGAAAGCCAAGAAGCCAAGCAGGAGGACATCCGCTCGCTTGTTCTCGGCGAGCTGAAAAAGGTGTTCCGTCCCGAGTTCCTCAACCGTGTGGACGACATCATTGTGTTCAACAAGCTCACGCAGGACGAAATCAAGCAGATTGCCGGCAAGATGCTCGACACGCTCGCCAAGCGGCTGGAGGCGATGCACATCGACATCACCTTCACCGACGCGGCTGTGACCGCCATCGCCGACAAAGGCTTTGACGACAGCTATGGTGCAAGACCGCTGAGAAGGGCGATTCAAAGTGAAATTGAGGACGCCCTCAGCGAAAAAATGCTCGACGGCGAGGTCAGCGAAAACAGCCGCGTGACCTGCGACTATCAGGACGGACAATTTGTGTTCAACACATAAAATGCAAACGCACAGGGCTATCCTCTCCACGGGGATAGCCCTGCTGCACTAATGAAAAAAGAAGCGGTGGGGATTGCTCCTCACCGCTCTGTGATAATGAAATAATGCTATTAAATTATACGCAGGAAGCTTACTCCTCTTCGGCTTCTTTTCTTTTTGCAAAGCACTCGCTGCAGTAGTAGCTTTTGCCTTCCATGGGTTTAAACGGAATTCTGGCGGGGCCGCCGCACGCAGCGCAAGTGGTATCATAGTATTCTCTGCTTGCTTTGACAGCGTTTTTGCGCGCTTGTCTGCATTCCTTACAGCGCTGAGGCTCATTCTCGAAGCCTTTCTCAGCGTAGAACTCCTGCTCGCCGGCAGTGAAAACAAACTCCTTACCACAATCTTTGCAGACTAATGTTTTGTCTTCATACATTGGACATCTACCTCACTTTGGTTTAATTTGTCCTTTACAAACTGCGCAGCATTCATATCAGGACATTTCGTTGGCGCCGACCTTTCTGCGGGCTCTTTGCAAAGCGTTGTCAACGGATTTTTCGGAAATGTTTAGCTGTTGTGAAATCTTGCTGTAACTGAGTCCCGAGGCAAAGAGCATGAGCACCTCGTATTCCCTTGCCGACAATAAAGCGTGCAGCCTGTGCATCACCTGATTCAGCTGTTCCTTGTCCATCAGCTGTTCCTCCGGCGAGCGGACATAATCGGTCAGCTCGTCCTCCAAACCGTCAAAATGAACCAGAACGGAATCGGGTACCGCTTTTTTTGACTGTGAGCCGCGAATGATAGAAATCAGCCGGCGCTCCACCAGCAGCGAAACGTAGCTGTTGAAGGACCTACCCCCTTGACTGTCGTACGTCTTGCAAGCATGCAAAAGCGCCAGAAGTCCTTCCTGAACAAAATCATTCTGCTCATAACCCTGAGCCGAGTACTTGCGCGCGATAAACCGGATTCGCCCGAGATATCTCAGCACCAGCTCGTTAAAGGCATTGTCGTCACCGTCTTTAGAAATTTCGGCAAGAACATCATCTGAAAGGGTTGAATACAATCCTTTGATATTTGCCATTTTGTACCCCCGCTACATATGATATTCTGTAACAATATTTTATCATATTGTTTGCCTTATGTCAAGGGCGCGGCACATTTCTGTATACTTGCATACTAAACGCAAAATTATTTATGCAATATTGCTAACACAAATTGACATTTAGCGCTAAATGTATTGTTTTTAGGCAATATCTGTGCTATAATAGTTTCGTGTTTATTGATGATTTGAGGTGTATAGGATGGTTGTAGAGTGTACAAGCTTCGGCGTCAGCGGCATTGACGCCTACAAGGTGGAGGTCGAGGCGTCCTCGCGCACGGGCTTGCCGGCGTTTGACTTGGTCGGTCTGCCCGACGCAGCGGTGAAGGAGAGCAAGGACAGGGTGCGCAGCGCACTGGCAAACTGCGGCTTCCGCCTGCCTTCGGCGCACTTCATCTTCAACCTCGCGCCTGCCGACATCAAAAAGGAAGGTCCCATCTACGACCTCCCCATCACGGTCAACTTGCTGCGGCTGGCGGGCTATATCCAGGCGGATTTGTCCGACTGCGCATTTATCGGCGAGCTGTCGCTCAGCGGCGATGTGCGCGGCATCAACGGCGTCCTGCCGATGGTGATAAAGGCGCGCGAGCTGGGCGTCAGGCGTATCTTTGTGCCGCAGCAAAACGCACAGGAAGGCGCGGTGGTGGACGGCATTGACGTCTATCCCGTCAAGAGTATTCATCAGCTGAAAACCTTTCTCGACGGCGTTCTGCCCATGACGCCTGCCAAGCCGCCGAAAACAAACAGGAAAGCGCCCGGCAGCTTTGCGCCCGACTTCTCTCAGGTCAAGGGACAGCTGGAAGCCAAGCGCGCCATGGAAATCGCCGCGGCAGGCGGTCACAATATTCTGCTGATCGGTCCTCCCGGCTCGGGCAAAAGCATGCTCGCCAAGCGCGTGCCGTCCATTTTGCCGGACATGTCCTTTGACGAAATGATAGAAACCACCAAAATTCACTCCATTTCAGGCGCGCTGCACGGCGAAGGATTGATTACCGTGCGTCCGTTCCGCTCACCGCACCACACCGTGACGGCGGTCGGCTTGGGCGGCGGCGGCTCGGGTACCATACGCCCTGGCGAGGTTTCGCTGGCGCACCACGGCGTGCTGTTTTTGGACGAGCTGCCCGAGTTTTCGCGCAACGCGCTGGAGGTACTGCGCCAGCCGATTGAGGACGGCACCATCACCATCTCGCGCTCCGGTCAAAACTGCACCTATCCGTGCTCCATCATGGTGATTGCGGCGATGAACCCCTGTCCCTGCGGCTACTACGGCGACCCCAAGCACAACTGCACCTGCTCCGAGCAAAAAATCCGCCGCTATCTCAACCGCGTCAGCGGGCCTCTGCTCGACCGCTTTGACATTCACGTAGAGGTGCCGCCCGTGGAATTTGAGGAGCTGCGCAAGACGGAAAACGCCGAAAGCTCGGCGGACATCAAAAAGCGCGTGGACGCGGCGCGCGAAATTCAGCGCCGCCGCTTTGAAGGCAGCCGCACCACCTGCAACTCCAAAATTACCGCTGCCGAGTTTGAAAAGTTCTGCCTGATTGACAAGGAGGCGGAACAAACGCTGAAGCGCGCGTTTGACAGGCTGGGCTTCACCGCGCGCGCCTATGACCGCGTGCTCAAGGTGGCGCGCACCATCGCGGATTTGGACGGTGAAAAAATCATCCGCGCCCCCCATGTGCTGGAGGCGGTGCAGTATCGCAGCCTCGACCGCAAATATTGGTCGTCATAAGCACAAAACCACTTGATAAACCACTAAATATATGGTATAATACTATAGCAAATCACAAAATAGACTAATTTGGAGGGTTTTTTAATGGAAATCACAAAGAATTCAATCATCGGCGATGTGCTGGATCAGCACCCCGAAACCGCACAGCTCTTTCTCAGCATCGGCATGCACTGCCTCGGCTGCCCCGCTTCGCGCGGCGAAACCATTGAGGAAGCCTGCTATGTGCACGGCGCGGACGCCGACAAGCTGGTAGAAGCGCTCAACGCCGCTGTCTGATGAACAGCGAAACACAGTTGGATAACCGTTTGCGCCTGTGTGCGGAGTTTGTCCGCCCGGGCGCAAGAGCGGCAGACATCGGCACAGACCATGCGTATTTACCCGTGTGGCTGTGCCGTCACAATATCTGCCCTTCGGTGATTGCCGCCGACGTCAATCCCGAGCCGCTCAGCCGCGGAAGGATCACCGTTGCGCAGGCAGGCATGGAGGACAAGATTTCCCTGCGGCTCAGCGACGGCTTGGCGCAGATTGCCGAGGATGAGGTTGACGACATCATCATCGCCGGCATGGGCGGCGAGCTGATTGCCGATATCATCACCGCCTGCCCCTACGCCGCAGACAAGCACTTTATTTTACAGCCGATGACCAAAAGCGAAGCGCTGATCAGCCGGCTGTGCGCCAACGGCTACATCATTGACCGGCAGGACTGCTGCGTCGCCGGCAAAAAGTGCTACACGGTGCTGTCGGTATTCTACGGCGGCACGGTTCGGCAGCACGACGAACTATATCGCTATACAGGGGAGCTGCATCCCCGTGAAAACGAAACGCATCTCCGCTTTCTCCGCGGCCACATCGAGCGGCTGCGCAAGCAGGCAAAGGGAGAGGCGCGCTTTGCTGCGCTTGCGGACAGACTGGAGGAATTCTGTGGCAACGGTTAAACAGCTTTTGGACTGGTTTGAGGGCTTCGCGCCGACAGCTTCGGCGATGGACTTTGACAACGTGGGATTGCTTGTCGGCGACAAAGGTCAAGCGTTCAGCCGCGTTTTATTATCGCTGGACATCACCGCGGAGGTTGTTGACGAGGCGGCAGCGCTGGGCTGTGAGCTGATACTCAGCCACCATCCCGTGATTTTTCAGCCGCTGAAGCGCATGGGCGCGCGCGACGTGCCCTATCTGCTGGCGCAGCGCGGAATTGCCGCTGTCTGCATGCACACCAATCTTGACCTGTCGGAAGCCTTCGGCGTAAACACCTGCTTGGCGGACGCCCTCGGGCTGCAGGAACTGCGTAAATCGCAAAAAGGCGAGTGCCTGTTTGTCGGCACGCTGCCGCAGGAAACGGACGCCGCCGCCTTTGCGCAGCACGCCAAGAAGGCGCTTGGCTGCGAAGGGCTGCGCTACACGGACGTCCGCCCCACCGTCAAAACCGTTGCGGTTGCCTCCGGCGCAGGCGGCTCGGACATCTTCGCCGCTGCCGAGGAGGGCGCTGACGCGCTGGTGACGGGCGAAATCAAGCACCACGAAATCAACGCCGCCAACGCGCTGGGCGTGAATATTGTTGACGCCGGTCACTTCAAAAGTGAAGACGTTGTCATTTTGCCGCTGAAGCAGCGTCTGGAAGCGGCTTTTCCTGACATTATGTTTACAAAATCGCAAGCTTACGGCGATAAAATGAAATACCTTTAAATATGCTTGCATAATTGGTTACAATTTGGTATAATAAAATGAAATACTTTTTACAATAGAGGTACTATGAGAATCAGAAAGAAAAAATGGGCGGAGCCTGAGCTGAGCGTCTGCGATTTCTTTGTCAAAAACCCCGAGGAGCACGCCGGAAAATGGCGGCAGGCATTTCAAAAAGAACAGCCGCTCTATTTGGAAATCGGCTGCGGCAAGGGCGGCTTTGCCGGTCAGTTTGCGCTGCGGTATCCCGAGCGCAACATCATCGCGCTGGACATCAAAATCGACATGCTCGGCGTGGGACGGCGCACCATTGTAAAGCTGTTTGATGAAGCAGGCAGAGAGGAAGTTGACAACCTTCTGCTGGTTAACTACAACGTGGAGCAGCTCGACAAAATCATCCTTCCCGAGGACGAAATTGAGGGGCTGTTTATCAACTTTTGCAACCCGTGGCCGCGCGCAAAGCATAAAAAACGCCGCCTGACCTACTATAAAAAGCTGGAGATGTACAAGAGCTTTCTCAAACCCGGCGCGGAAATCCGCTTTAAGACGGACGACGACGAGCTGTTTGAGGAAAGTCTGGAATACTTTGCACAGACCGGCTATGAAATCACCTATCTCACCCGCGACCTGCACCAAAGCGGCTTCGAAGAAAACATCGAAACCGAGCACGAGCGGATGTTTACCGAGGAAGGCAAGACCATCAAATTCCTGATTGCCGTACAGAAAACGGCTTAATATTGCCACACAAACCACGAAAGGAGGATGCAGATGAAGCTCAAACCCGTTGCCGCCATGCTGCTCGGCGCGGCGGTCATGCTTGCGGCAGGAGGCTGTGACCTTGCCGATTTCGGCAACGAAACCATGCTGCGCCCTCCCAAAACCATGGGCGACGAGGCGGAAATTGAAAAGCTGATTGCCGCAACCGCGCCCGGCGGCTACACGCTGAAATATCCCAAAAGCGGCAGCAACCGCAGCGCCATCGTTATGCACGACCTCAACGGCGACAACACCGACGAGGCCATCGCCTTTTTCCGCGACAAAAACGGAACGGGCGTACATATGCTGGTGATGTACGAGGAGAGCGGCGTCTGGAAAACCTCCGACGACTTTGTCACCGAAGCGCCCGATGTGGACTGCGTGGACTTTGCGGACATCAACGCCGACGGTACGCAGGACTGTCTGGTGGGCTATGCCACCTACACCGCAGGCGTCAACTTTTTGTCCGTCTACACCTTCTCCGACGGCAAAACCGGCACCGTTCAGTCGGGGCAAAACTATTCCGCCTTTTGCAGCGGCAACCTCGACAGCAGCGGCAAGGGCAAGGTGATGACGCTGTCGCTTTCCTCTCCTGAAAACGAGGCAAAGGCGACGCTGTTGGAATACGACGCCAAGCGCGGCATGCTGACAGCAAAAGCATCGGCGGCGCTTGACCCCAATATTGTCAGCTACAAAAGCATGCTGATTTCCGACCTTTCGGACAATACAAAGGGGCTGGTGGTGGACGGCGAGCTGGCAAGCGGCGAGCTGAGCACGCAGGTGATTTATTTCAGCAAGCAGCAAAAAACACTGCTGAATCCGCTGTACAAGGAAAAAACCGTCAATCCCACCCAGCGCAGCAGCTTGGTGTATTCCACCGATATCGGCAATGATATGAAGGTGGAAATTCCCACCGTGTCCACCCTGCCCTACAGCAAACAGAGCGGCGCGTTTACCGCAGCCGACCAGGTGGTGTGGAACCAGTTCAGCGTCACACAGGAGGCGCTGCTGCCTGTGCAGCGCACCGCCGCCAACTACAACTACGGCTACACCATCAAAATTCCCACTGCGTGGGAGGCCGGCAGCTTTACCGTTTTGCTCAACGAGAGCAGCGACACCATGCGCTTTTGCGAATGGCACGGTGACAGCGTCGGCACCGATTTGTTTGTCATCCGCGTGTTCAAGCTTGCCGACTGGGATCAGGGCAAGGATGTGGACGGCTACACGCTGATTTACAAGGACAACCGCAACGCCTACGCCTTCCGCAGCTATGCGGCGGAAAGCGCGCTTGCCATCACCGACGATGAAATCAAAACCGCCTTCTCCCTGTTGGGCGGCACAACCGTGAACAACAGCAGTAAGTAATTGACTATTCAGATAGATACACAGAACATTGGAGGTTTTTGACATGAAGAAAATTCTTGTTTGCGAGGACGAGGCCGCCATCCGCGACTTTGTCGTCATCAACCTGACCCGTGCCGGCTACGATGTGGTGGAAGCCGACTGCGGCGAAGCAGCGCTGAAAAAATATGATGATAACGACGGCGATTTCGATATCGCTATTCTCGACGTCATGATGCCCGGCATTGACGGCTTTCAGGTCTGCAAGGAGCTGAGAAACCGCAACGGCGGCATCGGCATTATCATGCTTTCCGCCAAAACGCAGGAGATGGACAAGGTGACCGGCTTGATGCTGGGCGCTGACGACTATGTGGCAAAGCCCTTCTCTCCCAGCGAGCTGCTGGCGCGCGTTGACTCGCTCTATCGCCGTGTGGCGCTGGCGCAGTCGCGCTCCGAGAACAACTTCAAGGAGGAGCTGAAGTCCGGCGACTTCACCCTCAACCTCAGAAACCGCGCGCTGATGAAGGGCGGCAAGATGATTGAGCTGACGCAGGTGGAGTTTCAGATCATGGAATATTTCTTCTCCAATCCCGGCGTAGCGCTCGACCGCATTGACATCCTCAACCACGTTTGGGGCGACGCGTATGTCGGCGAGGACAAAATCGTTGACGTCAACATCCGCCGCCTGAGAATGAAGGTCGAGGACGAGCCGTCCAATCCCAAGCATATCATCACTGTTTGGGGCTTGGGCTACAAGTGGGACGCCGGAGAATAAGGTGCGCTCCCGGGCAATAACGCCCGGTCATAATTCGCGCCATTTTTTACCGAAGGAGATGAACGGATGATTAAGGGTATCACCAAACGCTGGATGCTGAACACACTCAGCGTTATCCTCACCATTATCATTTTGATTGTGGTCATCCTGATTTTTGCCATCTCCTCCATGTTCCAGTCAAAGGTGGAGCAGGATTTGCACGCCGCCTCCAACGAGCTGAGCATGGTGTTTTCCGGCTTTGAAGCGGACAATCCCACCGACTTCACCGCCGCCGCGCGCGACTATGTGGAAAACTTTGACAAAAAGGAGCAGATGGGCGTGATGGTGCTCAACTCCTCCGGCCGCGTTGTCCTGACCTCCACGGGATTTTTGCCGTCCGAAAAGGAAAAGATGGACGACTTTGACAACGCGCGCAAAAGCAAAAACGGCAACGCCTTCTGGAACGGAAAGCTGCTGTCCGGCGAACGCGCCATGAGCGAAACGCGCATCATCCGCGACGAAAACAACAACGTTGTGGGCGCGGTGCGCTACATCGTCTCCATGGAGCCTGCGCAAAGCCGCCTGATGCTGTTCAGCACGATCATCATCGTGGCGGGCGTCGGTGTGATGGCGATGGTGATTTTGTCGGGACTGGCGTTTATCCGCTCGATTGTCAAGCCGATTCGCAGGCTTTCGGAAGCCGCGGCGCAGATTGCGCAGGGCGACTTTTCCGCCTCGGAAAAAATCGAGCATAAATATAACGATGAAATCGGTGATTTGTGCGACGCCGTCAGCGACATGGCGAAGGATTTGCAAACCACCGAGCAGATGAAAAACGACTTTATTTCGCGCGTTTCGCACGAGCTGCGCACACCGCTGACCGCCATCAAGGGCTGGGCGGAAACCATGCAGCTGAGCGAGCGCGGCACGCTTGACCGCCGCACCTTTGACCGCGGCATGGGCGTGATTATCAAGGAAAGCAGCCGCCTGACAAGCATTGTCGAGGAGCTGCTGGACTTCGGCAGAATCCAAAGCGGCAGAATGGTGCTGATAAAAGAAAAAATCGACATTCTCGCCGAATTTGACGAAACGGTCTACATGCTCAAGGAGCGCGCCGTTGAGGAGGGCATCCACCTGCTCTACGACGACTCCGACATCATGCTGCCGCCTGTTTACGGCGACCGCAACCGCCTGAAGCAGGTATTCCTCAACATTTTGGACAACGCGCTGAAATACACGCCCAAGGGCGGCGTGGTGGCGGCGCAGGTGCTTTATTCCAAGGACGATCCCGATGTGATCAAAATTGTCGTCACCGACTCGGGCTGCGGTATTCCCGCCGAGGATTTGCCGCACGTCAAAGAAAAATTCTTCAAGGCAAACCAGACTGTCGGCGGCTCCGGCATTGGGTTAGCCGTTGCTGACGAAATCATGAACCTCCACAACGGCAAACTGGACATCGAAAGCGGCGAGGGCGTCGGCACCACCGTCACCCTGACCTTCCCCGTCTATAAGGAAGGCGAGGAGGAGGAAGCCCCGGAAACCGTCAAGCTTTAAAATATATAAATCTACATAGAAGGAAATAACTGTATGTCGAAAAAAACGAAAAAAATCACCTCCATCGGCGGCAGTGCGCTGATTGAAGGCATTATGATGCGCGGTCCCAAGCGCAACACGGTTTGTGTGCGCACGGGTAAGGACGAAATCTACAGCGAGGACGTCCAAATCACGATGATTCCCGAAAAGGTCAAGCTGTTTAAGCTGCCGTTTTTTCGCGGCATTGCCGGCTTGATTGACTCCATGCGGCTGAGCTACAAATCGCTGATGCTCTCCGCCGACAAGGCGATTGAATCCGCCGAAATCGAGGAGGAGCCCTCCAAGTTTGAGCAGTGGCTCGACGATAAATTCGGCGACAAGCTGATGAAGATTCTGATGGTGTTCTCCACCATTCTCGGCGTTGCGCTGGCGGTGGGGCTGTTTTTCTTCCTGCCGTGGGGCTTGTTTGAGCTGTTGAAGCTGGCGGTGCCTGCGCTGCAAAACGGCGGCGAGGTCGTCACCTTCTGGCAGTCCGTGTTTGAGGGCGTGCTCAAGATTGCGCTGTTTTTGCTTTACATTGTCGTGGTTTCACAGACACGGGACATGAAGCGCGTGTTTATGTACCACGGCGCGGAGCACAAAACCATCTTCTGCTATGAAAACGAAGAAGAACTGACCGTGGAAAACGTGCGCAAGCAAATCCGTTTCCATCCGCGCTGCGGCACCAGCTTCATGGTGATTATGCTGATTCTCGGCATTGCGGTCGGCTTATTTGTGCCGACGTGGCTGGGCTTTTGGCGCCCCGTTATCAAAATTGCACTGATTCCCGTGACCTGCGGCATCGGCTATGAGCTGATTAAGCTGTGCGGCAGACACGACAACCGCTTTACGCGCATTATCGCCGCGCCCGGTCTGTGGGCGCAGCGCATCACCACCAAGGAACCCGACGATGACATGATTGAGGTCGCCATTGAAGCGATTAAGGCTGTCATCCCCGAGGACGGCTCCGACATCATCAAATGCGGATGCTAAAGGAAGCTTACCGCGCATGCCGTCAGGCGCTTGCGAACAGCGGCATTGAGAACGCCGACTACGAAGCGCTCTGCCTGATAGAGCACGTGACGGGCTTCTCCCGTGCCGGCTTGATTGCGCACGGCGACGCAGCGGTGTCCGACAGCCAGCAGGCGCAGTTGACCGCATTGACCGAAAAGCGACTGCGCCGCTATCCCCTGCAATACTTGCTCGGCGCCTGGAGCTTTATGGGAATTCCGCTGGCCGTCGGCGAGGGCGTGCTGATTCCGCGCGACGACACCGAAGTATGCACCCGGCTGTGTCTGGATTATCTCCGCGGCAAGCCACATGCGCAGGCTTTTGACCTCTGTGCCGGCAGCGGCGCGATTGCATTGGCGCTGGAACGCTTCGGCAAGGCGCAGGTCACAGCGGTGGAGCTGAGCGAGCATGCGTTTTATTTTCTAAAAACGAATATAAAACAAAATAACGCCACCGTGACGCCCGTTCACGGCGACGTTTTGCACTGTTATACAGACGTATCCGACGGCAGTCTGGACCTAATCGTGTCCAATCCGCCCTACATACGGCGCGGCGATTTGCCCTCGCTGCAGGCGGAGGTACAGTTTGAGCCTGCCATGGCGCTCGACGGCGGCGAGGACGGCTATGATTTTTACCGCGCGATTATCGCGCGCTGGAGCCGCAAGCTAAAACCGGGCGGCGCGCTCGTTTTTGAGCTGGGTGAAGGGCAAGCCGCAGCGGTGGCGCAGCAAATGCGCGAGAAAGGCTTTATCCGACTGCGCACCGCGGAGGATTTTGGCGGCTGCGAACGGGCAATTATCGGCATACGCGGTTAAGCATTGGGCGATAAATAGGACAATGCCCGTGTTTTAGAAATTTTGTTCGAACTTTTTTCGCGGAAAATATTGTATTTTATCGGAAAATATTTTATAATAGAACTGCCTTATAGGCAAAGCAACACAGCAATTTCCTATTGAATAAAACTTTGGAGGTACATGATGGCAGTAGACAGAAACAAGGCGCTGGAAACAGCGATTTCGCAAATTGAAAAGCAATTCGGCAAGGGCGCGGTAATGCGCCTTGGCGAAAACAAACATATGACGGTTGACCACATCTCCACCGGCTCGCTCTCCCTCGACGTAGCGCTGGGAATCGGCGGCTTGCCGCGCGGCAGAATTGTGGAAATCTACGGCCCGGAGTCCTCCGGTAAAACAACCCTCTCCCTGCACTGCATCGCAGAGGGACAGAAAAACGGCGGCAACGTCGCCTTTATTGACGTGGAGCATGCGCTCGATCCCACCTACGCGGCGGCGCTCGGCGTGGACGTTGACTCCCTGCTTGTGGCACAGCCCGACACCGGCGAGGACGCGCTGGAAATCGCCGAAGCACTGATTCGCAGCGGCGCGATTGACGTTATTGTTATCGACTCGGTTGCCGCGCTGGTTCCCAAGGCGGAAATTGAGGGCGAAATGGGCGACAGCCACGTTGGACTGCATGCAAGACTGATGTCGCAGGCGCTCAGAAAGCTCGCCGGCGCCATCAACAAGAGCAACTGCGTTGCCATCTTCATCAACCAGCTGCGTGAAAAGGTCGGCGTTATCTACGGCAATCCCGAGGTAACCACCGGCGGCAGGGCGCTGAAATTCTACAGCTCTGTCCGCATCGACATCCGCCGTGTGGAAACCCTGAAGGTCAACGGCGAAATGGTCGGCTCGCACACCAGATGTAAGGTTGTCAAGAACAAAATTGCACCTCCGTTCCGTGAGGCGGAGTTTGATATTATGTACGGCGAGGGTATCTCGCGCGAGGGCGAGCTGCTCGATTTGGCTGTCAAGGCGGAAATCGTCCAGAAGGCAGGCGCGTGGTTCAGCTACAACGGACAGCGCCTCGGACAGGGACGCGACAAGGTCAAGGAGCTGCTGCGCACCGACACCGCGCTTGCCAAGGAAATCGAAGCCAAGCTGTGGGAAAACATCGACAAGCTGTACGACCGCAAGCGCCCGGCGCCCAAGGCAAAGGTGACCGAGGTCGCTGCTCCTGCCGCACCGGCGCCTGCCGACGACAAAAAGCCCTCGGCTAAAATTGACGTTCTCGTGGATGACTGATGCTGATTACGGCAATTGAACCGCGCCGCAAAGCGATGGCGGCGCTGTATATCGACGGCGAATTTGTCATGAATCTCGACGCGCAAACCCTGCTGGAAAACCGCTTTGACGTAGGCAGGGAGATTGACGACGAGGATTTGCACGAAATCATCCGCCTGAGCAATGAACGCCGTGCCAAGGAAAAAGCGCTGTGGCTGATTTCCTACCGCGACCACTCCAAAAAGGAGCTGAAAGAAAAAATTCAGCGCACCTGCGACGCAGACGCCGCCGAAGCGGCGGTGGAGCGAATGGAAGAGCTGGGGCTGCTCAACGACGCCACCTTCGCGCAGCGCTATGCGCGCAAGCTGCTGCTGGAAAAGCGCATGAGCAAGCGCGCGGCGGTGTTTGAGCTGAGCCGCAAGGGCATCGACAAGGAAACCGCCGAGGCGGTGCTGGACGAAATCGAGGTGGATCCGCGCGAGCAAATCCGCGCGGTGCTCGCCAAAAAGTACCGCTCCCTTGAGGATGAAAAAACAAAGCGCCGCGCTGTTGCCGCCCTGCAAAGGCTGGGCTACGGCTGGGACGACATCAAGGCGGTACTGAGTGAATACGAAACATAAACAGCGGCATAGCCGCATATTTTCCACCCACCAATAAAAATAAGGATGACTGCATATGAATAATAAGGTCGGTATTGTGTCGCTGGGCTGCGCCAAAAACCAGGTAGACGCCGAAATGCTGCTGTACACGCTCCGTCAGAGGGGCTTTGAAATCGTGAATGATCCGGCTGACGCCGACGCGGTAATTGTGAACACCTGCGGCTTCATCGACTCCGCCAAGCAGGAGAGCATCGACGAAATCATCGAGTTGGGCAACCTCAAGCGCGAGGGCAAAATCAAGGCGATTATTGTCACCGGCTGTCTTGCCGAGCGCTATCAGGACGAAATCACCAAGCAGCTCTACGAAATTGACGCGGCGGTCGGCATCGGCGCCAATGAGCAGATTGCGGATATCGTGACCGAGGCGCTGGAGGGTAAGAAGATTGAGCAATTTCCCGACAAACTGCTGCTCCCTTTGGAGGGCGGCAGAGTGCAGTCCACGCCGTTTTACACGGCATATCTGAAAATCGCGGAGGGCTGCGACAACAAATGCACCTTCTGCGCGATTCCGATGATTCGCGGAAAATTCCGCAGCAGAAAAATAGAGAACCTGCTCGCCGAAGCAAAACAGCTTGCCGCCGACGGCGTGCGCGAGCTGAACGTCATCGCGCAGGACACCACGCGCTACGGCGAGGATTTGTACGGCAAGCCCTCGCTGGATAAGCTGCTGACCGAGCTGTGCAAAATTGACGGTCTGCACTGGATTCGCGTGCTGTACTGCTACCCCGACAGCATCACCGATGAGCTGATTGATGTGATGGCGCGCGAAGAAAAGGTGCTCAACTATATTGATTTGCCGCTGCAGCACTGCAACAGCGACATCCTGCGCAAAATGCACCGCCGCGGCAACCGCGAAAGCCTGACCGCGCTGCTGCGTAAAATGCGCGAAAAAATCCCGAATGTGATTTTCCGCTCCACCTTCATCACCGGCTTCCCGGGCGAAACCGAGGAGCAGTTTGAGGAGCTGGCGGAATTTGCCAAGGAAATCAACTTCCAGCGGCTGGGCTGCTTTGCCTATTCGCAGGAGGAAAACACCCCGGCAGCAAAAATGCCCGAGCAGCTTGACGAAGAAACCAAGCAGCGCCGTGCCGACATCATCATGGAGCACCAGCAGCAGGTGATGGCGGACTACTGCGAAAGCCTGATAGGCACCGAAGCGGAGGTGCTGGTGGAAGGCTATGACCGGCTGGCGGAGTGCTGGTACGGCAGAACCTACGCCGACGCGCCCGAGGTGGACGGCTGTGTGTTCTTCACAGCGGACAAAAAGCCTGCCATAGGCGATTTTGTCACGGTAAAAATCACCGATTACATGGGCTGCGACCCCGTCGGAGAGCGCGTGGACGCATAAATATACTATCTCTTTTCCTTCAATGACAGGAGGATGCTATGAACCTGCCTAACAAATTAACCGTTTTGCGGATTCTGCTGGTGCCGTTTTTCGTGGCGGCGCTGCTGATTGACTTTCCGCTGAATAACCTCGCGGCGCTCGCGCTGTTTGGCGCGGCTTCACTGACCGACTTATTCGACGGCAAAATTGCGCGCCGGCGCGGTCTGGTGACGGACTTCGGCAAATTTGCCGACCCGCTGGCAGACAAAATCTTGGTGATTTCCGCGCTGCTGTGCTTTGTGCAGCTCGGTCTGTGCGACTGCGTAGCGGTCATCATCGTGCTGTTCCGCGAGTTCACCGTCACCTCTATCCGCCTGATTGCCGCTTCTAAGGGCAAGGTCATTGCGGCAAACATCTGGGGCAAGGTCAAAACCGTCACCCAGATGACGGCGATTATCTGCGTGCTGGTCATGCAGCTTGTGCTGGATATCGGCGCGCTGGGAGCGCCGCTGCCCTGTGCCCTGCACACCGTGTTTTTCTGGATTGGCGAGGGCTTGATTTGGATTTCCACCTTCTTTGCCATTCTCTCCGGCGTGATTTACGTCAAACAAAACAGCCGCTTTATTGCTGACAAGTAATCTTCCAAAAAGGAGTAATCATATGATTCTGTACAACTCACTCGGTCAAACCAAGCAGGAGTTTGTCCCCCACACCCCGGGCAAGGTCAATATGTACACCTGCGGTCCCACCGTGTATCACTACGCGCATATCGGCAACCTGCGCACCTACATCATGGAGGACGTGCTCGAAAAGTATCTGCGCTTTGCAGGCTTTGACGTCAACCGCGTCATGAACATCACCGACGTGGGACACCTTTCCTCCGACGCCGACACCGGCGAGGACAAAATGCTCAAGGGCGCCAAGCGCGAGCACAAAACCGTCATGGAAATTGCGCAGTTCTACACCGACGCGTTCTTTGCTGACTGCGAAAAGCTGAACATCAAGCGCCCCGACGTGGTGGAGCCTGCCACCAACTGCATTGACGAATTTATCGACATGGTGTCCGTCCTGCTGGAGAAGGGCTATGCCTATCTCGCCGGCGGCAACGTGTATTTTGACACCTCCAAGCTGAGCACCTACTACGTTTTCGGCAATATGAACGAGGACGATTTGGCGGTCGGCGTGCGCGACAGCGTGGAGGAGGACGAAAACAAGCGCAACAAAACCGACTTTGTGCTGTGGTTCACCAAGTCCAAGTTTGAGGATCAGGAGCTGAAATGGGAATCCCCGTGGGGTCTGGGCTATCCCGGCTGGCACATCGAGTGCTCCTGCATCAGCAAAAAGCACAACGGCGAATATCTTGATATCCACTGCGGCGGCATTGACAACGCTTTCCCCCATCACACCAACGAAATCGCGCAGAGCGAGGCATATCTCGGCCACCCGTGGTGCAAATACTGGTTCCATGTGCTGCACCTCAACGACGCGCGCGGCAAAATGAGCAAGTCCAAGGGCGACTTTCTCACGGTGTCTCTGCTTGAAAGCAAGGGCTACGATCCTGTTGCCTACCGCTTCTTTTGCTTGCAGAGCCACTACCGCAAGCCGCTGACCTTCTCCTATGAGAGTCTCGACAACTGCGTCAAGGCATACAACAAGCTCCGCAAGCGCACCGCCGCGCTCGGCAAGGACGGCGACATCGAGCAGGACAAGGCAGACGCGCTGCTTGCCAAGTTTAAGGAAGCCATGGACAACGACCTCAACACCTCGCTGGGCGTGACGGTCATCTATGACGTGCTGAAGGCGGACGCCAACGACGCCACCAAGCGCTATGTACTGGGCGAGCTGGACAAGGTGCTCTCGCTGAACCTGCTGGAAGAACAGGACGCCGCGCCCCAAGCGGCAAATCCGCAGGACGCCGAGGTGGAAGCGCTGATTGCACAGCGCACCGAAGCGCGCAAAAACAAGGATTGGGCAACCGCCGACGCCATCCGCGACAAGCTCGCCGCGATGAAGGTCGTCGTGGTGGACACCAAGGACGGCATCAGCTGGCATTACGCAGAATAAAATTATCAAACAGGGATAGCTTGCACGGCTATCCCTGTTTTCCGTTCGTGATAAAAGCGAAACAAAGCCTGCCGGATAACCGACAGGCTTTGAAATTTAATGTTAAATAATGATGCTCTTGCCGCTCATTTCTTCGGGCTGCGGCAGATTCATAATCTTGAGCATGGTGGGCGCGATGTCCGCCAAAACGCCGCCCTCGCGCAGCTGACAGTCGTAGCCGATAACGCAGAAAGGTACGGGATTGGTGGTGTGCGCGGTAAAGGGCGAGCCGTCCTCGTCAATCATCTTGTCGGCATTGCCGTGGTCGGCGGTAATAATCGCCACGCCGTCCATCTCGCGGATAGCGGCAACAACCTGACCGACGCAGTCGTCAACAGCCTCCACCGCCTTGACAGCCGCGTCAAATACGCCGGTGTGACCGACCATGTCGCAGTTGGCAAAGTTGAGGATAATCATATCGTAAACGCCGCTGTGAATGGCGTCAACCAGCTTGTCCTTGACCTCGTAGGCGCTCATTTCGGGCTGCAAATCGTAGGTGGCAACCGCAGGCGACTTGACAAGGATTCTGTCCTCGCCGTCGTAGACCTTTTCCACGCCGCCGTTGAAGAAGAAGGTGACATGCGCATACTTCTCGGTTTCGGCAATACGCAGCTGCTTCATGCCGAGCGAGGAGATGTACTCGCCCATCGTGTTGACGAGCGTCTGGGGCTTGAAGGCGATTTCCACATTCGGCATGGTGGCGTCATACTGCGTCATGCAGACATAGTTGACCGGGAAAAAGCCGTTGCGGCGCTCAAAGCCCTTGAAGTCGGGATCGACAAAGGTACGGGTGATTTCGCGCGCTCTGTCGGGGCGGAAGTTATAGAAGATAACGCTGTCGTTGGGCTTGATGGTCGCGCCGTCCTTGACGACAACCGGGATGACAAATTCGTCGGTGACGCCGTTGGCATAGCTGTCCTTAACTGCCTGCACCGGGCAATCCGCTTCCACGCCCTCGCCGTAAACAAGCGCGGCGTATGCCTTTTCAACGCGCTCCCAGCGGTTGTCACGATCCATCGCGTAGTATCTGCCCATGACGGTAGCAATTTTGCCGACGCCGATTTCCTCGCACTTGGCTACGGCTTCCGCCATATAGTCCGCCGCGCTGGAGGGGGGCACGTCTCTGCCGTCGAGGAACGCGTGAATATATACGTCCTTCAGACCTTTTTTCTTGGCAAGCTCCAGCAGACCGTAGAGGTGCGTGTTATGGCTGTGCACGCCGCCGGGAGAAAGCAGTCCCATAAAATGCAGCGCGGTGCCGTTTTCCAGCGCCTTGTCCATGGCGCCGACAATCGCCTCGTTGTCCTTGAGCTTGTCGTCGTTGATGGTTTTGGTGATTCTGGTCAGCTCCTGATAGACAATTCTGCCGGCGCCGATATTGGTGTGACCGACCTCGCTGTTGCCCATCTGACCGTCGGGCAGACCGACGTCCATGCCGGACGCACCGATTTGTGTCAGCGGATTCTCGGCAAACAGCTTGTCGATGTTCGGGGTGTTGGCGGCAAGAATAGCGTTAGCCGCCTCCTCGCCCTTTTTGCCGACGCCGAAGCCGTCCAAAATCATGAGAATTAAAGGCTTTTTCATGTAAAATCCTTTCTATTGACGCTGATTATTTAGAAGCTGCTTTTACGATAGCCGCGAATTTCTCCGCTACCAGAGAAGCGCCGCCGATAAGACCGCCGTCAACGTTGGTCTTAGAGAGCAGCTCATCGGCATTGCCGTCGTTCATGGAGCCGCCGTACTGAATGGTAACGGCGTCCGCAGCGTCCTGGTTATAGAGCTTTGCCAGCTGGGCACGGATGAAGGCGCAGACCTCCTCCGCCTGGTCAGCGGTAGCGGTTTTGCCGGTGCCGATAGCCCAAACAGGCTCATAGGCGATGACAACGTTCTTCAGCTCGTCCTCGGTGACGTCCCACAAATCGAGCTTAATCTGACGCGCAATAACCTCCTCGGTGATGTTGCACTCGCGCTCCCAGAGCAGCTCGCCGACGCAAACGATGGGCTTCAAGCCGGCTGCCAGCGCCGCCTTGGTTCTCTTGTTGACGGTTTCATCGGTCTCGCCGAAATACTGTCTGCGCTCGCTGTGACCGAGAACAACGTACTCTACGCCGATTTCCTTGAGCATGCCGGTGGAGATTTCGCCGGTGAAAGCGCCGCTTTCTGCCCAGTGGCAGTTCTCCGCGCCGATTTTGATGTTGGTGCCTGCGGTGGCTTCGATAGCGGTGGCAAGGTCAACATAAGGAACGCATGCGATAACCTCGCAGTCAGCGTCCGCCACCAAGGGAGCCATTGCGCTGAGCAGCTCTTTTGCCTCCTTGGGAGTTTTGTTCATTTTCCAGTTGCCGGCGATGATGGCTTTTCTTTTCGCTTTATCCATAATAAAAAATTCCTTTCGAGAAAAATATTGAACTAACATAGGGGCGACCGCAAGGTCGCCCCTACGGGGTTGATATTATCATGATTGACCGCGTCAATCGGTTTGCAAATCCTGCGGATTTGATAAAGACGCCTTCGGCGAATTATTTATCGGCGATAACCGCGATGCCGGGAAGGGTTTTGCCTTCGAGGTATTCCAGAGAAGCGCCGCCGCCGGTGGAGATGTGGCTCATCTTGTCAGCGAAGCCGAGCTGGATAACAGCCGCTGCGCTGTCGCCGCCGCCGATGATGGTGGTAGCATCGGTCTCCGCCAAAGCCTTGGCAACCGCGATGGTGCCTGCCGCAAGGGTGGGGTTCTCAAATACGCCCATCGGTCCGTTCCAAACAACGGTCTTGGCGTTCTTAACCGCGTCAGCAAACAGCTCCTGCGTCTTAACGCCGATGTCAAGACCTTCCATATCAGCCGGGATCGCGTCAACATCAAATTCTGCCGCGATGGTGGTGTCAACCGGGAGCAGCAGCTGCTTGCCGAGCTCCTCAGCCTTCTTCATCATATCCTTGCAGTAGTCAAGCTTGGTGTCGTCAACCAGCGATTTGCCGACTTCCTTGCCCTGTGCCTTCAGGAAGGTGTAAGCCATGCCGCCGCCGATGATGAGGGTGTCGCACTTCTCAAGCAGGTTGGAGATAACGTTGAGCTTGTCCGCAACCTTTGCGCCGCCGAGGATGGCAACGAAGGGACGAACGGGGGTTTCTACCGCGTTGCCGAGGTAGTTGATTTCCTTCTGCATCAGGTAGCCGACTGCGGTGTCCTTGATGTGGTCGGTCACGCCCGCGGTGGAGCAGTGAGCGCGGTGAGCGGAGCCGAAAGCGTCCATTACAAATACATCAGCCAGAGAAGCCAGCTCGGAGGAGAAGGGCTCAAGGTTCTTGGTTTCTTCTTTTCTGAAACGGGTGTTCTGCAGAAGAACAACGTCGCCGTCCTTCATTTCGGCAACAGCCTTCTTGGCATTTTCGCCGACAACCTCGTCGTCGTTAGCGAAAACAACGTTCTGACCGAGAAGCTCGGACAGACGAACTGCTACGGGAGCCAGGCTGAACTTCTCTTCGGGGCCGTTCTTGGGCTTGCCGAGGTGAGAGCAGAGAATAACCTTGCCGCCGTCAGCGATTAACTTTTTGATGGTGGGAAGCGCAGCGGTGATTCTGTTGTCATTGGTAATCACACCGTCCTTGAGGGGTACGTTGAAGTCAACGCGCACGAGCACTTTTTTGCCCTTAACATTGATGTCATCAACCGAAACTTTGTTGAGCTGCATAGTAAAAACATCCTTTCATGTTCAGAGATTTGTAAAAACACAGTGTATTTTACATTCATTTATATTATAGTATATTTTACCGATTTTCGCAAGTATATTTGTTAATGTTTTGACTAATATTTTTAATTCTGTAAGGCAAAATACATGGCGTATGCATCAACCAAGATTGTTGATATCGCTCCATTTATGGCGATGCAGCTCTCCCCTGTTTTGCAGTTCGGGAAAGCCCCACTGCCGCAGCACCTCATAGGCGGCGACGGCAACGGAATTGGACAAATTCAGGCTGCGCGCCTCATCAATCATCGGAATCCGCAGCGTTTCGTCCGGGTGCTGCATCAGCACATGCTCGGGCAGTCCGCGCGTTTCCTTGCCGAACAGCAAAAAGCTGTTGTCGGGAAAACGCACATCGCTGTAAACATGCGTGCCCTTGGTGGAGAAAAAGTAAAAATGTCCTCCGGCGTTTTTGGCAAAAAAGTCGTCGAGGTTTTCGTAGTAGGTCAAGTCGAGCAGGTGCCAGTAGTCCAGCCCTGCGCGCTTGAGCTTTTTATCGTCAATGGCAAAGCCCATGGGCTTGACAATATGCAGCCGCGCGCCGGTGGCGGCACAGGTGCGCGCGATATTGCCGGTGTTCTGCGGAATTTCAGGCTCGACCAAAACAAGATTCAGCGTTGACATGGTATCTTCCTTTTCGTTAAAAAATTTTTACATTATTATTCTATTGTAAATCGGAAATGCTAAATAAGCAAGAGTTTTCTTGCAAAATGAGAGAAAGAGGTGATTATGTGAGCAAAAGTCCGCTGATGAGCATGGTCAAGGGCGTAGCGGTCGGCATGATAGCCGGCGCGTGTTTAGGCTACGCCGGAAAAACCGCCGCCGATGAAAACCCGAAAATCCGCAAAAAAATCAGCCGCGCCAAGCACACCATGGGCGATGTTGCCGACACCGCCAAATATATGTTTAAATAATTTATGCCCGCCTTTTCATTCCTTCGTGTGCACGGAAAACATCATCAACGGCGGGTTTTTCAGTCCGCCTTTTCATTCCTTCCTATTCACGGAAAACTTCATCAACGGCGGGGCTAAAGGTTTGAGAAAGCAAAAAATGCAGCACGACGCTGCACCCATGCCCGCCTATTTAAAACTTCCTGCACACGGAAAACATCATCAACGGCGGGTTTTTCAGTCCATTCACAAAAAACGCTCCCGATTTGGGAGCGTTCAGGCTGTAGAAAAAGTCCGCATGTGATTTTTTTCAGAACAACATTTGACAAAGTGAAAGCCTCCTCCGTGGTGGAGGAGGTGGCGCGCCGCAACGC
>CADCAD010000001.1 GCA_902799325.1 uncultured Ruminococcus sp. | reverse complement strand
AGAACAACGCTGTGCTCCTGAAGGTTGTGGCCGACGCCGGGGATGTAGGAACTGACTTCAATACCGTTCGAAAGTCTTACTCTGGCAATTTTTCTCAGCGCGGAGTTAGGCTTTTTCGGGGTAGCGGTCTTTACAGCAGTGCAGACACCTCTTTTTTGCGGGGAGTTCTGGTTGATGGCAACTCTCTTCTTGGAGTTCCAGCCCTTCAACAGAGCAGGCGCCTTCGCCTTCTTCTCAGAAACCTCTCTGCCCTTGCGTACCAACTGGTTAAAAGTAGGCATGTTTTTCCTCCTTTCCTCTGTTTTGGAAATTGATAAAGCGGTGAAAGCCTGTCCGCCCCTACCTATAAAAGGGCGCACTTATGGCATATTCACGCTAGAACATTATAAACTAATTAAATCCTTTTGTCAAGCGGTTTTTTCAAAATGTACGGAAAGCTTCCGGCACATAAAAAAGCGCGCCGTGCTCGGCGCGCCTTTGCTGCTTACATGATGAAATTATTTCTTCTTCTCAATCAAAGTCTTGGTAACGACGATTGCGCAGATGACAAACGCAAGCAGAACGATACCGCAAATCAGAAGAACAATGTACTGACCAAGCTGACGGAAGATGAAGTTGTCGCCGTCAATAGTGTACTGCATGATGGAGCCTGCAACATCCTTGGTGGAGGTAGCGGGATTTGCCTTCTCCCAGAAATCAGCGATGTGGTTGATATCATAGAAGGGCTCCGGGCTGCGAAGAAATGCGAAGATAATCTCCGCGAGCAGTACGGAAGCAGGAATAGCCGCGAGCTTTGCTCTGTTCATCCACAGGAAAGCGATGCCGCAGATAACACAGAGAACAGCCACGATGATGAAAACAACCTCAATGGCGTTGGAGTGATAGTCAACAGGCAGCATGGAGAATATGGTTTTGTTGGTAGCTTCATACGCGCCGGTGGCTTCGCCCTTAGCGTTGAAAACGTTTGCGTACTGCTGATAAGGAATCAGCTCGAACACAGGCAGCACCAGCATCATGATGAAAACTGCCGGGAACAGAAGGGTACCGATGACCTTGATGTACATCGGTGTACTATATCTTTGGGTTAGCATTTTAATGTCCATAACACACCTCATAAATATACATTTGAATTGCCGCAAAAGCGTAATCCCTCTATTGATGATGATACCATAAATAGTATTGGCTGTCAAGATATTTTTAGCTATCTTTTATCAATTCTATGCGATAATTTACACAAAATTGTTGTTTTGCGCCATGAGGATTGCCCCTTTTGCGAACCGTCGNNNNGCCGAGGAACAGGCAGGCAGCGTCAGCACACCGTCCGCCAGCGAGGGCTGTTCTCCGTCAACGTCGCCGGCAAACACCGCTGCCGGCTTGGCGCCGGGAAGCACCTCGTCGGTGATTTTCGCGGTTGCCGCGTCGCTCTCGCTGAGATTGTGCACCACCAAAAATGTTTGGTCGCCGGACGCTACGGTGTAGGCGGCAATCGCCGCGTCGTCAAACACCGTCTGCGCGGTGATTCTGCCGCGCGCCAGCGCCGGATAGCGCAGCTTGAAGTCAATCAGCGTGCGGTAGTGGTTGAGCAGCGAGTTTTTATCCGCCAGCTGCTGCTTGACGCCGCCGCCGGTGGGCGTCGTCTGCGCCGAAGCGCCCTCCACGGTAATCGCCTGCGGATGATCGCTGTCAAACACCATCGGAAGACGGTGCCAGCGGTCGGCGTCGGTGTTTTCCGACTTCATGCCGATTTCCTCGCCATAGTAGATAAACGAGTTGCCGGGCAGGAGCATATACAGGTTGGCGGCAAGCTTTTCAGACGCAATGCCGTGGCTTTCAAGCGCATTGGCAATGCGCACCTGGTCGTGGTTGGAGAGGAACGCCGCGTTGATGTAATCACTGTTCGCACCCACCATCTTTTTGTCGTAGTTGGCAAACTTTTTGCCGAGCTTTTGACCTTCTCCGGTGGCAATGCTCTGCGCGATTTCGCCGGAGCCCTGGGCAAAGCGGAAGGCAAACAGGCTGTCGATGCCGCTGCCGTAGAAGGTCTGGATTTCGGAATCGTCCGACCAGTCCTCGCCCACCAGATACGCCTCGGGCTTAATGCGGCGGCACGTTTCTACAAACCATTGAAGGAACTCCGTTCCGTCGGTATGGTTGTTGGTGAAATGCTTCACCGCGTCCAGGCGGAAGCCGTCCACGCCGCGGTCAAGCCAGAACTTGGCGATGTTGGTGAATTCCTGACGCGTTTCCTCGCTGTCGAGGTTCCACTCCGGCATGCTCGGCGAGAAATTCGCCTCGCACACATAGTCGCCCACCTCAATCACATTGACCTCGGGCGAATAGTAGTCCGGCTTGTGAAACTCAAACAGCCTCGCCTTTCCGTCGAGCTTGCCCTGCTTAACCTCATCGCAAGCGCTGACGAACAGCGGATTTTTATAGGAAATGTGGTTGAGCACCAAATCGAGAATGATATTGATGCCGCGCTTGTGGCACTCCTCCACCAGCTTGTCAAAGGTTTCCAGGCTGCCGAAGGATGAATCCACATTATAATAGTCCTCCACGTTGTACTTGTGGTAGGATTCGGACGGAAAAATCGGCGTCAGCCACAGTCCGTCCACACCGAGGTCATCGCCGCCCTCGGGATTGCCGTCGTTGAGGTAATCCAGCCGGTCGATGATGCCCTGCAAATCACCCGTGCCGTCGTTGTCGGAATCGGCAAACGACTGGGTGAAAATTTCGTAGTAGTTGCGGTATTTGTCAGCGGAGGCAGCCGCGGCGGGCTTCTCCAAAACGCTTTCCGAATTTGCAGAATCTTTTTTGTCCTCTTTTTGTCCGCCGCAGCCGGCAAGCACGCCGCCGAGCAGCGCCGCGGTCAACAACAGGGAAATCAGCTTTTTCACAAAAACCGTACCTTTCTGACGATGGAAACAGGGCGGCAGCCTGCGACTGCCGCCCCAATGAGCTTTGTTCGGTTGACGGGAATTAACCCTTTACGCCGCCGGCGGTAACGCCTTCTACATAATACTTCTGCATCTTGAGGAACAGAAGCGTGATGGGTACCGCAACAACCACGGAGCCGGCAAGGAACTGCTGGTAGTAGGTGGTCTTGTATTCGTTGGCGAGCATCTTTTGCAGACCGATGGCAACCGTGTAGTTATCGTAGTTATCCTGCATGATGATCTTGGCAAGAATAAAGTCTGTCCAAGGTCCGATAAATGCAGTCAATACGGTGTATACAACAATTGGCTTTGACATCGGCAAGATGATTTTCCAGAATATCTGGTTCCTGGTTGCACCGTCGATGGTAGCCGCTTCGTCGAGCGCACGCGGAATCGTGTCGAAGAAGCCCTTGGAAATCTGGAAGCCGAGACCTGCGCCGCAGCTGTAACAGAGAACAAGGGACACCATCTGACCCTGCAGACCCATAATCTTGAGCAGGTAGTACATAGCGATCATGGTCATGAAGCCGGGGAACATGCCGAGAATCATGGCGATGTTCATCAGGGTTTTACGGGCGCCGAAACGCAGACGGCTGAAGGTGTAGCTGACCATCAGTACCGAGAGGGTGGAGATGATGCAGCTGAAGATAGCAACAACAAAGGTGTTGAGGAACCAGCGCGGGAAGTTCAGGGACTGTGCCTGAACCTCGGCGTTGGAGGACTGACCGGTAAACAGGTCAATGTAGTTTTGGAAGGTAAACTGTCTGGGGAGAACCTCACCGTTGCCTACCGGCGCACCGTCCAGACGGAGGGAGTGCAGAAGCAGGTAAACGAAGGGCATTACCCAAATGATACACATAACACCGAGGATGATATAGATGATGGTGTTGGCAAGTGCTCTTCTGAATTTATAGCTTTTTATCATGAGAACGCCTCCTCATCCTTCATAGACTTAGAATTGTTATAGATAATCAGCGACAGGGTTGCGCAGATGATGAATACCAAGATACCGATTGCGGAAGCAAGACCGTAGTCCTTCTTACCGCCGCCCATGGAGATGTTGTACAGCCATGTAACAAGGATATCGGTGTAGCCGGCGCTGAAGTAGTCGGGGTTGGTCGGGCTGCCGTTGGTCAACAGGAAGATAACGTTGAAGTTGTTGATGTTGCCGACGAACTGGGTAATCAGCTGCGGTGTGGTGACGAAGATCATGTAGGGAAGGGTGATTTTGGTGAAGGTCTTGTAGGGCGACGCACCGTCGATACGGGCGGACTCGTACAAATCTTCGGGGATATTCATCAAAATACCCGACATGGACAGGATGGTATACGGGATACCAACCCAGCAGTTAACGAGAATAACCGTCAGACGCGCTACCCACGGTTCACCGCCGAGGAAGTTGATGCGCGTGCCGAGCAGCAGGTTGAGGGCGCCTTCCTCAGCCAGAATCTGGTTCATAACCAGCAGCGATACGAACTGGGGTACCGCAATGGTGATAACGAACATGGTTCTGAATACGGATTTCAGCTTAATGCCCTTCTTGTTGATCATCAAAGCGACAATCAAACCGAGAATGTAGTTGGAGAAGGTTGCGGCAACCGCCCAAATCAGCGTCCAGCCCGCAACGCCGAGGAAGGTTTTACCCTTGTTGGCGCTGTCGAGAACGTTGAACAGGTCACCGAATTTTTCCAGTCCTACCCAGTCAAACAAAACGTTGTGCGCATTGCCGTCGTAGTTGGTAAACGCAATCAAAATCATGAAAATCAGCGGCAGAATGTTGAATACGCTGATCATCAGAATCGGGAAGGACAAAAGGGTGATGTGATACTTGCCGTCGAGGAATTCCTTGGCGTCGGTCTTGAGCGAGGTGGGCTTTTCGCCGTTCTCTCTCATAACCTGATGACGGTAAGCGTCCTTGATGTTGGAGATGTAAACCACAAAGACAACGATGGTAACAACGATGGTCAGGGTTGCAAACAGAAGAATCTGCATGGACTGGTGACCGAGTACGGTTACGGTGAAGCCGTCAGCGTCTTCATAGTCATACTGCTTCAGATATCCCAGTGAGGGCAGGAGCGCCAGCTGGCTGCCGCCGAAGAAAATCATGAACAGAGCATAGAGCACTTCCACCAGGAAATACAAAATACCTTTATAGTATTTGCCCTTGTGGAAGTCGCCGAAGCCGAAGATAATATAAGAAAGTTTTGTTGCCCAGTCACCTTTTACAAAGGTGGTACCGTAGTTTTTGAAACCTTTGCCTATACCGACAAAGAAGTGTACAATTGCTAAGCCGATAGTCTTAAAGAAGCGACCGACCGCGCCCGGCAGGTTTTTGAAGAACTTCTTAAAGTTGTAGGCAAATTTCTGAAACGGATTGAGCTGTTTATATTCAACGTATGTCATATAAGCTCTCCTTTAAAAAGTCTGATTCTCTCTTTATTATATAACACCAAACTAATAATGCCTTTTACGTTTCCCATATAATAAAAAACATTATTCGTTTGGTGTATAGAAAACGTAATCGGGATTTGAGGGGCGCTCCCTTGCGGGAGCACCCCGTAATTTGTTAAGTTGCCGAAAGCTTTTTTCGGCAGCGACTAAGCCTTAGCCTTCGTCGCGGATGTTAGCCTTAACCTTGTTGAACAGCTCCAGAGTCTTATCCTTGTTTGCGGGATCCCAGCTGTCCTTGTACATCTCTGCACCGAGGTTGCCCATAGGAGTCCACAGGGTGTCAGCGATGTTAACCTGAGGTACGGAAACAGCGCCCTGCTCGAAGAGTGCTACGAGAATCGGATCGTCGGCAACTGCCTTGGCAGCTTCCTTGTTGGAGGGGCCCCAACCGTTGCTCTTAGCTCTCTGCTCCTGGCACTCCTGACCTGCGAGGTAGTAAGCCAGCGTCATAGCGGAACGGGGATACTTGGAAGCAACGTTAACGCCGATGTACTTGTAGCCGAACAGACCGACAAGCTGCTTGTCAGTGCCGTTTACATTGATGGTGGGCAGCTTGGCAGCGCCGAGCTTGTTGCCCAAAGCCTTCTTGTTGGCAGCGGTGTCCCAAGAACCGTCGATGCCTGCGCCGACCTTCTTGTTGGTGAAGCCGGTGGAGATAGCAGCAACTGCATCGTGAACATAGGTGCCCTTGTAATCCTTCATCAGCTTAGCGAAAGCCATGAGGGTGTTAACAACTTCGGTTTCGTCATACTCGGTGAATTTCTGGGTGGTGCCGTCGGACTCAAAGCCGTCGATCTTAGCGCCGCCGGTGAAGGCGTATACGCAGCCGTAGAAGCCGTTGCCGCCGTCCATGATGAAGGTTCTGCCGGCAGCCTTACAGTCAGCCAGGATACCCTCGAGGGTTTCGGGATGGGTTACAACAGTGTTGTCATAAACGAGATAGTAGCCGTTGTCAGCGGTTTCGGGGAACGCATACAGGCCTTCCTTGTCGTCAACGGTGAAGGTAGCCGCCTTAACAGGGTTTTCGTCGTTGTAAGCCTTAACGGAGTTGGCAAACTTGGTGCCGAGCTTCTGCAGAACCTTTGCGGACATCAGTCTGTTGAACTGGTCGCTCGGGAAGCCGAATACGTCAGCTGCGATGGATTTGTCGGTTACGATGTTGGTAGCCGCTTCGCTTTCTTCCATGGGCTTAACTTCGATGTTGAACTTAACGCCGGAATCTGCATAGTGCTCCTTGAAAGCCTCAACCTGCTTTTTGGTCAGATCGACAGCTGCGTCGGGAGCCCATACTTTCAGGGTTACGTCTTTTTCGTCGCCGAATGCAGCGTCAGCCCACGAAGCGTCCGAATAAACAGCGTCACCGCTGTTTCCGCCTTCGTTGCCCTTTTGCTGCTGGTTGTCCTGGCCGCCGCAGCCCGCAAATGCGGTTACGGTAACCATGCCTGCCAATAACATGGCAAGAATCTTTTTCATTGGAATTTCCCTCTTTCTAAAAATTCTGATGGAGCAAATTGCACAAATTACTCTCTGTTCCACTAACTAAATAATATCAAAAACGCGAGCAAATTTCAACTACTTTTGTACTTTTTATCTAACTTGTTAATTTTAGGTTCGTTTTTTGTTTATTTTTACCTGTAATTTTTCTCAATTTGGGCATTTATACGAATTTTAAGACTCTGTTTTGTGCATTTTAACCGTTCTCCTTTTGTCTGTTTTACCCAATCCCGAGCACTGCAATTGAGGGATTTGCCCCAAATCGGCGCTGAAACGACTGCAAAAAACAGTGGGTGAAAAATTTTCGTTAAAAATTTTAGTTAAATTTCACCAATTGTTTAAAAAACGGGCGCAAGCCGCCCCAAAAACCGAAAAAAGTATTGCCCGTCCGGCGCAAATTCACCTGAAAATGTTGTAAACGCGCGTGTTTGTTGCTATAATAATATGGAAACCAACCTTTATATGTGAAAAGGAGCGATACATATGAAACTCAGCGAACTGCTGCAGTCAATTGACCATACCGTTTTGCAGGGCAGCAACCCCGAAATCACCGGTCTGGCTTATGATTCACGCAAGGTGACGGACGGCGCCGCCTTTGTCTGCTTGAAGGGCTACACCTCCGACGGTCACCGCTATGCCGTCTCCGCCGTGGAAAAGGGTGCGGCGGCGCTGGTCATCAGCGACGACCTCGACACAGACGTGCCCGAAACCGTCGCCGTCGTCAAGGTGGACGACACGCGCGCGGCGCTGGCGCTGATGAGCGCGGCGTTCTTCGGCAATCCGGCAGAGGAGCTGATGACCGTTGCCATCACCGGCACCAAGGGCAAAACCACCACCACCGCCATGATTGCCGAAATCTTCGAGCACGCCGGCATCAAAACCGGCACCATCGGCACGCTGGGCATCGTCTACGGCGGCAACACCTACAAAACCGACAACACCACACCCGAGAGCTACGAGATCCAAAAGGCGATGCGCGACATGCGCAGCGCCGGCTGCAAAGCGATGGTGATTGAAGCGTCCTCCATCGGGCTGAAGCACCACCGTCTGGACGGCATGACCTTTGATGTAGGCGTTTTCACCAACTTCTCGCACGACCATATCGGTGGCGTGGAGCACAAGGATCTGGAGGAATACCTCTACTGCAAGAGCCTGCTGTTCCGTCAGGTAAAGAACGCCGCCGCCAATTGCGACGACGAAAAATACCGCGAGGTCACCAAGGATTTCCAAGGCGAGCTGCACACCTTCGGCTTCGGTGAAGCCGCGCAACTGCGCGCCAAAAACGACCGCCTGCTGTCCGACGGCGGCTTTATCGGCGTCCACTTTGAAACCGAGGGCAGCCGCAGGCTGTCGCTCGACGTCGGCGTACCCGGCATTTTTAACGTATACAACGCGCTTGCCGCCATCAGCGCGGTCAGCTTTTTCGACATTCCCGACCAAGCCGTTATCGACGGCTTAAGGGTAGCGCATGTCAAGGGCAGGGTGGAGCCTGTGGCGGTTCCCGGCAACTACAGCCTGCTGATTGACTACGCCCACAACGCGCTTTCCATGGAAAACGTGCTGACCACCCTGCGACAGTACAATCCCCACCGCCTGATTACGCTGTTCGGCGCAGGCGGCAACCGCCCCAAGGTGCGCCGCTTTGAGATGGGCGAAACCTCCGGCAGACTCAGCGACCTGTCCGTCATCACCGAGGACAACTCGCGTTTTGAGGATGTGATGGACATCATCGAGGACATCAAAACCGGGCTTGCCAAAACCGACGGCAAATATGTGGTGGTGCCTAACCGCAAGGACGCCATCCGCTACTGCATGACGCACGCCGAGGACGGCGACATCATCGTCCTCGCCGGCAAGGGACACGAGGACTACCAGGAAATCAAGGGCGTGAAGTACCATATGGACGAGCGCGAGCTGATTGCCGAAATCATAGAGGAAATGAAAGCATGAAATCCTCCGGCAAACGGATGCGCTCTTTCAAACTGTGGGTCATCATTCTGCTTGTCGCGGTGATCATTTTGGGCGTTGCCGCGGCTGTCATCACGCCGCAGTGGCTGGCAAAGCAATCGCTTCACAACGGACACCCTTGCCCTCAGCTAACACTTCCTACTGCCAAGCGTGTAGTGGACTTTCACCACCAAGTTACTGCCCTTTCTGGGCAAACATAAAACAGCGCTTCCGCAAAAACGCGGAAGCGCTGTTTTTTACTTAATATCCATTACTTTTGAAAGTGGTGGCAGCCGCGCAAATCCTCTGTTTTGATGCAGTGGGTGGTGCAGTTTTCGGCACAGGCGCCGCAGTCGATACACTTTTCGTAGTCAATCACCGCCACGTTATCCTGCACCTTGATGGCGCCGCTCGGACACACGCGCTCGCACTTTTTGCAGCCGATACAGCCGTTGGCGCAGACCTTGCGCGTCACCGCGCCCTTGTCGCGGTTGCTGCACGCGACGACCGTGTTTTTGATATCGGGCACCAGCGAAATCAGGTGATTGGGACAGGTTTTGGTGCAGATGCCGCAGCCGATACAGTCGCAGGTGTACACCTTTGCCACGCCGTTGTCAATGAAAATCGCGTCGTGCGGACAAGCCTTGGCGCAGTCGCCCAGACCCAGACAACCAAAGGTGCAGCTGCCCTTGCCGCCGTACAACATTTTGGCGGCGGCACAGGTTTCAATGCCGCTGTACACCACCTTGTCCTGCGTCGCGCCGCAGTCGCCGGAGCAGTGGACAACCGCCACCTGCTCCACCACGTCGGCAAACGCCACGCCCAGCGTTTCGCTGAGCTGCTTTGCCACCGTGTCGGCGCCGGGAATACAAAGATTGGTGGGCGTGCCGGGCGTTTCGCACAGCGCCTTGGCATAGCCGTCGCAGCCGGCAAAGCCGCAGGCGCCGCAGTTGGCGCCGGGCAGGCAGTCGCGCACGGCAGGGAACCGCTCGTCCTCCTTGACCGCCATCAGCTTGGCGGCAACAACGAGCATTGCGGCGCAGACAACGCCGATAATCACGACGGGAATCACCGCCGTTAAAATTGCTTCTAACATTTCCTGCCCTCCCTTACGCGAACATGTTCTCAATCACTCCGCCGAAGCCGAGGAAGGAGAGGGAGGTAATGGACGCCGCCACCAGCGTGACCGGCAGTCCCTTGAAGCTTTCGGGCACATCGGCGCCCTCAATTTTGGAGCGCACACCCGAGAACATAACCATCGCCAGGAAGAAGCCCAAGCCGCTGCCCAGCGAGTTGACCATCGCTTCGATGAAGGTGTAGTTTTCGTCGATGTTGAGGATGGTAACGCCCAGCACTGCGCAGTTGGTGGTAATCAGCGGAAGATACACGCCGAGCGACTGGTGCAGCGACGGAATGTAGCGCTTGAGCACGATTTCCACGAGCTGCACCAGCGCCGCAATCACCAGAATAAACACAATCGTCTGCAAATAACCCAAATTGTTCGGGTTGAGCAGATAATACTGAATCGGCCACGTCACTGCCGTGGACAGCAGCATGACGAAGATAACCGCCAAGCTCATGCCGGTGGCGGAATCGAGCTTTTTGGAAACGCCGAGGAACGGACAAATGCCCAAAAAACGCGACAGCACATAGTTGTTGATGAACACCGCCGACAGCAAAATGATAATCAGTTTGGTCATTGTGCGCTCACCTCCGCTTCCGCCTGACCGGCGCAGCCGCCGCAGTCAGCTCTGCCGCAAGCCGCCGCCTGCGGACATCCGGCGCAGCCGAATTCCTTTTTCTTGGGCTTGTGCTTGCCGAACTTATTCACCAGCGCAATCAGCAGACCGAACACAAAGAAGCCGCCGGGCGCCATAGTGAGAATGGAAATTTTGTTGTCAATCAAAACGGGAATTTCAAAGCCGAGAAAGGTGCCGTTGCCGAACACCTCGCGGATGGTCGCCATCATCACCAGCGCCAGCGTAAAGCCTGCGCCCATGCCGACCGCGTCAATCGCGGAATCGACAACGGTGTTTTTGTTGGCAAACATCTCCGCTCTGCCGAGGATAATGCAGTTAACCACAATCAGCGGCAGGTAAATGCCGAGCGATTCGTCCAGCGCCGGCGCAAACGCCTTGACGAGCATCTGCACCATGGTGACAAAGCCGGCAATCAGCACAATGTAGCAGGGGATTCGCACCTTGTCGGGAATCACCTTGCGCAGCGCCGAAATAACAATGTTGGAGCAAATCAATACGATGGTCGCCGCCGCGCCCATGCCCAGCGCATTTAAAACGCTGGTGGAGGTGGCAAGCGTGGGACAGGTGCCGAGCACGAGCACCAGCACGGGATTTTCCTTGATTAAGCCCTTGGAAAAGTTTTGCAGCTTGTTCACTTGCCCTCACCCTCCTTTACCATGTCGTATGCCTCAAACGCCGCGGCTACCGCCTTTTTGTATGCCTTCGAGGAAATGGTCGCGCCGGTGATGCCGTCCACCTGTTCGTAGTCGGCGGCGGTTTTGCCGGCATAGTTTTTGTTGTAGCCGCCCGCGTTGTCCACAACCTTAGAGCCGATGCCGCTCGTTTCGCTGTGGTTGAGCGTCTGGATGCTCTCAATCGAGCCGTCCGGCTTCACGCCGCACATCAGCTCAATCGTGCCGCCGTAGCCCTTGGTGGCGAGCTTGAACACATAGCCCGCGCCGTTGGTGGCTTTGTAGGCTTCGGTGACGCCCTCGGGCAGCGTGAGGTCGAGCGGTTCAAAATCCTCCGCTCCGGCAAGCACCTCTTGGCGTGCCTTTGCCGCCGCTTTCGCATCCGCCTCCGCGATAATCGGCGCGGTGACGGCGTTGACAGTGGCGAGCAGCGCGGTGACCACCAGACAGATGGCGGCGAGCACCGCAATCGGTTTAACGATGTCCTTCATCACTCGTCCACCTCCCCGACCAGCGGCTTTGCGCGCGTGAGCTTTTCAATGTAAGGTGTCAAAATATTCATAATCAACAGCGAGAAGCTGACGCCCTCGGGGAAGTTGCCCCAAAAGCGGATTAAAACCGTAATCAAGCCGCAGCCCACGCCGAAGATAAGCTTGCCGAGCCACGTCGCAGGCGTGGAGGAATAGTCGGTCGCCATAAAGACAGCCGCCAGCATCAATCCGCCCGAGAGCAGCTGCATCGGCACGTCCTGACCGCAGACAAACGACATCAGCGCCACGGTGCCGAGGAAGGCAACCGGGGTGTGCCAGGTGATGACGCGGCGTACAAGGAGATATACTCCGCCGAGCAGCAGCGCCAGCGCGCTGGTTTCGCCCAGGCATCCGCCGGTGTTGCCGAGGAACATGTCGAGATAGGACGGCATGCCCTCCGCACCCTTTGCCGCCAGCGCCAGCGGCGTCGCGGCGGTAACAGCGTCGGGCACCATGTTGAATGCCTGCGGCGCTACCCATGCGGTCATGGTGCCGGAAAACGCGGTCATCAAAATAATGCGCGCGGTCGCGGCGGGGTTGGAAAAGTTTTGACCGATACCGCCGAACAGCTGTTTTACCACGACGATAGCGATGACGCTGCCGAGCGCCGCCTGCCACAGCGGAATCGTCACCGGCAAATTCAGCGCCAAAATGATACCCGTGACCACCGCCGAAAGGTCGGACACGGTGTTTTCTTTTTTGCAGAGCTTTTCAAAGCCCCATTCGGACAGCAGGCAAACCGCCACACAGTCGGCAATCACGAGCAGCGCGCGCAGCCCGAAGAAGATAACGGAAGCCGCCATCGCCGGGACAAGCGCGATGATGACGTCGAGCATGATTTTTTGCGTGGTGCGCGGACCGTGAAAGTGCGGCGACACCGTTGACAGCATTTTACTCATTTTCCGCCCTCCTTTGCCGCTTTTTGCTTCGCCTGAAACGCTCTCAGCTTTCCCTTGGCGAGCTTGTTGGTCTGCACCAAATGCCGCTTGGCGGGGCAGACATAGGAGCAGCAGCCGCACTCCATGCACAAATCCACACAGAGCGTCTGCAGCGCTTCCGCGTCGTCCTGCTTATAAGCGCGCGCGATAGCGCGCGGATCGAGCCGCAGCGGACAGTGGCTCAGGCACGCGCCGCAGTTGATGCAGGGCGTGGTCTTGGGCGGCTGCGCCTCCTTGGCGTCCATGGCGATAATCGCATTGGTGTTTTTGAGCACCGGCGCGCTCAAATCGGGCACCGCAATACCCATCATCGGGCCGCCGTAGAGCACCTTTGCCGGCTCGCTCTTACAGCCGCCTGCCGCCTCGAGCAAATCCGCAATCGAGGTGCCGATGGGCACAATCACATTTTTCGGCTCCTTCACCGCCGAGCCGTCAACCGTGACGCACTTCTCCACCAGCGGCATGCCGGTTTCGATATATTTGGCGATAAAGGCGAGGGTGGTGACGTTGATGACCACAACGCCCACGTCCAGCGGCAGACCGCCTTGGGGGATCATGCGTCCCAGCGTGTTGTAAACCAGCACCTTTTCACCGCCCTGCGGATACATCGGCGGCAAAACCTGCACCTCTACCCCATCGGTCTTGGCGGCAAGCGCCTGCACCTTGGCAATCGCTTCGGGCTTGTTGCCCTCGATGCCGATGACAAAGCGCTTGACCTTTAAATATTTTTTAATCAAATCAATGCCTGCAAACACATCCTCCGCCCTGTCAACCAGAGTGCGTGTGTCGGACGTGATGTACGGCTCACATTCGGCGGCGTTAATCACCACCGCGTCCAGCACGCTGAGGTCGCCGTTGATGCTGAACTTGACAAAGGTCGGAAAGCCTGCGCCGCCCAAGCCGACAGAGCCGCTCTGCTTTACCGCCGCGACAAAGCTTTCCACATCATGTACATCCGGCGGCTGCACGGTTTCGCTCAGCTCCTGCAAGCCGTCGGTTTCAATGACAATCACCGGCACCTTGGCGCCCATGGCGGTTGTCATTTCGTCAATTTTTTGTACCTTGCCCGAAACGCCCGAATGGATCGGCGCGGAGATGTATCCGTCCGCCTCGGCAATCAGCTGACCGACCTTGACCGCGTCGCCGCGCTTGACAACGGGCTTGGCAGGCCTGCCGATGTGCATCGACATCGGGATGCTGACGGTTTTGGGAACCGGCAGCCGGACGGGAGCGGACGTCGCCGTGTGCTTCAGGTGAGGTACGTGTATCCCTTTAAGCTTCATAGTCTTCCTCCGAATTCAAAATCGGCAAATATGCAGTGCGCATATATATTTATTGTAGCACAATCCGAAATTTCCGCCAATATACACATTGAACAGATTTATGGTGTTTTTTTGTGCACTATAGTTAGTGTTTAAGGCAATTCTGATTTTCCGCGTTCGCAAAGCAGACGTTCTCTCGTCTTCAGCGCCAGCCCGCCGGATATTCGGCGCTAAAAAGGTTGCATTTGCAAATAAATGTGCTATAATAGGATATTGGCGCCGCTTACAACGCCAAAAGGAGAACCATATGGAAAACTACACGGAATTGCTGCACGGCGAAAACATGGACATCCTGCGCGGCAGCCTGTTTTTTGCCGGGCTGAGCGATGAGGAAATCACGCAGTTTATCACCTATTCCAAACCGCAGCTCTATGAGCTTGCCGCCGGACAAACCATCTCGCTCGCGCCGGGCTCCAAGCGGCGGCTGGGCGCGGTGCTGGAGGGCGACGTCAAGGTCTACACCATCGACTACGACGGCAACAAAACCATCATCAACGTCATCCACGGGCGCGGCTCGGTGGGCACCATGCAGTTTATGATGGAATATCACAACGTGCTGTTCGAAATCGACGCGGACAGCCCCTCGAAAATCATCGCTATCGACCCCGACACCCTGCTGATCGCGGACGAACAGCTTGCCCTGATTCAGCATAAGATTCTGGTAAATGTCATGGCGTCGCAGCGGCAGCTTTTCATCTCGATTTCGGAGCATTTGGTGTGCCTGTCGCAGAAGAACATCCGCGACAAAATCATGCGGTTTTTGAAGATTTGCAGCGAAAGCGCGCGCAGCTATGAATTTGATATTCCGATGTCGCGCGAGGAACTCGCTGCCTTTTTGGCGGTTGACCGCGCGTCGCTGTCGCGTTCGCTGGGCGAGCTGAAGCGCGAGGGCATTATCGACTTTCAAAAAAGGCATTTCAAAATCCTGACCACCCGGTATTTTCAGTATTAAACACAGAGGAAGCACTATGACGAAAAAATCTTTTAAACGCGCCTTCCGCGACAGCCTGCCCATCATGGCAGGCTACCTTGCGCTGGGCATCGGCTACGGCGTGCTGCTGCAAAGCAAGGGCTACAGCTTTTGGTGGGCGATTTTGATGAGCGTCACCATGTTCGCAGGCTCCGGGCAATACGCCGGCGTTGACTTTATGGCAAGCGGCGCGTCACTGCTGACCACCGGCTTTATGACGCTGATCATCAACTGCCGCCACTTTTTCTACGGCGTTTCGCTGCTGGAAAAATACCGCGGCACCGGCGCCGCCAAGCCCTATTTGATTTTCGGTCTGACCGATGAAACCTATTCCATCACCGCCACCACAGTGTTGGAGGACGACATCAACCCCAAGCGCTACTACCTCTTTCTCACCGCCCTGAATCACAGCTATTGGATTACCGGCTGCGTTTTGGGCGCGGTGCTGGGCATGTTCCTGCCGTTTTCCAGCGAGGGCATCGACTTTGCCATGACCGCGCTGTTCATTGTGATTATGGTGGAGCAGTGGCTGAGCAGCAAGGAGCACTTGCCCGCGATATTGGGCGTTGCCACCACGGTGGTGTGCCTGCTGGTTTTCGGTGCGGAATATTTCATTGTGCCGGCGCTGTTTTTGATTGCGGCGGAGCTGATGCTGTTCCGCAAAAAGCTGGACAAGCCGGAAAGCGAGGCGCCCCATGCAGATTGATGTGCACGCGCTGTTGCAGGTGCTGGTGATGGCGGCGGTGATCGCGTTTACGCGGTTTTTGCCGTTCCTCGCCTTTCCCGAAGGCAGAAAAACACCGCGCGTTATTACATATTTGGGCGGTGTTCTGCCATATGCTATCATTGGAATGTTGGTTGTGTACTGCTTCAAGGGCGTATCGGTCGTCAGCTATCCGTGGGGATTGCCTGAGCTGATAGCAGGCGCCTTTGTTGTGGGCATGCACGTGTGGCTGCGCAACACGCTGATCAGCGTGTTCGGCGGCGTGGCTGTCTATATGATTTTGGTACAATTAGTGTTTTAAGGTGATTCGATGGGAATTTTTGAGCTGCTATTTCTCGCCGTTGGACTGGCGATGGACGCCTTTGCCGTGTCCGTCTGCAAAGGGCTTTCCGCCAAGGAATACCGCCTGCGGCACAGCCTGACGGCAGGCGCCTACTTCGGCGGCTTCCAGGCGCTGATGCCGCTGCTCGGCTGGCTGCTGGGCAGTCAGTTTGAGTCGGTCATCAAAAGCATTGACCACTGGATAGCCTTCGGACTGCTGGGGCTGATCGGCGCCAACATGGTGCGCGAAGCCTTTGGCAAGGCGGAGGAGGTAAACGCCTCGTTTTCGCCCAAGGCGATGCTGCCGCTCGCCGTCGCCACCAGCATAGACGCGCTGGCGGTGGGCGTTACCTTCGCGTTTTTGGACGTCAACATCTGGCTTGCCGTCGCGCTGATCGGCGGCGTCACCTTTGCCATTTCGGCGGCAGGCGTCAAGGTGGGCAACGTATTCGGCGCGCGGTTCCAATCCAAAGCGGAGCTTGCCGGCGGCATTATTTTAATTTTGCTCGGCGTCAAAATCCTGATAGAGCACCTCTTTTTCGGAGGCTGATACGAATATAAAAAGCACAGAGCAGTTTCGTTTGCTCTGTGCTTTTTGCTGTTCGTTATACTCTTTCTTCTTCGTATTCTTCGCCTGAGGTAGTGATAACATCCTCCGATTGAAAAACAATCACCTCAAGCAGGGTGGGTTCATAAATCTCCTGCTTCATCTATATCCTCTTAATGAAGATTGGTATGACAGAGAACCGCGTTAAAACTCTGCCAAAATCCGCTGTGCGGCGGTGATGTCGTGCACGTTAAACACACCGTCGCCGTTGATGTCCGCAGCCGCGAAAAGTCTTGCGTCGGTTTCGTCATAGAGCGGCTTGCCGTCCTCTCCGGTAAACTCGCAGAGCATGCGCTGGGCAAGCGTCACGTCGTTGATCGTAAGCGTGCCGCTGCCGTCAACGTCACCGACGACCGGCGCCTGTGTATCGGGCGCAATCAGCACGGCTTTCTCCGCCATATGCGCGTTTGCCGCAACAGCGACGAACTCGTGCACCAGCTTATCCTGCGCATACGGCTGCTTGACGGTGTCGTCGCAGACGGCGATATCCTCCATCAGGCAGTTCACGGTGGTTGCCCCGGCGGTTCTGTCAAGCACCTTGAACACCGCCTTCACAACCGTCACGGGCGTATCGCCTGCGCCGTATGCCTTTGCCGCGGGCGCCACCGCGGTAAAGTTGCCGACCACCCTGCCGCAGTTCTTGTCGTCAAAGCTGTTGTAGGTGCCGGTGCCGAAGCCGGTTTCCGCCACGACGGGGAACATATCGAACAGCGTCACGCTGCCGCCTCTGGGCAGCTTTCTTTCATACATGTTGTATGCTTCCTTCCACTCCAGCACAGAGGGATCCCACGTCAGCTCGCCCAGATCGAAGTTGACCAAAAACTTGCCGCGCGCCAGCATGTTGAAACGAACGGTGATGAAAACATCGCCGTTTTCGTCCTCATACTGCGACAAATCGCTGTAAAAAGCCTCGCTGTCGCCGAAAAAGTTGGACTCCGCCCTGACGGTCAGCGAGTTTTGCGGCTTCGCATACGCCGACGCTGTCATCGGCAGGCTGCATACCGCGACGGTTGCCAGAATAACTGCCAGCAAAACAGCGGCAGTGCGCTTGAACATTTTCATATAAAATCCTCCCAAATAATATTTATAAGCCGGATAGAACCTGCGCGTCCGGCATTATACACGTTTGCAGGTGACAAGGTATCTGCCGAAGGTGCCGTCGCCTGCGGGAATACAGGTGAACATGGTAAACAAATCCTCGCCCTCGCGGATAAACAAGCCCTCGCTTTGGTTGGGCGCCACAATGCGCGTTTCGGCAATCTCATAGGTCAGGGTTTCCCAGAAATTGCGGACATACACCCTGTCGCCGATATCCAGATAGCGGATGTTGTCAAAAAAGATTCTGCCCACATATCCCGTATGTCCGGCGGCGACCGCGTTGGTACTGGTGCCGCCGATCGGCAGCGAGGTGTTGGTCATATGCGCGGCGCCGTAGCTCATGTTCCAATCGCTGGTGCCGAGATACAGCGGCAGCGTCATGTCGATATCAGGCGCCTCCACATAGCCATAGATGCCGTCAAAAATGCCGTAATCCGCAAGGTTGAGCGCCGCCAGCTCGTTGTTGTCGATATTTTCGCTGAAGCGGCTGCCCTGCGCGTGCTTAAGCGCCTCGTTGTAGGCGATGCTGTCGCGGTGCAGGCGGTCAAGATCCATTTTGAACACCACCGGCGTTGAGGAGGTGCGCTTGCCCTCCGCGTCAACAGGATAGCCCTCCTTGTCAACCTCGCCCTTTTCATACGCCTTGGCAAAGGTTTTTTCGGTCACGCCGGTGCCGCCGTCGTCGTCCTCGGTGATGACGTGCTCCAGCTTTTGCGTAAAGGTCTGCGCCTGATCCTTGGCGATTTGCTTGCCGATGGAATTGGAAACCGGCGGAAACAGCAAAAAGCTGAGTCCTGCCACCAACAGCACCACGGCGACAAACTGCAAAATCTTACGAAGCATCGCCGTCGCCCCCTTGCTTGTTGTCAGCGGCGAGGCGCCTTGCTTTTCCCTTTTTGCGGCTGCGGCGCACAAAGAACACCACGAAGAACACGGTCATGCCCACCACACCGACAATCACAAGTACCGCCGCCCAGTAGGGCACGCGGTAGCCGAGGAAAAACAGATGATCCCCGGAAAGCTCCACGGGACGCGCGCTGGTGACGACATATTGGCTGTCGTCATATTCCACGCGTTTTCCGCGCACCAGCAGGCGATGCGTGTTAATCGAATACGGCGTGCAGGTGACCAGCGTCATATAGTCGCCGCCGCGGATAATTTTCAAATCCTCCGTGTTGTCGGGCAGCACGACCTTAATTTGGTCAACCTCGTATTTCAGCACGCGGTTGAGCACGTGCACATAAAACTCGTCGCCCTCCTGCAATTCGGTGAGGTAGTCAAAAAATGTCTGCCCCGGAAACGCCGAGTGCGCCGAAATGACCGCATGGGTGCTTTCGCCGCCGATCGGCATGGAGGTGTTTTGCAGATGTCCTGCCGCATGCGCCAGCACCTCCTCGGAGGTGGAGTGGTTGATGGGAAGGTAAACGTTGATTTTCGGTATGTCGATATAGCCAATCAAGCCCTGACCGTCCACATCCATCGCGGCGCGGTAGTCCTTGCCGATTTTCTCATACGCCTCTTTGTCGAACGGGTCGGTGATGATGATGTTCTGCGTCAGGCTGTCGTTGTATTTTTGCGCGGACTTCAACAGCTCCTGCTGCCGCTCGGTGGGCATGAGCTTGACGGTTTTGGTGTACTCCTCCGCTTGGCTGCGCGCGGCAAAGTTGTTGACCGCCGAGCTGATCAGCGGATAGCTCAGCACGCCCAAGCCTGCCGCAAAAATCAGAATAATGCCGATGATGGCGAGTTTGTTTTTCATATATCCTAATCCTTCGCGTGAATCTGATGCAAATTCAAAATTGAAAAACGAAAATGCGCTTTTCGCCTTTCAATTTGGAATTGCTTTCGGTAAAGCTGTCGGGGACGTGGTGCCACGTCCCCGACGAGTGGAGTTACTTTAATTGTAACTTATATTACTTGGAAGTTCTCTTCTTCAGAACGATGAAGAGTACGCCTGCGCAAGCGATCAGAGAGATACCGACGATGGTGAAGATCATGGTACCCTGTCCGCCGGAAGCGGGCATTACAACGGGAGTATCGCCAATCTTAACACCCTTGAGGGTAGCGTCATACTGAGCGCTGGTAACGGTGCCGTTAGCATTAACGGTTACGGTGTATTCGGTTTCATTGAGGTTGTAGCCCTTCGGAGGATCGATTTCCTTGAGGGTGTAGGTGCCGGCTTTGAGACCGGTGAAGGTAGCCTTGCCGCCGTTTGCGGTGGTAGCACTGAAAACATCGGAGCCCTTGGTCAGGGTGAAGGTAGCGCCGTCGAGCTGGTTGTGCCGTTGTTGCCGGCATACTTCAGGTTTCCGTCCACAAGCTGTGTGCCGGTGAGACCGACAACCGACTTGTGCGTGCCGCCCAAACGCGCGGAGTTGTTCACCCAATTGGAGAAATTCACCATATTGGAGGAACCCGCGCCGGTGTAGCCGTTTTCCTTGTCAAAGAAGTTACCGAAATACATCGGATAATTGACGTCGCTGCTTGCCGCTGCAATCTTGTTGTTCAAGGTCGTATAGGGCTCCCAATCACCGTGGCTGTTCACATAATTGATATTACCCCAACCTTGAGAAACCTCTGTGTCGGTGTAGTAATCATAAAACGTCGCGTCAATCGGGAAAATATTGGCGTTGTTTGTAATGGTCGTCGCGTCGGGCTTGGCGTTCACTTCCTGATAGCCGGAGCCGCCGCTTGGGATATAGGTTGTCCAGCTTGCGGCGTTGTCCCAGCCTGTAATCTTAATACAGTTTTGAGAACCGCTGCGGTTATCGTTATACATATAACCGGTGGAGTTCCAACAGGTGTTCATGCCGGAATCCAAGCGCATTACCTTAACATAGCCGACCTTGTCGCCCTGAATGTTAAAGCTGTACAAATGGCTGGAAACACTGGTCGGAACAATCGCTTTGTTATAGCATGCGTTGGTATTACAATCGGAATCCTTCTTGTTGTTTTCAACGTTCCAGTCATCATTGCTGTCACCGTAATAGGTATACACTCTGATTTTTGCGCCGTCGTTTTCCCAGCTGGTAAATTGGGTCAAGTCAATGTAAATTGTTTCCTGATGGGTGAAATAAGATTCACATTGCTTTGCCGAAATCACGGGAATGGCGACCGCAAACGTCGCAGCCATCATGACAAGCGTCAGCACAACCGCAAGAACCTTTACAAACGGCTTTTTGCTTTTCGTTTGAAGCAACCTTTTTGCAATAGGTTTTTTTATAATTACCATCTTCCTTTCTTCAAAATTTTTCCGCAGCAGCGCACGGCTTCAGCACACCAAGCCGTTTTTCGGCGTTTTGCGAAAATTGTAAGTAGTATTTCTGTTCAATTTCACGAAACACTTCTCAGGACTTTCGTGCAAAATCACAAATACTTGAACATATTATAATGTCTTTTTTTAGAATTATAATTCCCTTCGAGAATTATTGTAAAGAAATATATTTTTTTAGGGTTCATTCTCAAGATTTCGGCGTTATGCACAATAGGTCTAGTTGTCGCTTTAAAGATTTGTATATTATTTGTATGCCTTAATGATATATAGCTTTTTTGACTAAAAGGACAATTGTATCATCTTGTATATTTTGTGAATTGTTAGGATTGACAACATACGTTGTTTTCCTATAAAATAGAAACGAAAACTATCGGTTTTTCAATTTACTATAAGGAGAGTATTTATGTTTTGTGAAAAATGCGGTAATCAGATAACCGACGGCGAAAAGTTCTGCCAAAAGTGCGGCGCGCCCGTTCCCGGTCAAGCGCCCGCTCCCGAGCAGGTGCAGCAGGCGGCTCAGCAGGCTCCCGAACAGGCACAGCAGGCAGCTCAGCAGGCACAGCAGGCAGCTCAGCAGGCTCCCCAGCAGGCACAGCAGTATGCGCCCGCTCCCGAACAGGCACAGCAGTATGCGCCCGCTCCCAAGGCGCCCAGAAAGCCCCTGTCCCCGATGATGAAGAAAATCATCCTCTTCGGCGGCATCGGCGTTGCGGTTCTGGCGGCGTTTTTGGTTGTCCTGTTTGTGGTCATCGTTCCCGGCTGTCAGGAAGCGGCAAGAATCGACATCACCAAGTATTACACCATTAAAGTGAGCATTGACGAAGAAGAAGAAAATCCCTCTGTGCTCGACGGCAAAATCGACGGCAGCTTCGAAATCGACTACGAAAAATTTGCCAAGGATTTTAAGGTTGACAAAGAAAAGGCAAAAAGCGATCTTGACAGCTTGGCATATATGCTGGATGTCAAGGTCACCAAGGACGGCGACAAGGCATCGTCTTATATTGAAGACGCAAAAGCAGACGATGTTTATACCATCACCGTAGACTGGCCCACAGCCGATATTTCCGGCAGCGCCGAAATGGATGCGGTCAACCAGAAACTCAAACAGTACGGCGTTGATTTGGGCGGTCTGACCGATTTGGCTGATCCCAAAAAGCAGATTGAAAAGATTGAAAAAGAGCTCGGCGTTGAGTTCAAGCACAAGAAGCTTTCCCGTGAAATCAAGGTAGCCGACGCGCTGGAAGAACAGGGCGTCAAGATTGCCGAACCCACCGAAATGAACGTGCTGGGCTACATCAAGGACAACAACCTGTTTGTACAGGAAGGTCACAGAAGCGGCGACATCAGCCTCAGCATCAAGAAGTTCGAAACCACCTTCGGCGATTACACCGTTACCAAAGCGGATGACGAGTACTACAGCAGCATCATAGTGAAGAAGGGCAGCAAGGAAGTCGGTTCCTTTGACGTCGAACTGAGCAACCACTACTACCTGAAATCCAATGAGGAAATCACTGTCAGCTACGACAGCTACGCTGTTTCCAGTCTTGCAGACAAGGGCATCGTGCTCACCGGTGACGAATTCACCTACACCGTTGTCGGTCCCGAGGAATTCACCGCCGACGTCGCCAAGAAGAACATAGAACCGCTGAAAACCTTCTTCAACGACAACGTTAAGAAAGAGGACTGGAAGGCAGCCGAAAAAGACCAGATCACTATCAACAACATCTACTATTCCGCCAACGGCGATGACAAAGCATATGTTGTTTATGTCTACACCAACACCACCCAGAAGTACTGCAAAACCATGTACATGAGCGCTGAATACCTCTACATGGAGGACGGCGTGCTGAAGAACGACGGCTATTGCAGCACCGACCTCTCCGGCAAGGATGTCAAGGAAGCTGTCAGCTATTGCAGCTACCTCAAATCTCCCTACACACCCACCCAGATTCTGTAAAACGAAATCCAACTACAGCGCCCCGGCTCGGTGAGTCGGGGCGCTTTTTGCAGCCATATTTACCTACTGATACTATTCTCTGTTATGAAGTATTATAACAAACTGAAAGCCGGCTCAACCGAGCCGGCTTTTTGCATACCCAAACGGGCTTAATTACTTGTGGCTGACATGCCAAATTTCGTTGGCATATTCCAGAATCGCTCTGTCGGAGGAGAACTTGCCGGCGTTTGCAACGTTCAGCAGGCACTTCTTGCCGAATGCCTTGCGGTCTGCATAGTCCGCGTTGGCGCGAATCTTGGTTTCGATATAATCGGGCAGGTCGAGCATGAGGAAGTAGTGGTCGGGATCATGCCAATGCGTGCCTCTGGTCAGCGCGTGGTGCAGCTCGCGGAAGCTGCCCTGTCCCTGCGCACCGTCGTCGTCGAAGGTGCCGTCAATCAGGGTGTTGACAACTCTCTTAAGCTCGGGATTCGCCTCAATCAGGGCGGCAGGATTGTAGCCTTCCTTCTTGAGTCTGTCGATATCCTCCACTCTTGCGCCGAAGATATACTCGTTTTCAACACCTGCGCACTCGGCGATTTCGATGTTGGCGCCGTCCCAGGTACCGAGGGTAACCGCACCGTTGAGCATGAACTTCATGTTACCGGTACCGGAAGCCTCCAGACCTGCGGTAGAGGTCTGCTCGGAAATATCCGCCGCAACCACAATCTTTTCCGCATAGGAAACGTTGTAGTTGGAGATGAAGTAAACCTGCAGCAAATCCTTGGTGTCGGGATCGTTGTTGACGAGGTTGGCAATCTCGGTGATATACTTGATGATAGCCTTGGCTCTCGCGTAGCCGGGAGCCGCCTTTGCGCCGAAGATAAAGGTAGTGGGCGTCCAGTTGGGCAGCTTGCCCTCCTTAATGCGGAAGTAAATCGCCATGATGGAGAACGCGTTAAGAAGCTGTCTTTTGTACTCGTGCAGGCGCTTTACCTGTACATCAAAGATGGTGTCGGGGTTGATGTCAAAGCCGTCCATCTTCTTGATATACTCGGCGAGCTGAACCTTCTTCTTCGCCTTGATCTTGTTGAACTTATTGATGGTGCGCGCGTCAAGGCAATCGTTGAGCACGCTGAGCTTGTCGAGGTCAATCAGCCACTCGTCGCTGCCCACCTTCTCGGTGATGAGGTCGGAGAGCTCGGGGTTGCAAAGACCGAGCCAGCGGCGCTGGGTGATACCGTTGGTCTTGTTGAGGAAGCGTTCGGGATACAGCTGATACCATTCCTTGAGCAAATCTCTCTTAAGGATTTCAGTGTGCAGCTGCGCAACGCCGTTGACATAGGTGCCGGCATAGGTAGCCAGTCTTGCCATATGAATCACGTTGCCGTCGATAATGCGCATCTTGGCGCGCACCTCGTTGGGAACGCCTCTTGCCATCAGCTCTTCCTGACACTTGTTGGCAATCAGACAGATGATGCTGTAAATTTCGGGAATAACCTGCGTCATCAGGTCGGCGCTCCACTTTTCAAGCGCTTCGCTGAGAACGGTGTGGTTGGTATAGGAGCAGGTCTGACGCGCAATCTCAAACGCCTCGTCAAAGCCCATGCCCTCGTTCTGGAGCAGTCTTACCAGCTCGGGAACGCAGGAAACGGGATGGGTATCGTTGAGCTGAATCGCGTTTTCCTTGGCAAAGAAGCTGAAATCATTGCCGTGCTTTGCCTTGTAGCGGCGCATGATGTCCTGCAGGGAAGCGGAGCAGAAGAAATACTGCTGCTTCAGTCTGAGCACCTTGCCCTCATACTGGTTGTCGTTCGGATAGAGCACCTTGGAGATGTTCTCGGCGTCGTTCTTTTCCTTGACAGCCGCGTCATATTGGGTGTTGTTGAAGGCGGTGAAGTCAAATTCGTTGATCGCCTCCGCCTGCCACAGTCTGAGGGTGTTGATGTTGTCGGTCTTGCAGCCGATAACAGCCATATCATAGGGAACAGCCTTCACGGTTTGATCCTTAAAGGAAACGGTAACCGCCTCGTCCTCCTTGCGGATGCACCAGGGATCCTCAAAGCGCTGCCAGTTGTCGGCAACCTCAACCTGATAGCCGTCCTTGATCAGCTGCTTGAACAGACCGTATTTATAGCGGATGCCGTAGCCGTCCAGCGGAACCTCTTGGGTTGCCGCGGAATCAAGGTAGCAGGCAGCCAGTCTGCCCAGACCGCCGTTGCCCAGTGCTGCGTCGTCGATTTCTTCAAACACGTTGATGTCGATACCCTTTTTCTTGAGCATCTTGGTAACGTCCTCCAGAATACCGAGGCAGTACAGATTGTTGTACATCATTCTGCCCATCAGGAATTCCGCGGAAAAATAGTAAGCGCGTCTTTCGGCGTCATGCTTTGCCTTGCTTTTTGCCCAGTTGGGAGCGATTTCACCCATAACTGCCTTGCCCAAAGCGAGATGCAGCTCGGAAACCGTCAGCTCCTCAACGGTTTTGCAGTACATGGACTGGGCGGTCAGCTCCAGCTTTTCCATAATGTTAGCCATACGTTTAGTCCTCCAATCGTCCGCTGTTTACAGACATTGTTTTTAATTTTTCCGCAAGTGCCTGCGTAAGATCCTCCTTGCTGACTCTCCACGTCCAGTTGCCGCCGAGAGTAGAGGGGGTGTTCATACGCGCCTCCTTGCCCAAGCCGAGGAGATCCTGCATGGGTACAACGGCAAGGTCTGCCTTGCTCTCATACGCCACGCGGATCAAGCCCCAGTTATACGGCTCGTCGTCAGGCATTTTGCAGTATTCTCTTGCGTAGCTCACATCCGAGGGCTTGGCGGTTTCCACCCAGCCCATAACGGTGTCGTTATCGTGCGTGCCGGTGTAAACAACGCAATTGTTGGTGTACTTGTGGGGCAGATAATCGTTTTCCTCGCCGCTGTCAAACGCGAACTCCAGCACCTTCATGCCGGGATAGCCCGTCTGCTCCATCAACTCGGTAACGTCGGGCGTCAGCGTGCCCAAATCCTCTGCCACAATTTCAATTTTGCCCAGCGCTTCCTCCATCATGCGGAAGAATTCAATGCGCGGACCTTCAATCCATGTGCCGTTAATCGCGTTTTCGGCGGGATACGGAATGGAATAATAGCTGGCGAACGCGCGGAAGTGGTCGATACGGGTGATATCATACAGCTTGCTTGCCGCCTTGATGCGCTCAAACCACCACTCGTAGCCGGTTTCTCTCAGATAATCCCAGTCGTACAGCGGATTGCCCCACAGCTGACCGGTCGCCGAGAAATAGTCCGGCGGACAGCCTGCCACGGCAATCGGATCGCCGTCGTCATACAGCTGGAACAGCTCGGGATTTGCCCATGTGTCGGCGCTGTCCATCGCCACATAAATCGGCATGTCGCCCAGGATTTTGATGCCCAGACCGTTGACATACGCGCGGAAGGCTTCCCACTGCTCATAGAATTTGAACTGCACAAACTTCCAGAAATTCACATCGTTGCGCAGCTTGCGCTCATAGCGGCGCACCGCCGCCTCCTCGCGCATTTTGATATCCTCGGGCCATTCGGTCCAGGACACCATGTCAAAGCTGTTCTTGACAGCCATGTACAAAGCGTAGTTCTTCAGCCACTTGCTGTTTTTGCGCACGAAGGAACGGAACTTTTTCTGATCCTTCTTTTTAAAGTTTTCATACGCGGTTCTCAGCACCTTAAAGCGGCTGTTATAAATCTTCTCATAGTCAACCTCTTTGTCGCTGCTGCCCCAATCGTAGCTGTCCAGCTCCTCCTTGGTCACCAAGCCCTCCTCAACCAGCGTGTCGAGGTCAATCAGGTAGGGATTGCCTGCATAGGTGGAAAAGGACTGGTACGGCGAATCACCGTAGCTGGTCGGACCGACAGGAAGGATTTGCCAAACCTTTTGTCCGGCAGCCTTCAAAAAGTCCGCGAACTCGCGGGCTTCTTTGCCGATGGTTCCGATGCCGTAGGGGGACGGAAGCGAAGTGATGGAGAGAAGAACGCCTGCGCTTCTTGCCATTAAAATCAACTCCAATCTGACGAAAATAAATCGTTTTTCTACGGGTTTGCGCGATAATACCCCAAAATCCCATAGTATCATTATAATTTTAGCATAAGTTCTCTTTTTTTTCAAGTGTTTTGCCATGAAACGAGCAGTAATTTTCACAAATTTGCAAGCCCGTTTTGTCACTGTTTGGGAAGATTTGCAACCCACACTTGCAAAGCCGCGCGGCAGGCGGTATAATAAAAGCAGCCTATACTATTATATATAAAAACCGACAGGAGGTACACAGCATGAACACCTTGGAGCAGCTGCAGGAGGTCATCGACAAAAGCCGGCGCATCGTCTTTTTCGGCGGCGCAGGCGTCAGCACCGAAAGCGGCATTCCCGATTTTCGCAGCGTGGACGGACTGTACAACCAAAAGTATGACTATCCGCCCGAGCAGATTTTAAGCCACACGTTTTTTGAGCGCAAGCCGGAGGAATTTTTCCGCTTTTACCGCGACAAAATGCTCGCCCTCGACAAAAAGCCCAACGCCGCGCATCTAAAGCTCGCGGAGCTGGAAAAGGCAGGCAAGCTTTCGGCGGTCGTCACCCAAAACATCGACGGACTGCACCAAGCGGCAGGCAGCCGCCGCGTCTATGAGCTGCACGGCAGCGTGCTGCGCAACCACTGCCGCCGGTGCCGAAAATTTTACTCCGCGCAGTTCATCAAGGACAGCACAGGTGTGCCCACCTGCGACTGCGGCGGCGTGATAAAGCCCGACGTGGTGCTGTATGAGGAGGGCTTGGACGACTCCACCGTCAACGGCGCACTAAACGCGATTATGCAGGCGGACACGCTGATTATCGCCGGAACCAGCCTGACGGTGTACCCGGCAGCAGGGTTTATCCGCTATTTCCGCGGCGACACCGTTGTGCTGATCAACCGCGACAAAACACCCTTCGACAGCCAAGCGGACCTGGTGTACCACGACAAGGTCGGCGAGCTGCTGGGCAAGCTGACAGTTTCATGCGATTAATGTTTGCGCAGAAATCGTCGGACGAACCTTTATCAAAACCAAAATCGGAGCTGACTCAAAACACGCAAAAGCGTTTGAGTCAGCTCCCTTCATTTCTTATAACAATTCTTTATTTCATCGAGCATTGTCCCGTTTATCGACCAATCATTCGTGTAAAATAGAAATATCAATAAAAAAGGAGAAAGGAAGCGAAACACATGACCAAAAAAGACTTTATGAAAAAAACAGGCGTAACAAAACGCACTGTCAACAAATGGCTGGAAGACAAGCTGATTCCGAATGTACAAGATGATGAAACCACAGGAGAGCCGATAATTCCGCCGTCTGCAAGGCGACCGTATTTTGCCCCTTCCAATCTTCACGGCAACCAAATTGCCGTTAGCAACAGCATTCTCACCGCCTGCTTGCAAGGCAAATATTTTACACACGACACCTTTCGCATTAGCAAATCGGAGTTTGGGATGTACATTCGTCAGCTAAAGGAAAGCGGCCTCATTGAGGAAACCACAGAGGACGGCGTTACCTATTATAACTCTACGGTAAAAAGCCGCGAATTGGCAACCCTTTCCTCTCGGCAGCGCAAACAAACAATTGCCAACATCATAAAGGCAATAGCTGAAACAGTTGAAGTTGTCAGCAATCTATCCAAGATGAGTGCATAATCCTGCAAACACAAAAGCCGCGCGGTGATTGCCGCACGGCTTTATCCTTAATTTTTATTCTTATGCTTTTTAACGCTGACGGCGTCGATTTCAAACCAGAAGGTGCTGCCCTTGCCGACCGCACTGCGCACACCGTAGCGCGCGTTGTGCGCGTCGAGAATACTTTTGACAATCGACAGTCCCAGTCCCGAGCCGATCACGCCGCGGCGGTGCTCCTTGTCCACCTTGTAGTACCTGTCCCAAATATAGGGCAGCTTGTCGGCGGGGATTCCCTCGCCGTGGTCGGTGACCTCCACGCGGACGCGCTTGTCCTTGACGGTTTGGGTAAGGATAACGGTTTTGTCCTCGCCGGCGTGGTTGACCGCGTTGTTCACCAGATTATACAGCACCTGGGAAATCCGCAGCTCGTCGGCGTTGATGAACACATCCTCCTTGCTTTCGAAGCTGATGTTAAAGCCGTCCTGCTCCACAAGCTTAGCGTAGCGGTCAAAAATCGCCTTGACGCTGTCGGTCAGACAAAACACCTTTTTCTCCGCTTGCAGGGCGCCGGACTGCAGCTTGGAAAGGTCGAGCAAATCGTTGACCAGCGTGGACAGCCGCGTTGCCTCGTCGATGATAATCTGGATATTTTCCGGCGTGTTCTCGCCGGGCAAATCGCGCATCACCTCGCCGTAGCCCGTAATCATCGTCAGCGGCGTGCGCAGGTCATGCGAAATATTGGCAATCAGCTCGCGCTGCAGCTTTTCGGTCGCCGCCAGCTCGGTTTTGGCGTAGTTGAGGGTGTCGTTGAGCTCCTCCACCTCGCGGTAGCCGCGCGCGTTGAAATCTACCTCATAGTTCTTTTTGGCAAGCTGCTTCGCCGCGTTGTTGGTCTGCGAAATCGGCTTGGCAATGCGGCGGCTGGCGTACACGGAAAAGACCAGCGACAGCAGCACAAACACGCAGGAAACCAAAATCATCTGGTTTTTGATAACCTCCAGCGTGGTGTTGAGCGGCGTGATGGACGACGTGATAATCAAAAACGTCTGCCTGCCGTCCTTGCGCGTCAGAATATAGGTATAGACCAAGCTTTCGTTTTCGTCCACACTCGCCTGGTGCACCTTTGTTGCGGCGCTGTCGGCGCTGGATGACGCCTGCAAAATTTCAATGCGGCGCTTGGCGGCGTCCTCGGCGTCGTTGCGATCGACAAAATTGGTTTTGCCGCCGCTGTCCACGGTTTTTTCGTAGTATTTCAGCGCATCGGCATACTCCACATTCAGGCGGATGGCGATGTTTTCATAGGAACATTCGCGCGCAAGCGTCGGCGCGCCGCCGCCGACATCATAAAGGTATACCGACAGCGTGTACTGGTGGGCAACGCTGTCAACGGTTGCCCAGACGTTTTTGTTGTATTCCACCGCGCGCGCAATGCGCGACGCGCCCTTGTCCACCTTCAGCGATTTGGACACTGTGTAGAGCGGCTTGAGAAAGAACGACTGGAACACCCACAGCACCACGAGAATAATGCCGCCGAACACCAAAAAGTAGCCGAGCAGCTTCAGGCGCAGCGGCAGCTTTTTGCGGATATTATACTGTTTCAAAGCGATAACCAACTCCTCTGAGGGTTACAATGCACTTGCTGTATTCGCCCAAGCTTTTGCGCAGCAGCTTAATGTGGGTATCAAGCGTGCGCTCATCGCCGAAAAAGTCGTAGCCCCACACCTCGCTGATAAGACTTTCGCGCGTCAGGGCGATTCCCTTGTTGCGCACCATGTAGAAAAACAGCTCGTACTCCTTGGGCGTCATCTCCGCGCGCTTGCCGTCGATGGTCACAATGCGCGCCGAAAAATCGACCTCCAAGCCCTTGTAGGTAAACACGTCCTTTTTGCCCTGCTCGTCTCCCTTGCCGGAGCGCTTGATGACCGCGCCGACGCGCATCATCAGCTCCTTAGGCGAGAAGGGCTTAACCACATAGTCGTCACTGCCCAGCTCAAAGCCGTGGATTTTATCATACTCCTCACCACGCGCGGACAGCATGATGATGGGCGTGTCGCGGAACTTGCGGATTTCGCGGCAGGCGGAAAAGCCGTCCAGCTCGGGCATCATCACGTCCATGATGATTAAATCGAACTCCTTTTGACGGCAAATGCGGATTGCCTCCATGCCGTCAACCGCTTCCTCCACCTCGTAGCCCTCAAACTCAGCATACTTGCGGATAATCTGACGAATACGAAATTCATCGTCAACAACTAAAATTTTGCTCATATTATCAAATCCTTTGCCGGAATAATGGTCACCTTTATTGTATCACAAAATAAAAGATATTGAAATACCCGTAAAAAAGTTTTATAATAGAAATTGTAATATTTCAAGCTGAAATCAACCTGAAAGGAATAAAAATATGGACGTAAGGCAAATTGACGCGGCACAAATCACCGCCGCTGTCAAAAAACTGTTTATGGACTGCAACTACTTTATCGGCGGCGACATCATGGCACAGCTCGAGGCGGCGCTCGCTGTTGAGGAGCAGCCGGTCGCCAAAAGCGTGCTGCGTCAGATTATCGAAAACGATAAAATCGCGGCGGCAGAGGAAATTCCGCTGTGTCAGGACACCGGCATGGCGGTGCTGTTTGTGGAGTACGGCGACAAGGTGTGCGTCAAAAACGGCAGCTTTGAGGACGCGGTGCAGCAGGGCGTGCGCGAGGCATACACCGAGGGCTACCTGCGCAAAAGCGTTGTCAGCGACCCGGTGTTTGACCGCGTCAACACGCGCGACAACACGCCGGCGATTATCCACACCAAAATCGTGCCCGGCGACGCCATCCGCATCACCGCCGGCGGCAAGGGCTTTGGCAGCGAAAACATGTCCGCCATCAAAATGCTGACGCCCGCCTACGGCGTTGAGGGTGTGAAGCAGTTCATTTTGGACACCGTCCGCGCGGCAGGCCCCAATCCATGTCCGCCGATTGTGGTAGGCATAGGCATCGGCGGCACCTTTGAGCGCGCCGCGCAGCTCGCCAAAAAAGCGACCTTCCGCGCCGTGGACACCCACCATCCCGACGAACGCTATGCGGCGATGGAGGACGAGCTGCTGACGGAAATCAACAAGATGGGCTTCGGCCCTGCCGGCTTGGGCGGCAAAACCACCGCGCTGGGCGTCAACATTGAAACCTCGCCCACGCACATCGCCGGCATGCCCGTGGCGGTCAACATCTGCTGTCACGCCGCGCGCCACGCGAGCACGGAAATTTAATTGATAAAAGAACCGTCACAAAGGAGAAGTCATGGAAAAACGCATTACGCTTCCGATTACGGATCAAGATATACAAAGCCTGCGCGCAGGCGACAGTGTGCTGCTCACCGGCACCATCATCACCGGCCGCGACGCGGCGCACAAGCGGCTGTTTGAGCTGATTGAAAAGGGCGCGCCGCTGCCCGTGGACGTCAAGGGCGAAATCATCTACTATGTCGGTCCGGCGCCGGCAAAGCCCGGCTACGCCGTGGGGCCTGCCGGTCCGACCTCCAGCTACCGCATGGACAAATTCACCCCTGCCCTGCTCAGCTTGGGCATGAAGGGTATGATTGGCAAGGGCGCGCGCTCGCAGGAGGTCATCGACGCGATTGTCAAAAACAAGGCGATCTACTTTGCCGCCATCGGCGGCGCGGCGGCGCTGATTGCCAAAAGCATCAAAAAAGAAGAGCTGCTGTGCTACGAGGATTTGGGCACCGAAGCGGTGCGCCGCTACACAGTGGAGGACTTCCCCTGCATTGTGGCAATTGACTGCGAGGGCAACAACGTTTATCAGCGATAATACCAAGCTCAACCAAACTGCTTTCGTTTCGTATAAATCGTAAATGGCAAAAAATTCCGCGCCGCGAATTGACAACGGCGCGGTTTAATATTATAATGGAATTTGAATATAAATTATATTAGTTCGCACACACCACAAAACGAGTATAAGTTATAGGAGAACAAAGCAAATGCCATTCATCAACGTAAAAACAAACGTAAAACTGACTGCACAGAAAAAAGACATCATCAAAAGAAGATTATTTGACTGCATCGGGGTTATTCCCGGCAAAAGCGACCGCTATCTGATGGTCGCCGTGGAGGACAACATCAGCATGGCGTTCCACCGCGAAAGCAACATCAACATCGCCATGGTCGAGGTAAAGCTGTTTGGCGGCTCCACCAAGGACGCCTATCAGCGGCTGACCAAAGCCATTTGCATGATTCTCAGCGATGAAGCAAACGTGCCCGGCGAAAACTGCTATGTCAAATATGAGGAAGTAACCTACTGGGGCAACAACGGGTTTATGTTTTGACAAACTTTTGAGGGGATAAAATTATGAGAATAGTTGTTTTGGCGGGCGGCATCAGCACCGAGCGCGATGTTTCCATTTCATCGGGACTTTTGGTGGCTGCCGCGCTGAGAGAAAAAGGGCATGAGGTTGTGCTGCTGGACGTGTTCACCGGCTACGAAAAGGACATTTTCGACGTTGACGCGCTGTTCAAGCAAAACTACAGCTTTACATCAGAAAACAAGGTAGGCGAAACCGTTTCCGACCTGGACGAGGTAAGAGAAAACCGCCGCGACAAATCCAACCGCTTTTTGGGCGAAAACGTCATCGACATCTGCGCCTGCGCCGACATCACCTTCTTGGCGCTGCACGGCGGCGAGGGCGAAAACGGAAAAATTCAGGCAACCTTCGACCTGCTCGGCTTAAAATATACCGGCTCCGGCTACCTCGGCTCGGCGCTGGCGATGCACAAGGGACTGACCAAAAGCGTGCTGGTGCAAAACAAGGTGCTCACCCCTGCCGGCGCTGTCTTTAGCTGTGCCGAGGACGCGATGAGCTGGAACATTTTCCCATGCGTTGTCAAGCCTTGCTCCGGCGGCTCCAGCGTGGGCATCACCATTGTGCGCACGCCCGAGGACTTCAAGCAGTCCGTCAGGGAAGCCTTCGGCTACGGTGAAAGCGAAATTGTTGTTGAACAGTACATCAAGGGACGCGAGTTCTCCGTCGGCGTCGTCGGCGGCAAGGCGCTGCCCCCGATTGAAATCATTCCCAACAGCGGCTTCTACGATTACAAAACCAAATACCAGGCAGGCGCCGCGATTGAAAAATGCCCGGCGGACATCACGCCCGAGCAGGACGCCGTCATGCGCAAGGCAGCGGAAGCCACCTACGAAGCCCTGCACCTGCAAAGCTACGGCAGGGTGGACTTCATCCTCGACCGCGACAACAACGCCTACTGTCTGGAGGCAAACACCCTTCCGGGCATGACGCCCACCAGCCTCCTGCCGCAGGAAGCGGCGGTGGAGGGCATCAGCTACGCGGATTTGTGCGAGCTGATTATCGAAAATTCCCTGGCGAAATACGACAAATAAGGTGTCACTATGAAACCATTTACATTAGCGGAAATTGCCGCCGCCTGCGGCGGTACATATGTCGGCAGCGAAGCGATGAAATCCGCCGTGATTACCTCGGTGGAGCGCGACAGCCGACAAATCAAGGACGGCTCGCTGTTCCTCGCCATTCCGGGCGAGCGCGCGGACGGTCACGACTTTATCGAAAAATGCTACGCGGCAGGCGCTGTATGCGCCGTTTGCGAAAGAGCGCCGCAGCACGCGGAGAAGCCCTATATTCTGGTGCCCTCCACCCTGCAGGCGGTCAAAGAAATCGCCAAGGCGTACCGCGAAAAATTCGACATTCCCGTCATCGGCGTGTCGGGCAGCGTCGGCAAAACCTCCACCAAGGAAATGCTGTACGCCGTGCTTTCCCAAAAATTCAAAACCCACAAAACACAGGGCAACCTCAACAACGAGCTGGGCGTTCCGCTGACACTGCTGAGCATGCCCGAGGACGCCGAAGCGGCGGTTATCGAAATGGGGATCTCCGGCTTCGGTGAAATGACGCGCCTTGCCGAAATGGCGCAGCCCACCATTTGTGTGCTGACCATCATCGGCTGCTGCCATCTGGAAAACCTGGGCGACCGCGACGGCGTATTAAAAGCAAAAACCGAAATGTTCACACACGCGCGCGACGGCGCGGACTATATCCTCAACGGCGACGACGACAAGCTGTGCACGGTCACAGAGGTGCGCGGCAAGGCGCCCATCTTCTTCGGACTCGACAAACGCAACCGCTACTATGCCGAAAACATCGAAAACAACGGCGAGGGCGGCGTGCGCTGCACGCTCTGCTTTGACGGCGAGCGGCTGGATGTGACCATTCCCGCCATCGGCAGCTACATGGTGACCAACGCGCTGGCAGCAGTGGCGGCAGGCAGACTGCTGGGACTGAACCGCGAACAGCTCAAGCGCGGCGTGGAAGCCTATCAAACCGTCGGCAGCCGCGCACATGTTGTCAACACCGACAGCCTGCGCATTATCGACGACTGCTACAACGCCAACCCCACTTCGGTAAAGGCATCGCTGGAAACGCTGAAAAACTTCGGCGGCAGACGCGTGGCGATTCTCGGCGACATGAAGGAGCTGGGACAAAACGAGCTCGCGCTGCACTACGACACCGGCGTTTGCGCCAAGGACCTTGACATCGACTGCGTGCTGAGCGTCGGACCGCTCGCCAAGGAGCTCGCCAAGGGCGCGGACGGCGCGTGGTTCGCGGACATCGCAGCACTGTGCCAAGCGCTGCCCGATTTGCTGCAAAAGGGCGACACCGTGCTGGTAAAGGCGTCCCACTCTATGCACTTTGAAAACATCGTGGCGTTTTTAAAAGAAATGAATATTCAGTAAAAAGGAGCCAATAATATGTCAGTATCCTATATGACGCATCCGCTTATCAAACATAAAATCACCCTGCTGCGCAAGCAGACAACCGGCACCAACGAATTTCGCAAGCTGATTGAGGAAATCGCTATGCTGATGGGCTATGAAGCGCTGGCTGATTTGCCCACCGCGGACATCGAGGTCAACACCCCGATTGAAAAAACCGTGCAGCCCGTCATCAACGGCAAAAAGCTGGCGGTTGTTCCGATTTTGCGCGCAGGTCTGGGCATGGTCAACGGCATTTTGGCGCTGGTTCCCTCCGCCAAGGTCGGTCATATCGGTTTGTACCGCGATCCCGAAACCCACCTGCCCCACGAATATTACTGCAAGCTGCCCGACGCCATCGACGAGCGTCAAATCGTCGTCGTCGATCCCATGCTCGCCACCGGCGGCTCGGCTGTTGCGGCGGTTGATTTCATCAAGGCACGCGGCGGCAAAAAGATTAAATTCATGTCCGTCATCGCGGCTCCCGAGGGCGTCAGCGCGCTGATGAAGGCACACCCCGACATCCAGCTGTATGTCGGCTGCCTTGACCGCTGCCTGAACGAAAACGCCTACATCTGCCCCGGCTTGGGCGACGCAGGCGACCGCATTTTCGGCACGAAATAATTTGGCAATAACGGGCGGACGTTTGTCTGCCCGCTTGTATTATCAATCAAAAACGGAGGAAGTATCATGGCTAACAAATACGAAGGCACCAAAACCGAACAAAACCTGCGCGCGGCGTTTTCCGGCGAATCGGAGGCGCGCAACAAGTATACCTACTTTGCGTCCAAGGCAAAAAAGGACGGCTTTGAACAGATTGCCGCGCTGTTTCTGAAAACCGCCGACAACGAAAAGGAGCACGCCAAAATGTGGTTTAAGGAGCTAAACGGCATCGGCTCCACGCCCGAAAACCTCGCGGCAGCCGCCGACGGCGAAAACTACGAGTGGACGGATATGTACGAGGGCTTTGCCAAAACCGCCGAGGAGGAAGGCTTTCCCGAGTTGGCGGCAAAGTTCCGCGCCGTGGGAGAAATTGAACGCCACCACGAGGAGCGCTACCGCGCCCTGCTGAAGAATGTGGAAATGCAGGAGGTCTTTGCCAAAAGCGAGGTCAAGGTATGGGAGTGCCGCAACTGCGGTCACATTGTCGTCGGCGAAAAGGCGCCTGACGTCTGTCCCGTTTGCGCCCATCCGCAGGCGTATTTTGAAATTCACGCGGAAAACTATTAATCAATCCATCAGTAAAGGGCTGACCTCGCGGTCAGCCCTTTGTTTTTGAAGAATGTTATTGGCAAACGATATCGGTAACAGGATTGAAGTCCTTGTCAAAGCCGATGTAAACCAACGGCTTGCCGGCGTCGGTAGGAATGGTAAATTTACCGTCCTTGGTAGCGGCGATAACGCGGCCGCCTCCCTCGATTTGCGCGGGATTCACCTGGTCATAAAGCAGCGTCTGCGCCTGCACGTAATTGAACGCGTCGGGATCGCCGCTGTCATACTTGAGCATGGACATATAGAAGTCAAGCGTCAGCTTGCTCATCCACTTTTGATCCTCGGTTGCAAAGCTCAGCGTTGCCGGGTAGTTATACTTGCCGTCGATGCTGCTGACAACATCGGCAGGAACAGACTTGTAAAGCGCCTCTGCGGTGTCCAACGTGGGGCTGTAGCTGGTGCGCCAATAGTTCTGAATATTATGGCACACATCTTCTCCGGCAAGATTTTCCAGATACATAGCGTAAAAGAAAACAGAACCGTAAACACCAATATCAAAGGGATTATCGGACACGCCGAAATTATACAGCGACTGGCCGTTGCGCACCAAATCGGAATAACTCAAAGAGAGGTCAACCTGCTTTTCGATTTTAACGCCGGGATACAGCTTTTCCTCTGCATAGGCGGACATGGACTCGTTAAGCCACGTGCCCATAGCAGCGCCTTGAACCGTTTCGAAATAGCCGGTGAAATTAATCAGATGCTGGAACTCGTGTGCCAAGGTAGCATAAAGCGCTCTGTCGGCTCCGTCAGACAAAATACTGGTGTTAATATGCAGCAGCGCATGGTCGAGGTTGACAGAATACACATCTGCCTCCGCCTGCGTAACCTCACGGGAGCTGAACAAATCCTTCGGCGCAAAGAAGCCGCGCACGCTCTCGCTGTTGAAGTCATAGAACAGGAAGTTGATTTTGCCGCCTTCGTCCGCATAGCGCGGTGTGCCGAAACGGTTGACGTCAGCGTCATAAATGGTGTTGTCAAATTCATCGGCTACCTTTTGCAGCGTCGCTTTGTCTACAGTGTCGTTCTTCAGCGTCCAGACATAGCAGTGTGTGCCTTCCGCCTGGCAAACAAAGGTACCTTTTACACGGCTGTTAAGTCCGTAGTAAAAATCATGGGTATCGCCTGTTTTGTAGGTCGGCGGCATAAAGCCGGCGCGGTCACCTGACAAATCATATTTAAAATCAAAGGCAAAGTCCTGTTCGGGAGAATCCGGTGCTGCGGGCTCCTCCAGGCTGTCGGCGCGCTTCATGCTGGGGTCAACCCACATCATATCGCCGGTGCCGGTGGTTTCGTTCACTTTAAGATTTTCATCATAAACAGACGGATTATAAATCATGACATACGCAATATCGTCGCGTCCTTCAAAGCCGCCCGCGCCGTTTGCCGCCGGCTCCGCCGACTCCTCCTTGGAGGATTGCTCCGATTTGGATTCAGCCGTGCTTTCCTTTTTGTCCGAACCGCCGCTGCAGCCCGCCAACGCGGTGATCGCCATGGTCGCGGCAAGCAGACCTGCCAAAATTTTCTTCATATATATCCCCTTTCTTTTTCGCTCTTTTTATTACCAAAAAGCTCTGTTTCTTTTATTATAGGTTATTCACTGTTCTTTGTCAATGTGTTTGTCGTTTTTTGTCGAAATATCTAATCCGGCGTCAATTCAACGGTTTTGCTGCCCTCAAACAGAATCTTGGAGCCGGTGAAGTCGCAAACTACAAACCGGAGCTGCATAGCGGTAATATCCACAGGCGTCAGCGAAGAACCGTTCAGCATTATCACGCCGCTTTGCTTAGGTCCGATTTTATCCGGACTCCAATACACCGGCGCTGTGTCGGAGCCGTCCTCATAGGCTTTGCCGTTGACGCTCAAATCTTTAAAGCGGAACAACACGCCCTCGCTGCGCTTGTTTTCCACCGCCATTTTCCACGCGCCGGAAGAGTTGCCGTCTGTATCGTAACCCAGCAGCGTCACCTTGACGTCGTTTTCGTCCAGCAGCACCTTGCTGCCCGCAGGCAGCTTGGACGGCGACGCGGATTTCGTGGCGAGCGCTATGTCATACCATTTGTTTTCACCATAGCCCTGCCACAGCTGCAGCCGGCCGGAGGCTGTGCGGAAATTGACCTTTGCGGCCTGCATGCCCGTCACGCCGAACGCAGCCAAGTTGTCTCCGTATTTACCGCTGATGTCTATGCTGAAATCCATATACGCCTCGGTGCCTACGGCAACCGGGCGCTGTTCCGCTTCCACGGGAACAAAGATATTGTCAACGGACAACCCGTCGGACGTGATATACAGGGGATGGTCGCTCAGGTTTGTCACGCGGTACGCGCCGGTCAGTGTGCCGTCGTCAAAAGAGCCTTCTTTTTTTCCAAAGCACAGCAGCTCGATTTTCTTTTCGCTGTCCTCGGCAATTGTCTGTGCCTTGACGGACGCGCCGTTCAGCGGCGCGAGTGTTTCCTCCAGCAGGGTTTTGGATTCACCCCACACTTCGTTGGATGCAAACACAAACTCCTTGCCCTTTTGGAAATCCACTTGAATATGCTCATTGTTCCAAAGCGTTTTTTTGCTTTCGTAATCGCTGATGGAAATCGTAAAATGCAGCTTGGAAAGGCTTTTCAGCGCGCCGATATCGCGCGCATCGCCGAAGTCAAAGGTAACGGTGGACGCCAGTGTTGCGTTCGGCTCCACCTCACCCATCGGCGTCACTTTATCCATACAACTGATAGTATCGTTGCAAACAAGCTCATTTGTCCTGAATTTTATTTTTTTATCGCTCTTGTTGGTAACGCGGAGCGTCAGGGTGCTGCCTTGTAACACATCCTCCGCTTTCTCCAGATAAACCGCGGCGGTGTCATCCTCCTTCAGCAGCAGCGGATAGGTGCCGTCACTGCTGACGGTAGTCACCTTCGGCGCGGACGGCTTGCGCAGCTCTGTGCCGGAAACCTTGACGTCTACCGGCTCGGAGCAATAGAGGTTGCCCTGCGTGTCACAGATTTCAAACACCAGCGCATAGCTGCCCTCCGTCAGCGGCGCGTAAATAAATGCAAGCCCGTCGGCAATCGCCAGCTCGTTCCAATCGTGGTAGCCTGTGTTCAGCCATTTGTCCACCGCCTGAATCACGCCGTTATCATCCCTGACAATCGTGCGCGGATCCTCCGACATAAAGAGATAGGTAACATAGTCGTCGGTGTTAATCTCCTCCGCCTTGCCGCCCAAAAGGTCGCTGCCGCTCTGCTCGGTGTCATAGGGCAGCAGCGCGCTGACGGCGATGTTGCTTTTGGACTTGTCCGCGGCAATCACAAAGCGGCTTTTAAGATAGTTGACCTCGGCGTCGCCGCTGTAGAGGAAGGAGCCGCCCTGCGCGTCGTCCAGCGTGACGGGAACGGAATAGTTGGTAATGCTGCCCACCGTGTCGTGCTCGGTGGTGACGGGCATGATATACTGCTCCAAATCATTTTTCGCATAAATAACGTTGCCGTCGAAATTAGCAGTCAGTGTGCCGCCGCTGTTGGTAACATCCGCGCTGGAATACACCTTTTGGAAGGTTTCGCCGCCTGCCCTGCGCAGCACATAGTATTTTGCCGAGGCGAAGTGCTTTGCCTGGTCGTCCGTGAGCTTGAGCGTGTATTGGTTTTCGCCGTCCTGCGCCGGCGCGCCGCCGGTGGTGTAGCCGTCGGTCATGTCGCTTTTGAGCCAGGTCTTTTCATATTCCGACAAAAAGCCGACATACTCGGGGAATATGTTGAGATCGGCGTAGGTCTGCTTCCAAGACTTTTCATAGTAGTCCTTGTTGTAGAAGGGATAGTACAGCGACAGCCCGGAAAGCCCTGTGGCGTTGGTGGCGTTTTTGACGACCATTTCATCTATCACGCCGGAGAGCGCCGCTGTCTGTTCGGGATAATCAGCTTTGAGCTGCTCCGACAAATCCCGGAGGTCCACCAAATCATATTCCGAGCCGGTGCTGGCGCGGCCGAGCGCGCGTGTGTTAACGCGCCGCGCCGCCAAGGCGTCATACCGTGTGCCGATGTCGCCCGAAGCGGCGCCAAACAAGCCGTTGACCGCGCTTTGCAGCTCCTCCGCGTGCGACAAATCCAGACACGCGAGCGTGGTGTCGCGGTCATCATAGCCCTTTTTTTCAAAATAATCCAGACACGCCGCGAGGTAGTGGTCGGTCAGCGTGTTCACCAAATCGTGCGTATCCTCCTTGCCGAGGTTGAGCAAAAAGTCGTAGGTCCAGCCAAAGGCAGGCTCCACCTCCTGCGAGGCAATCAGGTAGTCGGCGTAATCATCCCACACACAGGCAAGCTCCGCCGACGCCATCAGGCAGGCGTCAAAGCCCACCCAGTCGAGCTTTTTATCCTTTCCGAAAGAGGAAGCCTGCATGGCGGCCTCCATTTCCGCAAGGGTGAGGGAATCGTTTTGAAACAGGATATCCTTGCCATAACCAATCAGCGGACCGTTGCCGTGGTTCCAAAGAATCAGCGCATAGTGCTCGGCAGGGTTGTTTTCCACACAGTAGTCCAAAAAGGCGGTCAGCGTTTCCGCCTCGCCCATGGAGGTCTGCGTCAGGCTTTTTTCCTGTTCATAGCCGTCGGAGGTCAGCTTGATAATCGTATTTTCCGTTTTTCCGGCAACATCGTTGTGCCAAGCGGGCGTGCCGCCCGTCATAATCAGCACATTATTACTGCCGGTGTCAATGCCGCTGTCTTTGATTTCGGTCAAATCGTCGCTGCCGGCGGCGGATTTCGCCTCCAAGTCAGAGCCGACCATATAAATCATCAGCGTGGTGCTTTCGCCCCTTTTTCCCTCGCCGCCGCTGCAGGCAGCCAGCGACCACAGCACGGAAAGCGCCAACAAAACAGACAGCCACTTTTTCATTTCCCATCATCCTTTTCGACAAAATCTGCGTATAAATTTATTATAAAATAAGAAATTATACGCTGTCAATAGATAATCCCAAAAAGAAAGCAGAGCCGGATGATTGCGGCTCTGCTTTGCTGTATATAAATATGAAAAGGGAAACCATTATACCAATCTTCATTAAAAAGTAGAAAATCTACTTTTTAATAGCGCCGTAGGCGCGTTATAAGACGGCAATTGCGCTTTTGCGCAATTGGAAAACGCGCCAAGCGTTTTCTCTCTGATAGAAAGTTGTCTACTTTCTATCAGAGAATAGTATTAATAGCGGCTGTTGGTGATGTATTCCTTTGCGGTTTGCTTGCCGGTGACATTGAGGTTTTTGTCGGTGACAAAGCGCACGGGAATATTGTGCCACTTGTTGTCGATGGTCTGGTATTTGAGGATTGCGTTGGTAACGCCTGCAAACTGACCGGTTGCGCGGAAGGTATACTTGTTGGTTTTGAAATCATAGGTCACCTTGATTTTAGCCGCGGTGCTGTCGGCGGTGTAGTCCCAGTCGTAGCCCGTGGCGGTTTTGCCGTAGGCAACCATCACGCAGCTTTTCGCCGCCTTCACGTTTGCCGATACCGCTGCCGGCGCAGTTGCCGCCGAAGCGCTGACCGCCGAAATTGCGGCGCCTGCCGAAATCGCGCAAAGCGCTGCCATTACTGTGCCCATAACCTTAACCTTGATGTTGTTCTTTTTCATGATAATTACTCCTTTTGGTTGTAAATTTCGGTTCAGCGTTTCGCTGTCCTGACTGTGATTATAGTATAGCAGGCACACTACAACAACATTATGACAAAAACAGTGGTTTTTTGAGAATTTTTCAAATTTTTTAATTTTTTCTTTCAAAAAGCTTCTATTTTTGCGTGACGGGTGTTTTGTCATCTCACACGATGTGCTATAATAAACGCAAAGATTTGCAAAAGAGGTTTTGATATGACAAAAAATGATTTTTCAAAAATTCAAACGCCCAACGTCCGCGAGATACTGCCGGAAGCAGTAGACGCCATTTTCGATACCATCAGCCAAGAGGATATCGAGCTCAAAGCAATCGAAAATATGGCTGCGGAATTTTTGTGTTCCCACAGAGAAAACACAGACTTGGAAACCGTTATTCAAAAAATCCGCCTGCTTGACTACATTAATACCACCAACCTGCGGATGTACCGCGACGATATTACCATTACCGCGCTTGCCGAAATCATTCTTGCCCAGCCGGCGTTTGACAAATGGCTTCAAAACGGCGATATCCGCGCAGTAGAGTTGATAGCGCGCGGCAACAACACCATCAATCTGTTTTCGTTTGCCACCAAGTATTGCTGTTACCACAATTACTATGTTTATCACCGCGACGACTTTTCTATCTACGATACCGTTGTCAAGGATACCATTCCCAAATACATCAATGTCACAAAAACATATATAGAGGACTTGCGGAAAAACTATCAATACCGCGAATTCCTCGACTTAATCGATCGACTGATGACAGCATACAACATCAATTGCGAAAGCAGGCGAAAAAAATTAGATTTGTTTTTGTGGTATTATAACCGATAACACAAAACCACCGGCTTCTTTTCAGCCGGTGGTTTTTGAATCCTTTTAATACTCAGTTAAAAAATCACTCTTTCTTTGCGCCGCAGCCGGTGCAGAATTTGCCGGCGTTTTGCGAGCCGCAATTGGGGCATATCCAAAAAGCATTTTGCGGCGCCGCCTGCGCCTGCGCAGACGCCGTGGCGCCGGGCGCGGCAAAGCCGGCGGCAGCAGGTGCGGCGGTGTTTTTCCAGGAATCAATCATCGCCTTGAGCTCGTTGCCCATTTCAACCAGCTCGTTATATTCATTCACGCCGCTCTGACCGCCGAACACACCTGCAATAGCGCTGCTGAAGCTCCAGCCGGTGTTGGCGGTGCCGGTCATGCGCTGTTCGCCGGTGTCAACGGAATGACTGTTGAGGTCAAAGTGCATGTCGTCAAAATAGGGATGATCCACGCGGACGGTCACACGAAAATCGTAGGAATACGCATAGCGCGGCGGATTGTAGCTGACCGACTTGCCGTCCACGGTGTGATACTGCTCGTGACGTCGCTCGCTGATGTTGAGGTCACAGCCGACCGCCTGCGAAAAATCGAGAATATCGGGGTTATCGGCGGCAAAATCCGTTCCGCGGTTGACGGTGAAGCGGCGCGCCGCCTCGTCCACATACAGCTTTTGGCTGTCCCTGCCGAAGCTGCGGCTGCTGTGAAACGCCGCCGCCTTGCTGCGGTTTTCCTCGCGGTAGGCAAGCTGCCGCTTGATTTGCTCCACGGTGGAGTGGCGGCGCTCGTCAAACCACGGCGACAGCTTTTTGGCGCAGTGCTTGCACAGGTTGCCGTCCTCCAGCTTGCGGTTGCCCAGCAGGCCGATTTTTTCGCCGCAGACGTCGCAGTATTTTTTGTCAAATAATCCCATAATCCTCCTCCTTTGATACCGATGTTGCTTTTCAATATTATATATACGAAAACGCAACTCTTTTGATGAAGATAGCTGCGTATCACTCATTCTATTCCGCGTGCGCGGTGGTGCCTTTGGCAATTGCGTCGCGCTCGGCAATCAGTTCACGGCACAACTCGGCGGAGGTAAAATTCACATTCGTTTCCGTCTGCATCGCCTTGAGCGCCACGCTGAGCTTTTTACGCCGGAGCTGGTTGAGCAAGACGGACACCATCGTGCCGTTCATGCCGGAAAAATAGAGCATTTCCCCGTCAACATCCGCAGGCTGCGGCGGCTGAGAAGCGGCGGTGCCGTCGAGCACGGCGGCGATTTTTTTGCCGCAGTCGTCCTTGCCCACCTCAACAGCTTCTATGAAAAGGCTACGGCAGAGCATTTTCAGCTTTGCCGCCTTGGTCGGATGGAGGTTGTAGTACAAAATTTTTGCCATATCAGTTTCTCATCAAATGAATGGTGGTCTCCGCCTTTTCGATTATACGGAGGTCATTGTCGTAGGAGCACAGCTTGCGCGCCTGCTGTAAATCCACCCAAATGTAGCTGTCGATTTCTTCTTCCTGAATTTTCACGTTATCGGTGAAGGCGCGCGCCAAAAAGAACACGACGCGCTTGCGGATTTTGCCGAACGGACAGTACTCGCTGATTTCGCGGAAGTCGCTGACAAGCGTCACATCCAGCCCGGTTTCCTCCTTGATTTCGCGGATGGCGGTTTCCTGTTCGGTTTCGCCGTCCTCAATGTGTCCCTTAGGGAAGCTCCAATACCTGCCGTTGTTGTTTTTTACCAGCAGGATTTTGGTGTTTTGCTTGGTTTTATAAAAGATAATGCCACCGCAGGATTTTTCGTACAGGCAGCGCAGGCTTTTCAGCTTGACGTTGCGCAGCTTACCGAGTAAATTCCGCAGCTCGGGCTCATAGAAAACCTCACCGGGCTGCGCCACAATCAGGCGCTCGCCCTCCAAGCCCTCAAACACGGCGACGGCAACGACAACGCCGTCAAAATATTCCTTAATGCGCTTGCGCGTCACCACATAGGCGCTGCGGCGGCTGACGGTCGCCGAGCTGACATATGCCGAATACAGGTTGGTCGAAATGTTGCCGAACAGCACACCCCTGACGTTTTCCGCTATCATTGCGTCACCCCCTTCTCATCTTCCGCTTTGTTTAATCGCAGAGCCCCTTCATATCGTCCACGCGCTCGGGCGTGTTGGCACTCATGATGCCGTTGAGGAACAGCACCTCCGAAATGCCGTTCTGCTGACAATACGCCGCCAAATCTCCGGAGGAAACGTTGCGGAACGTGCGCATATCCAGCACGTGCACTTCTTCGTAGTTATAGCTGAGGTACGGCACAAAGGCGTTGCCGTAGCTCTCCTTGACAACCGCAATTTTCTTGCCCTGCTCCGCGCTTTCGGAGGAGGAGTGCAGCACCGTGATGGGTTGTCGCCGTAAATAAAGGTGCCATAGGTCAGCGTGCCGGACGCTTCCTCGTCAAAATACGGATCGTCATAGTTGGCGACGCTGCCGTTGGCGTCGGTGATGTCCATGGTTACGGTGTAAGGGAACTGCCAGTAATGCACCGAGTCCTCCTTGATGCCGCCCGTCATCTGCGACAGCGAGCCGGTGAAGCCGTCAATCTGCTGTTCGGTGCAGTCGGACAGCGACAGCGCCGTCAGACCTTGGCTTTCCACAAACGCCTGATAGGCGTAGTAGGCGCCCAAGCCTGTCCAGTGGTGGTCGGAATCGAAATAGATGTAGTCGTTGCAGTGCTCGGACAGGTAGTTGTAGGCGTTGACGGGCGTGACCTTGCTTTTGTCCATCTTGTCATACGCCGCCTTGATGTTGTCCGCCTGCGAATTGGAGTATGCCCGGTTGCCGGCATCCTCGCCGTTGCCGGCAATCAAGCGCTTCGGCAGTCCCATTTCCGTATGGTTCGGAATAATCATGCTGTAAACCTTTAAGCCGCTGAGCTTGCCTGCCAAATCATTGACGGCGGTGCTGTAGTCCTCGGCGGAGTAATCGTCGCCGCCGAACAGCTCAAACGCCTTGCTGTCCCACACATACAAGCCGCCGTCCATATAGCCGTCGGTGTTGTTGTCCTTCGGGTTGGCGGGCGTGTAGGTGTCGAGCGAAAGCTTGTCGCCGCCCGCCTGCGGATTTTGCGTGTTTTCTGCCGCTTTGGTGGCGTCCTGATACACCGGCTGCGTGGGCTCGGTGCTGATGCCGGAGGTGTCCTTTCCCTTGCCGCATCTGGAAAACAGCAGCACAAGCAGCACCACCAGCAGCGCCACGATCACCAGCGCCAGGCTGACAAGAATAATGCGGTTTCTGGTGCGCGTTTTCATGCCCTTTTTCTTCGGTCTGCGGCGGTTATAGGACGCGGTCTGACGGCGCACCGGCTGACGGCGGCGGTAGTCGCGGCTGTCGATGCTTTCGTCAAAATTGTCCAAATCAAAATAGTCGTTTCGGTTGCGATCGCTCACAATAATCACCCGGTTCATCGAATTCTAATTACAAAAGAAATACATATATAATGATTATACAACATTATCCGCGCAAAAACAATAACCTTCGCCAACTTTTTCGCGTGAATGTGTCAATTTTGTTAACTCACACAAAGGAAAAGACGCCCCGAAAACGGAGCGCCTTTAAGAGAGAGATTATTTATAAAGAAAGGAGATGGAAATAGTAAAATTAAAATGCTTATATGTTTATCAATTCATTTATGTCAATATACCTTCTAACTTAATGCACACGCGTGTGCACATCCATGGTGTATACGTTGCGGTTTTTGTCCACCATGGTAATGGAGAGATTGGGCAGCAGTTGATTGAACCGCACCAAAAAGCTCTCGCCGCCACCGTCGTGCATGCCCGTAACGATTTGCAGGGCGTTGTTTTCCCTGACAAACTTTGCCGCCGCCTTCGGCGCGTCGCTGCTGAAAATGATGGTCATGTCCGCACCTGCTTTTTTGGAAACGTAGTTGAGATATTCCAGCTGGTCGCAGATCAATCCGTAGTTTTCAGTCGGCATCAAAACGCTTAACACATGCAGCTCGCAGTCAAATTCCGCCGCAAGCTGTCCGGCGGTTTCGATAATCCGGTCACATTCATATTGGCTTGTTACACAGGCAACGACCGACGGTTGGTTTTTAAACATCGGTTTCACCTCCTTCGTTTGCTGTGACTATATACTACCCCTGCAATATGAACGGCAAATAGACATTTTGTGAAACAAATGTGAAGTTTTTTGAAAAAGCATGTGTTTTTCGGATCGCGCACCAAAAATCGCTCGTGAGAATCCGAGAGTATATAAGAGTATATGGTTGTATTTTAAAGATTTCACCGAGCTAAATTAAAAATTTTCAAAAAAGTGTTGACTTTGCCGCCGATGTGTACTATAATCATAAAGCACGAAAAAGTACAGGAGGAATGAAAATGTCAACATTTTTAGCAAAACCCGCCGAAGTTGAGCGCGCTTGGTACGTTAT